>JBKPHE010000157.1:0-6693 GCA_046744485.1 Actinomycetota bacterium | reverse complement strand
CTCAGCCAGCGGCCGTCGGGCCCGGCGAGTGTCGGGGCACCCGGGGCGCCCGCCCACCGGGCCGTCCAGGCGCGGGGCAGCGTGCCGGCGGTGGCGAGAGCGGAGGCGGCACCCGAGAACCCGTGCCGCCGCCAGGCGTCGGCGGGTGCCATCACCTCGCCCGCAGTCACGCGGACCGCCCGCCGGCCGGTGGCGTGACCGCGTCGGCCCCGTCCACCTCGGCGTGGGTGGCGCCGCCGGCGAGAACGGGATAGCCGGGGCCGCGGTCGAACATCGTCGGCCGGCCGCGATCGGCGGCGAGGCGGGCCCGGAGCTCGGTGGTGGCGGCCTCGTCGACCACGGGGTCGCCGCCGTCGGGTTCGAAGACCACGCCGTAGTCGTCGCGGGCCGCCGCCCGGCTGACCTTGCCCTGGAGCACGTCGACCGCCACGGGGCCCGGGTCGCGTTCGAGTGGGTCGCCCCAGCCGCCGCCGCCCGTCGTCTCGATGCGGATCACCTCGCCCGCGGCGACCGGCTCCCAGTCGCACAGGCCGGGCATCACCCGCTCGGCAGGCCCACCGGGGTCGATGGTGACCCGGAACGGCGTGCCCGCGCGGCCACCGCGCACACCCCAGCACGACAGGATGGAGCGGTCGGCGACCGACATGAAGCTGGCGTCGTTGAGCACCCGGATCTCCTTGCGGTAGCCGAGCCCACCGCGAAACGTCCCGGCGCCGCCCGAGTCGGTGGCCAGCGCCAGGGCCTCGACCCGCACCGGGAACCGGGTCTCGACGAACTCGACCGGCAGGTTGCGCGACTCGGGCACCACGTGGATGGTGTCGCTGCCGTCCGCGTAGTAGCGGCCGCCGGAGCCGCCACCGAGGATCTCGCGGTTGAGGTACCAGCGACCGTCGGGGTCGTGGCCCGAGATGCCCGTGTAGCGGATCGTCTCCTGGTCGGCGGGCATGTAGCCGTCGACCGCCTTGGCGATCACGCCGGCCAGAACACCCAGCAGCCGCAGGATCACGAAGGTCCGCGCGTTGGTTGGCGCCGGGAACTCGGGCGTCACCAGCGTGCCGGGCGGCGGAAAGCGGATGTCGATCAGCTCGACGACACCCTCGTTGACGTCGAGCTGGGCCATGCGCTCCGGCGTGTCGGCCAGGTTCCGCAGGATCGGGGCCAGCCACTTCTTCAGGAAGTTGCCGTCGGCATAGTTGCCGGCGTGGTTGATGGGGCCCTTGGCCTGGGGGCTCGTGCCGGTGAGGTCCAGAAGCAGCTTGCCGGCCGTCTTGGTGAGCGTGATGCGCTGGCGGTGCAGCCGGGGCTCGTCGACGCCGTCGTGCTCGGCGTAGTCCTCCCACGTCCACGTGCCGTCGGGGATCTTGGCCAGCAGCTCGCGGCGGAACGTCTCGGCGCACGACGCCACGATGGCGTCGAAGCAGCCATCCACCGCCGGGCGGCCGTAGCGGGCGAAGACGTCGGCCAGCCGGGCGGCGCCCATGAGGCAAGCCGAGCACTCGGCGTCCAGGTCGCCGGCGATCGAGTCGGGCATGCGTGAGTTGCGGGTCAGGATGCGGATGACGCCGTCGTTGGGCACTCCGGCGTCGTAGAGCTTCACCGGCGGCACCATGAGCCCCTCCTCGAACACCGACGTGGCGTGCGACGGCATTGACCCCGGGACCGACCCCCCGATGTCGTCGTGGTGACCGAACGCCTGGACGAACGCCACGACCTCGCCCTCGTGGAAGACCGGCACGGTGACGCACAGGTCGGGCAGGTGGCCGATGCCGCCCTCGGACAGGTAGACGTCGTTGTGGAAGTAGACGTCGCCCGGCCGCATGGCGTCGACCGGGAAGTCGCGCACCACCGGGTGCACGAGCGCCGAGTACGACCGTCCCGTCAGCTTGCGGAGCCGCCGGTCGTGGACCCCGGCGCGGAAGTCGTGCTGGTCGCGGATCATCGGGGATCGCGACGTGCGCCCGATCTGGTCCTCCACCTCGGCCTCGATCGACGCCAGCGTCCCCTCGACGATCTCGAGCAGCACGGGGTCGACGTCGGTCACACCGGCGAGTCCCGTTCTGGTCGTAGCTGTGCGGTCATACGCCGCATGGCTACGACCAGTTCGCACCGGCGGTCAACCAAATCGTGTCGATCGGCGTCTGTTGGTTGTCCGAGCGGCGGAAGAAGTGAGGGACACGAGATGGCGACGAAACGCACGACCCGCAACCAGCGGCGCTTGTTGGTCGGGCTCCCCGTGATGACGATGAGCCTGGCGGCGATCCTCGGGATCGTCGCCCTGCACGCTGGTGGCGAAGGCAAGACGACGAGAGCCGAGGCGGCGCGGTCGACAACCGTGCCGAGCGAAGCCGTTCGATCGGCCCCCAGCCGGGCGACGACCACGGAAGCCCCGAGCACGGTGGCGACGGCCACGACCGAAGCCCCGGTCGCCGTGGACACATCGACCGTGGCGGCAAGCGGCGACGACCCGGAGCCGGCCGTCGGTTCGACCGAGGCGTGCCGGGCGGACCCTGCGTGCCCCTCGTCGGAACACCGGACCAGCGACCCGTGCGGGGCAACGCTCATCGTGGATGAGGCGGGGTATCTCGAAGGGCGCCACGACGCCGAGCAAGCGCTCCCGTACCGGATCGACGGCGCCCCGGCCCCCAGCCCGGCCGACGAGGACGACGACGACGCGACCGTCGGACCCCAGACCCGCTACCGGGCAGGCTACGTGCAGGGCTGGTGTGACGGCGGGGGCGGGCAGCCGACCTCGCCCTGAGCTCGCCCTGCCCTATCGCCGGACGACGAGGGCACCGAGGCGGTCCACCGCGACCTGCACCCCGGGCGGCACCGGCAGGGTCGAGCCGTACTCCTCGACGATCGCCGGTCCCGGTACCTCGTCGCCGGCGCCGAGGTCGCCCCGCCACACCACCGGCGTGTCGTGCCAGGACCCGTCGAAGAACACGGGCCTCACGCCGGTCGTCGCCACCTTGCCGGTGCCGACGCGGACAGGCGCGATGGTGGGCGCCTCCAGCGGCCCGACGCCGGCCAGGCGGACGTTGACCCACTCGACGCCGTGGTGGGGCCGGTCCCGATAGCAGTAGCCGTAGAGGCGTTCGTGCTCGTCGTGGAAGCGGCGGAGCACGTCCGCGGCCCAGTCAGCGTCGATCGGACCACCCGGCACGTCGACACGGACCTCGAACGCCTGGCCGTCGTAGCGCAGGTCGGCCGAGCGCAGGAACCGCTGGTCGGCGACGTCGAACCGCTCCGCAGCCAGTGCCGACCCGGCCTCGCCTTCGAGCTCCCCGTACACGTCGGCAAGCGCCACGAGATCGAGCTCTGCGTGCTTGGCGACGAACGTGCGGACGTCGTCGATGCGGACGTCGACCGTGAGCAGACCGAAGGCGCAGAGGTTTCCCGGGTCGGGTGGGACGACCGCGGCAGCGAGTCCCAGCACGTCGAGCAGCCGGGCGGCCTGCAGGGGCCCGGAGCCGCCGAAGGCGCACAGCGCCAGATCGCGCACGTCGATCCCCCGGCGGACGGTGACCTGGCGAATGGCGTTCGCCTGGTTCCACGCCCAGATCTCGAGGATCCCCTCGGCGCATGCCGCGGGTGTGAGCCCCAGCTCGCCGGCCAACCCGTCGATGCCCGACTCCGCGGCGCCGCGGTCGAGGGGGATCTCGCCGGCGAGGAGGTGTGCCGGGATGCGCCCGAGCACCAGCGCGGCGTCGGTCAGCGTGGGTTCGGTGCCGCCCCTGCCGTAGCACAGGGGTCCCGGGTCGGCGCCCGCCGACTGCGGGCCCACCTTGAGGGTCCCCTCGGGCGACACCCAGGCGATCGATCCGCCCCCGGCCCCGACGGTGACGATGTCGATCATCGGCACCTTGGCCGGAAACCGTCCGATGGTCGCCTCGGTGGTGAGCGACGGCGCCCCGGAGCGGATGACCGCCACGTCGGTGGAGGTCCCGCCGCCGTCGAGTGTCACCACGTCGTCGAAGCCCGCGGCGTGCGTGACCGCGGCAGCGCCGAGCGCACCCGCGGCAGGGCCCGACAGCACCGTGGTGATGGGCTTGTGGGCCACCTGGTCGGCCGACGTGACGCCGCCGTTGGACTTCATGACGAAGAAGGGCACGCCCTCTCCCGCCCGCTCGGCCAGCTGCGCGGCCAGGCGTTCGACGTACCTGGCGACCGACGGCTTGACGAAGGCGTCCACCAGGGTGGTGACCGAGCGCTCGTACTCCCGGTACTCGCGCAGCACGTCGGAGCTGATCGACACGGAGCACTCGGGGTAGGTGTCGGCGAACAGGTCCCGCACCCGCAGCTCGTGGGCGGGATTCGCGTAGGCGTGCAGCAGGCACACACCGACCGCGGTGACGCCGTGGTCCCGGAACCACTCGGCCTGGGCCACGACCGCAGCGTCGTCGAGCGGCTGGAGGACCTCGCCGGTCGCGTCGAGGCGCTCGGGCGCCTCCCGCACGAGGTGGAGCGGCACGATGCGGTCGGGCTTCACCCAGAAGTAGGAGTTGCCGTAGCCGTCGGGAACGCTCTGGCGACCGATCTCGAGCAGGTGCCGGAACCCGGCGGTGGTGAGAAAGCCGAGCCCGGCCACCTCGCCCTGGAGGAGTGCATTGGTGGCCACGGTCGTGCCATGGAACACGGACACCACGCCCGGCCACGCTGCGCCGGCGGCCGCCAAACCCTTTTCGGCACCCGTGAGGAATCCCGCCGAGTGGTCCGCGGGCGTCGACGGCGTCTTGGTGGTGGTGAGCGCGCCGGTCGCCTCGTCGAGCACGACCACGTCGGTGAACGTGCCGCCCGTGTCGATCCCCAGCCGCACGCCGCTCGCGGTCATTCCTTCTCCGGCAACGGGAACGCCGATCCCGCCTCGGCCTCGAGCACGTCACGATGGCGCCGGTACAGGGCCAGGTTGCGCTCGGCCAAGTGGTCGAATCCCTGGCGGACCGACGACCCCGGGCTGATGGTCGCCATGGGGTCGAGCCCGATGGTGGCCGACACCCAGCCCGGCTGGCTCGTCCCCCGGGCCAGGACCTCGCCGGTCGGCCCCACGATCAGCGAGTTGCCGAAGTACACGAACCCGCCGGGGTCGACGCCGACGGCGTTGGGAGCCACGACGTAGACGTGGTTGTCGTAGGCCCGCGCCCGAGTGGTGAGCTCCCAGATGTCGGCAGCCCGGAGGAACGCCGACGGGCGCACCACGACCTGTGCCCCCATCCCGGCCTCGATGCGCACCAGCTCGGGGAAGTCGCCGTCGAAGCAGATCACGCTGCCCAGGCGCCCGAGGGGGGTGGGGACGACCAGCACGTCGTCGCCCGGTGTGGCCCATTGCCGCTCGGTCGGGAACAGGTGCGTCTTGCGGTACGTGCCCAACACGTCGCCATCGGGACCGATCACCGCGGCGGCGTTGTAGACGACGCCCGGGTCGGTGCCGGCCTCGTAGGTCGGCCACACGAGCAGGACCCCCAGCTCGGCGGCGCATGCCTGGGCTCCCTCGGTGAGCGGCCCCGGGATCGGACCTAGCAGATCCCAGAGGTCGGTGGCGTCGAGGCCGGGGGCGAACCCCGTGGTGACCGTCTCCGGCGCCACCACGAGGGCGGCGCCCGTGGCGTCGACGCAACGGTGCGCCAGGTCGATTGCGGTCTCGAGGTTGGCCTTGACGGTGTCGGCGGTCAGCGGGCCCGCCGCAGGTGCGACCTGCAGGGCGGCGGCGACGAACGGGGTCATCGGGCCCTCCGGCGTACCCGGCGAAGGCCGGCCACGATCGCGGCGACCACGCCCACGACGGCCGCCGAGCGAGAGAGTCGGCGCCGACCGCCCCCCGTGGCTTTCCCCGCGGGAATGGTTGCCCCCACGATCGATCCCGCGGGGAAAACGGGTTGGGTGGTGGGGGACCCGTGGATTCCGGTCGCCCCGGCCAACATGTCCTCGGCCATCCGCCTGACCGCCGCGGTCAGCACGGCCGAGCCGACGGTAGCGAGCGGGCCGTCGACCGTGCCCTCGACCGTCAGCGCCGTGCGCCCGGGGTCGGCGCGCACCGTCAGGTCCACGGCGCCCGGCGCCCCGGAGCCCCGCACGCGCACGGCGTCGCCGTCCACGGGCGCCACAGTGCCGGCCCACAGGCCCCGCACCGAAGCCACGGCGACCTCGGTCACGACGTGGAGCGTTCCGTCGCCGTCGGCATCGCGGGTGACCGACCGGCAACCGGGCAGTGCGGCGGCGAGACGCTGCGGGTCGGCCAGCGCCGACCATGCCTCCGGCGTGGCCGACACCGAGAACGTCGTCTTCACCTCGCCGCCCTCTCGCCGAGCAAGGCCCAGAGCTCCGGTGGCGAGATGGGCATCCGGTCGATGCGCACGCCAGCGGCGTCCTCGATGGCGGCGGCCAGGCACGCCGAGCCCGGGATCACACCGGCCTCGCCCGCACCCTTGATCCCCAGCGGGTTGAGCGGCGACGGCGTCTCCACGTGGCCGACCACCGGGGTGGGCACCTCACTGAGGTACGGCATCAGGAAGTCCATGAAGCTGGCGTTGGTGAGGTTGCCCGAGCCGTCGTAGACGAGCCGCTCGTAGAGGGCGCCCGCCACCCCCTGGGCGACCCCGCCGTGGATCTGGCCCTCGACGATGCGGGGGTTGATGAGCCGCCCGCAGTCGTGGACCTGTCTCTTATACACATCTGACGCTGCCGACGAAATGGATT
>JBKPHE010000228.1:0-6519 GCA_046744485.1 Actinomycetota bacterium | reverse complement strand
GATCTAAACTCGTGCCCGCCGGGCGGACTCGTCGTTGCATTTGACTCGTGGATGCGAGAGCCCGTGAAGAAGGGTTGTGACCGGACCCCGTTGGTAGGTCCACTCGCTACGAGAGCTGCGGTTGGTTCGTCTGCCTCCAGTGGTCCGCGAACTCGGCGGGTGTGAGCATGCCGAGGGCGGAGTGAGGGCGGTAGGTGTTGTACCAGTTGATCCAGCGGAAGACCGCCCGGCGGGCCTCGGCCCGGGTCGCGAAGACGCGGTCCTGGAGGCACTCTCGCTTGAGGCTCTCCCAGAACGACTCGGCCACCGCGTTGTCCCAGCACACCGCCGTGGCGCCTGCCGACGGGCGCATCTGCCGGTCGTGGCAGAAGTCGATGTAGTCATTGCTGGTGAACTGGCTGCCCCGGTCGGCGTGCGCGATGACGCCGGCCACGGCGTGGTCTCCACCTCGGGCACCCACGGCCATGGTGAGGGCGTCGAGGACGAGCTCGGTGCGCATGTGGTCCGCCATCGAGTAGCCCAACAGCCGCCGGGAACCGAGATCGAGCACCGAGGCCAGGTACAGCCAGCCCTCCCGGGTGGGGATGTAGGTGATGTCCTGGCACCACGCCACGTCCGGGGCGCCGGGCGCGAACCGTCGTTCGACCAGATCGGGGATGTGGTAGCCGTCGGGGCCGGGGAAGGTGGTGCGACACGTCCGGCGCCGGTGTCGGCCGGCCATGCCATGAAGGCGCATCAGGCGGGTGACGCGCTTGCGATTCACGACGAGCCCGGCGTGGCGCAGCGCCTTGTACATGCGCGGCACCCCGTAGTTGCCGTCGGCCTCGTCGAAGAGCTGGCGCATCAGCGCCACCAGCTCGGCCTCGGCGAGCTGACGCTGGGTTGGCCCGGCCGCTTCGCGTTCGCACCAGTCGTAGTAGCCCGACGTGGACACGCCGGCCGCTGCACACGCCGCAGTCACCGGGAACCCGGCCGCCTTCTGGTCGTCGACACACACATAGCGGGTCACGGTGTCGACGTCTCCTTCACCCAGAAGGCCAGAGATCGTTTGAGAAGATCTCGTTCCATCCGCAGCTGCGCGCACTCGGCGCGCAGCTCAGCGAGCTCGGACCGCTCATCGACCGTGAGCCCGTCGCGTTCGCCGCGCTCGACGCGTTCCTGGCCCACCCAGTTCCCCAGGGTGCCCGGGTTCACGCCGGTCGCTCGGGCCACCTCCGCGATCGAACGAGACTCGTCGAGCACCATCGCAACCGCGTCTCTGCGGAACTCGGGCGGGAACTTCGAGGGCCGCCCGCCCCTGGACTTGCGCTTGCTGGACATGGACTTCCTCCTATACGAGGTGTCCGTCCAACGGGGGGATGCTCACAGCGTCTGACCCGCATCTGCCAAGGCCCGCAGCCGCGCCGCACGGTTCACCGCTGGGCCGTACCAATCGCCATCGCGAGGCTCGGCGTCGCCAGTGTGCACCCCGGCCCGAAGCCGCAACGGCGCCGCTGTAGGCCAAGCCTGGGAGGCGATCGCCCTCTGTACGGCGTCCGCCGCCACAACTGCCTGGGCCGGACGGGCGAACACCGAGAACGTCGAATCGCCCTCACCCTTGCTCCGCACCAGCTCCCCGCCGGCCGCGACGACCGCCCGCTCAACGATCACGTCGTGTTGCGCGACCGCCGCCGACATCACCGTGGCATCACGCTCCCACAACGACACCGAATCCACGATGTCGGTCAACACGAAGGAACGCGGGTACCAGCCCTCGGTACCGACAGACACCGCCAGATTGTCGCAGCTCGTACCCACCATCGACGCGAGACGCGGAAGGAGACGCACATCCGGCGACCTCGCCTGTCTCCTCGGGAGCGATGATGCCATCCAGAGCTGAGTCAGCGCCCCGCTAGACGCCTCGGCCGACGAGCACGTTTGACCGCGCGTCGAGCTCTAGCCAGCTGTCCTTGGGTAGCGTCCTCGCGCCTGGCGCGGCTGACCTCGCCATCGACGGCCAAGCGACAGGTAGGGCCAGCCACTTGCGTCAGCGCGCGTTCTCGAGGAGCGAAGCTGGCGTCGATGGCTCGGATAGCGATCGCTTGCTGGTCGTCGCCGTGGCGGCCTCGTGCGGCAATGATTGTGATGACGTTCCCGTGCCGGAGGCGCCCATGACCATCACGCTGCGCAGCTCGGCCTTCGCAGATGGCGACAGCATTCCTCGTCGCTTCACTTGCGACGGTGACGACGTCTCACCGCCTCTCGAGTGGTCAGGGGTGCCCTCGAGCACGGTCGAGCTGGCCCTGCTCGTCGAGGATCCCGACGCGCCGGGTGGCACGTTCGTGCACTGGGTGCTGTGGGGACTCGATGGCGGCCTGTCGGGACTGGGCGAAGGGGACGTGCCCGTCCAGGCGCGCGCCGGGCGCAACGATTTCGGCCGGGCGGGCTGGGGCGGCCCCTGCCCGCCGAGGGGCAGCGATCCCCACCGCTACGTATTCACGCTCCTTGCGCTGTCCGACCCGCTTGTAGTGGAGGCCGAGGCGTCGGCCAGCGACGTCAAGCGGGCGGCGGAAGGCAAACTGCTCGCAGAAGGTCGCCTCACGGGCAGCTACGGGCGCTGACGCCCTGAACATGCCAACGCGGACTCGCCATCTCGCTCGCACCCTCAGTGAGGCTCGTCACGCGCTGGGCAGAGCCACGAGATCGGGGCTGACCCCGAGGCACCCCTGGACGTCCCGGGACGGCCTCGGTTCGGACGGCCGTAGGAGCCCCCGGTAGGGTCCGAACGTGTCCCGGCTTCCCGGTCCGCGCAGCCCTTTCGCGCAGGCTCGCTGGGCCCGTGCTCTGAGCCGTGATCTCTATGGCGGTGTGCTCGACCTGTACGGGCGGTACGGGCCGGTCGTCGAATTGGGCGTCGGCCCCCTGCGGTATGTGTACCTGTTCGGGCGCGAGGCGAACGAGCACATCCTGGCGACAGACCCGGATGGCTTCCTATGGCGCGACGGCTTTCGGGTGCTGGTCCCCGTGGTGGGTGACACGGCGCTGGTGGTGACCGACGGTGACGAGCACGCAAGACGGCGGCGGTTGGTGCAACCGGCCTTCGGCCGGCGGCACATCGAGGGCCACGTGGCGCTCATGCAGCAGGAGATCGACCGGATCATCGACGGTTGGATGGCTGGCACAGTGATCGACGCCTACGCGGATCTGCGCCTAGCCGTGCGACGCATCGTGATCCTGGCCTTGTTCGGACAACGTCTCCGTGCCCGAGCGGACGAACTGGGCGAGCTGCTGCAGGGCGCGCTCGACTTCGTGAACCTGCCACTGCACCACCAGCTGGTCCACATCGACCAGCCACTCACCCGCTACGGGCGGGCGATGCGGGCCCGTAGGCGGGCCGACGAGATCGTCTACGCGGAGATCGCCCGACGCCGTGTCGCTCACGCCTCGGCTGACTCCGACGGCGCGGGCCACGACGTCCTCGACCTGTTGCTCGATGCCGGCGTGCCCACCAACTCGACGGTCGATCCAAGATGCCCGACGGAACAGGACCAACTCCGGGACATGCAAGGCACCGGGAGGGATGGCGGGCTGTCGGACACGGAGCTGCGCGACGAGGTGGTGAGCCTGGTTGCGGCCGGGTACGACACGACGAGCGCGGCCGTCGGCTGGGCCGTGCACGAGCTCGTGACCCGACCCGACGTGTGGCACAGGGTGGCCAAGGAGGTCGCCGAGGCCGTCGGTGATGATCAGATCACGCCCGACGTCCTGCCCCGTCTCGCCTACCTCGACGGCGTAGTGCGGGAGGTACTAAGGCTGCACGCCGCCGCTCTGGTCGCCCGCCGCTCGTTGCGTGACTTCGAGATCGATGGATGGACAATCCCCGCCGGCCGGATGGTGCTCTACAGCCCCTACGTGACGCACCGACTGCCCGACCTGTGGCCCGAACCCCTGGCGTTCCGTCCCCAGCGTTGGCTACCCGATGACCCCGGCTACCTCGATCCTCCGCCGTTCGCGTCGGTGCCGTTCGGTGGCGGCTACCGGCGCTGCATCGGGTTCGGGCTCGCCAAGTTCGAGATCAAGGTCGCGATCGTGCGCCTGGTGCAGCGCACGGCTCTCGAGCCGCTGAACAGACACATCGCGGCCACCGGCGTCGCCGCCAACGCACCGGCCGCCGGGGTACCCGTCCGGGTGACCGAAGTGCGGTCGGGCAACGCGTGAGGACGCGGATACCACCAAGGGAAACGGCTCCGGCTGAGCAGAGACCCGTCCCAAGTGTTGACGGGCGCTCGCGATCGCGAGCGGACGGTCAATCCGCATCGCCTGGACGAGTACCCATCTGCCGATCCGCCCCACGTCGATCAAACACAGAACGCCGCGACAGAACATCATCGCCCCTAAGACCGCCACGGCGCACCGATCGGCGCCTCTGGCGCCGCTCGGCGTTCGAGGCACCAACGTACGGTCCGTACCAACCGAACCCCTTCCATGGCTCCGGCGACCGAGCGGCGGGGGGGGACTACACGAGTCCAGCTTCGGGAGTTGCTCGACTCGACCGGCTCCTCCTTTGGCCGCTCCTACCGCTGATCGTACGAGCGACGGTGGCGAGACGGACCGCTGCTATGACCGGCGCGGCGACCCGAGCCGAAGCCGGGTCATCAGGGCAGAATCTCCGCATCGGAGCACTTGCCAGGAGAGGCTCACCATGGTGAAGAAGCCGGCCATTCACACGGTCCCCCACGGCGGGGGCTGGGCCAACCGCCGCGAAGGCGCCGCCCGGGTAAGCAAGGTCTTTCCAACGAAGGCGGCCGCGCAGGCGGCTGGACGAGAGACCGCTCGGCGCGAGCGGACCGAGCACATCATCCACAACAAGGACGGTGAGATCGGGAGCCGCAACCGCTACGGCAACGACCCCCATCCGCCCAAGGGCTGAGTGGCCGACGGCACGACGCGCCGACCGACCTTGCGGGCACGGGCTACGAGACAACGTGCTCAGCAGTCTCTGAGGTCGCGCAGCCGGGCAGGCAGCTGATTGGGAGGGCATTGGAGGATGCTGGCCAGGGCGGTGCCATCGCTGCGGCGGATGGTGGGGCCCGGCCGTTGTGGTCGCTGCGTTCCACTCGATGGCGCGTCAATACCGGCTGGGCAGCACGGCATCGGGCGCCGGAGCTGGCGGAGGGCGACAAATCGATCGACGGTCACCGGACGATTGGTCTGCGCCGGCGCGGCCCGCTCGTCGTGTGGCGATGACGTGAGGGGTGGACCACAACTGTCAGAGGACCGCGCAGGGACGCCGGGTGGGGCTCGTAGGCTCGCGGAATGATCGTGACCACTACGCCATCGGTCGACGGCCGGGCGACAACGGAGTACCTCGGGATTGTGACCGGGGAGGCGATTCTCGGTGCCAACGTGTTCAAGGACGTATTCGCCGGCATACGCGACATCGTCGGCGGGCGTGCTGCGGCCTACGAGCGCGAGTTGAAGCGGGCCCGCGACATCGCCTTCAGCGAGATGGAAGCCGAGGCCACCAGCCGCGGTGGTGACGCCGTCGTCGCCGTGGACCTCGACTATGAGACGATCGCCGGCTCGATGCTCATGGTCAGCGCCAGCGGCACAGCCGTTCGCCTGGCGCCCGCGTAGCGGTCGCGATCGAACGAAGAGGGCTAGCGAGGACCGCCCAGCCACCCGCCCGGCACGTCGCCCAGGCGCTCCCATCCCACCGCCACGTCTCGATCGACGACCACGTCGTTCCCGACGATCGCTGACGTTCCTCCGACTGCATGGCGCTGGGGGGTCCCGCGCCAACGCGCCGGCCACTCATCCCGACGATGCCGTTCGGGGGCATCCGGTCAGATCGTCACGTCTCGTCTCCGCGCCAGTCAGGCTGCCTTGCCATCGTGGGAGCGAAGTTCGGGGAGTGCTTCGTCGTTGAGCGTTACCGCTCACGCTGACGATTGGGGATGGGGGGGCCGACGACCCGGCATTCTGGGGCGTTCGCGGGGGCGTTCCGAGCGTCGTTCTGGGGCAGCTTCGCCGGGTGCCGACTCGTGCCGTCGGGCGGGACCCGTTCGTCGTTTGGCTCCCGTCCCGATCGCCGACCATGTGCGAGTCCTGTCGCCACCGGCACGGCGTCCTCGCCGGCTGTGTGCCCCTCCATCATCGATCGGAGGCCGTCGTTATCGAGCGCCCGGGAAGGCCGAACCGGTGCGGCTCGGGACTGACAATCGGATCGGCACTTGCGCGTTATCGCGCGGTCCGGAACCGGTGACGCCATCGGATCGCGTGTTGGGCCGTCGGGACCGTTGTCCTGTTGGGCTCGGGACACGGCTCCGATCGCATCGGCCGCGGCCCAAACGGCTCGCGATGAGCGGGAGGTGATCGGGTGCAAACGGCGTGCTCATCCCCGCACCGCAGCGATGTGTCGGCTCAGTTGCCGGGGGTGACGAGGCCGGTTTCGTAGGCCTGCATGACGAGTTGGGCTCGGTCGCGGGCGTTGAGCTTGGTGAGGATGCGGCTGACGTGGGTCTTGGCGGTGAACAGGCT
>JBKPHE010000129.1:0-28926 GCA_046744485.1 Actinomycetota bacterium | reverse complement strand
ACATGACGGTGTTGAAGACCACCTCGCCGGTGGCGACGCCCCCGGCCGGTTCTGCACCGACGAGCTCGCCCTCGAAGCTGGTCCCGTCGGCCAGCACGAGCATCCCGTCCCGCACGGCTCCGGTGATCGGCTGGCCTGCTTGCATAGTCATGCAATCTAACGCATATCTAGCCCTCACCGTTGGGCCTCACCGTCGACCACCACCGGCTCGCCCGCCAGCAGGGTGTGGCGGACCCTCCCGGTGAGCGTCATCCCTGCGTAGGGGGTGTTCCGGCTGCGGCTCGCCAGCGCCGTCGGGTCGACCGCCCAGGCCGCCGCCGGGTCGACCACGCACAGGTTGGCGGGCCGACCCGCCTCGATCGGGCCACCGTGGCGATCGCTCACCCCCAGGAGCGCCGCCGGGTGCCACGACAGCAGCGCCAGCAGGTCGACGATCGGCAGGTCGAGGTGCGTCAGCGCCAGGGCCAGCGCCGTCTCGAGGCCGAGCATGCCCGGCGGCGCCTGGTCGAACGGCTGCTCCTTGGCCTCCGGCGCATGCGGGGCGTGGTCGGTGGCGATGCAATCGATGGCCCCGTCAGCAAGCCCAGCGCGGACGGCGGCGACGTCGTCCTCGGTGCGGAGCGGCGGGTTCACCTTGAACACCGGGTCGTAGGACGCGCAGCACTCGTCGGTCAGCGTGAAGTGGTGCGGCGTGGCCTCGCAGGTCAGCTGCAGGCCCTCGGCCTTGGCCGCCGCCACCAGCTCCACCGAGCGACGGGTCGACAGGTGCTGGAAGTGGACCCGGCCGGCGGTGAGGCGGGCCAGCGCGATGTCGCGCATGACCATCAGCTCCTCGGCCTCCGCGGGTTGGCCGGGGATGCCGAGCCGGGACGACCACGCGCCCTCGTGCATGGCCCCGCCGGCCGCCAGCACGTCGTCCTCGCAATGCTGCGCCAGCGTGACGCCCAGGCCCCGCGCGTACTCGAGGGCGCGGCGCATGAGCCGACCGTCCTGAACCCCGTTGCCGTCGTCGGTGAAGAACCGCACGCCCAGCGCCGCCAGCTCGGCCATGGGCGTCAGCTGGGCACCCTGCCGTCCGACGGTGATGGCGGCCGACGTGCGCACGTCGCAGCAGGTGTCACGGCCGAGCTCCAGCACCTCGCGGGCGACGCCGGCGGAGTCGATCGGCGGATCCGTGTTGGGCATGGCGAGCACGCATGTGAACCCGCCCAAGGCGGCGGCACGCGCTCCCGTCTCGACGGTCTCCGCCTCCTCCCGGCCCGGCTGGCGCAGGTGGGTGTGGAGGTCGACCAGGCCCGGCGCCACGACGCACCCTCCGGCATCGAGGACGACGTCGGCGGCGAGATCGGACCCATCGGCCACGACGGCGGCGATGCGACCGTCCTCGACGGCCACGTCCGCCACCCGTTCGCCGCCGGCATCGACGACCCGGCCCCCGCGGATCAGTACCGACTTCAACGTTCGCCTCCCGATCCCAGCAGCTCGAACAGCACGGCCATCCGGACCGCCACGCCGTTGCGCACCTGGTCCGTCACGACCGAACGGGGCAGGTCGGCCACGTCGGCGGCGATCTCGACGCCCCGGTTCATCGGACCGGGATGCATCACGATGGCCTTGTCGCCCAGCAGGTCGACCCGCGAGCGGGTGAGCCCGTAGCGCGCCGTGTACTCCCGCAGCGACGGCACCAGCGCCTCGGTCATGCGCTCGCGCTGCATCCGCAGCAGGTACACGACGTCGACCTTCGGCAGCACCGCGTCGAGGTCGTGGCTGACCGCCACGGGCCAGCCCTCGAGGCTCGGCGGCAGCAACGTCGGGGGCGCCACCAGCGTGATCTCGGCCCCCAGCTTGGTGAACGCCCAGGCGTCGCTGCGTGCCACCCGGCTGTGCTTCACGTCGCCGACCACCGCGATGCGCAGCCCGTCGACACCACCCAGGTGCTCGCGCATCGTGTAGCAGTCGAGCAGCGCCTGGGTGGGGTGCTCGTGCCAACCGTCGCCGGCGTTGATCACGCTGCCCGACACCCAGTTGGTGATCTGGTGGGGCACGCCGGCGGAGCGGTGGCGCACCACGATGGCGTCGACGCCCATCGCTTCGATGGTCTCGACCGTGTCCCGCAGTGATTCGCCCTTGTTCACCGACGACGCCGACACCGAGAAGCTCAGGGTGTCGGCCGAGAGCCGCTTGGCCGCCTGCTCGAAGCTCAGGCGGGTCCGGGTGGAGTCCTCGTAGAACAGCCAGGTGACCGTGCGACCCTGGAGCGCCGGCACCTTGGGCATCCGGCGCCTGCTCACCTCGACGAAGCTGTCGGTCAGGTCGAGCAGGTGCTCGATGTCGTCGCCCTCGAGGCCCTCGATTCCCAGCAGGTGCTTCATCTTCCCTTCACCACCTCACCGAGCTCGACGCCGTCGAGGGTGGCGTTGACCATCTCGTCGCTCCGGGTGGGCAGGTTCTTCCCGACGTAGTCGGGCCTGATCGGCAGCTCGCGGTGGCCCCGGTCGACCATGACCGCCAGCTGGATCGCCTGCGGCCGCCCGTAGGTGTGCACGGCGTCGAGCGCGGCCCGGATCGTCCGCCCCGTGAACAGCACGTCGTCGACGAGGACCACCACCTGGCCGGTGAGGTCGACCGGGATGTCGGTCACCGCCGTGGGCAGGACCGGCCGCAGGCCGATGTCGTCGCGGTGGAAGGCGACGTCCAGCGAGCCCAGCGGCGGCCGGCCACCGTCGATCTTCTCCAGCGCATCGGCCAGCGCCTCGGCGAAGGCCACCCCGCCGGTCTGCAGCCCGATCAGCACCACCTGGTCGGGCCCGTGGTTGCGCTCGAGGATCTCGTGCGCCATCCGCCATACGGCCCGGCGGACGTCGTCGGCGTCGAGCACCTGGGTCCGGGCATGGAAAACGCCCCCGAACGGGGGCGTGCTACGGCGTTCGCGTTCTGCCAATCGGGGACCTCCCCGTGTCCTGTCCGTGCGGGTCTCGCAGGACCCGCTTCACGGTCAGACGGGCACGTTAGCAGCGCGGCCCGCGTTGCACGCGCATCCCCGCGCGGTGGTCAAGGCCGGGCCCACACGTCGGCACCACCGGCTCTCCCCAGCAGGCGGAAACCCGCCGCCGCGGCCACCCGGGCCGAGGCCGCGTTGTCCGGGGCGACGCGGGCCCACACCTGCCGCAACCCCAGCGGCGGGCCGAGCGCCCAGGTCGCCACCAGGTCGACCGCGATCGCAGCCACCCCGCGGCCACGGGCTTCGGGTGCGAGCCACCACCCGATCTCCGCACGACGGACGGCCACGTCGAAGCCCCGCAACCCGACCTCACCCCACACGATGTCGTCGTCGAGGGGGCTGATGACGAGGTCCAGCGCCAGGCCGCGGAGCCGTCGCTCCGACTCGCCGGCGATCCATCGCCGGGCACCGCCGGGCGACGAGTCGGGTGGGACACGGTTGGCGCCGACCACCGACGGATCCCGCCACGCCGCCACCAGGGCCGCGACGTCCCCGGGATCGTCCCGCCACCGCCGCAGCCGCATGCCACAGCCGGCATCGGAGAGCTCGGGCTCGGGCAGGCTCACCGTGAGGGGCTCATTCCGGGCGGACCTCGGAGGCCACCGATGACAGCACGCCGTTGACGAACCGCGGGGAGTCGTCGGTGCCGAAGCGGCGCGCCAGCACGACGGCCTCGTTGATGATCAGTGCCGTCGACCGCTCGGGCGCCGCCAGCAGCTCGTAGGAGCCGAGCCGCAGGATCGACCGGTCGACGGCCGCCAGCCGGTCCAGCGACCACTTGGGGGCGACCAGCCGGCCGAGCAGCTCGTCGATGCGGTCGCGGTGGTCCTCCACCCCGCGGACGAGCTCGACCGCCAGCTCGGCCGGCACGATGGGCTGCTGGTCCAGCAGCTCACCGATCGCGACCTCCTTGGCCTCGGCCTCGTACAGCAGCTCCAGCGCCCGCTCCCGGGCCGCCCGCCGGCTCTCCACCTCGGTCGGCTGGAGGTCGCTCATGTCACCGTGCCTACGCCCTGGTGAGGTATTCGGCGCTGCGCGTGTCGACCTTGATCCGGTCGCCGGAGTTGACGAACAGGGGCACCTGCACGACCAGCCCGGTCTCGAGCGTGGCGGACTTGCGGGCGCCCGACACGCGGTCGCCCTGGATCCCGGGCTCGGTGTCGGACACCGCCAGCTCGACCGCTGCGGGCAGGTCGATGCCGATGATCTCGTCCTTGCAGAACTGCAGCACCATCGTGGACCCGTCGACGATGTACTTGGTGGCATCCCGCAGGGCTGCAGTCCCCACGTGGATCTGCTCGTACGTGCCGCTGTCCATGAACACGTAATGGTCGCCGTCGTGGTAGAGGAACTGCATCTCCTTCTTCTCCACGACGGCCTGCTCGACGCGCTCGTCGGCCCGGAAGGTCCGCTCGAGCTGACCGCCGGTGCGGGCGTTGCGCAGCGTGGTGCGGACGAACGCCGGCCCCTTGCCCGGCTTGACGTGCTGGAAGTCGACGACGTGGAAGAGCCCCTCGGGCAGATCGAGGGTCATGCCCCGCTTGAGGTCGTTGGTGGTTGTGGCAGCCATCGGCTCGGCTCCTGGGCGCGCAGTCGGATCTCTACAGGTGGGGTTCCTTGGGCGCCAGCGTCAGCGTGCGGCAGCCCTCGGAGGTGACCACGACCGTGTCCTCTATCCGGACCCCGCCATGCCCGGCGAGGTAGACGCCCGGCTCGACGGTCACGATCTGGCCGTCGGCCAGCATAGCGTCGGTGGTCCTCGCCACCCGTGGTGGCTCGTGGATGTCCAGGCCGACGCCATGGCCCGTGGCGTGGAGGAACGCCTGGTCCCAACCGGCTTCCCGGATGACCGACCGGCAGGCGTCGTCCACCGCCCTCGCCTCGGCGCCGGCCTTCACGGCCGCCACCCCGGCGGCCTGGGCCTCCCGCACCACGTCGTACATGCGGGACTGCGTGGCGCTGGGGTCGCCGATCATCACCGTCCGCGTCATGTCCGAGTGGTAGCCGTCGACCAGCGCCCCGAAGTCGAGCACCACGAGGTCCCCGTCCACGATGCGGCGTGCCCCGGCGCGGTGATGCGGCATGGCGGCGTTGGGGCCGGAGGCGACGATCGTCTCGAACGAGGGGCCCTCGGCCCCAAGCTGTCGCATCTGCCATTCCAGCTCGAGCGCCACCTCGGCCTCGGTCGCCCCCTCCCCCAGGCGGTGACGCACCGCCGCCAGGGCCACGTCCCCCATTTCGCACGCCGCCCGGATGCGGGCCACCTCGCCGGCGTCCTTGACCAGCCGCAGCGACTCCACGAGGCCCGCGGTGGGCACGAGCTCGGCGTCGGGGAACCAGTCGGTGCCGAAGCGGCGCTTCTGGGCCCAGGCGACGTTCTCGGCTTCCAGACCGAGCCGGCCCAGCCCTCCAGCGGCCCTCGCCAGCGCCTGGCGGCGGGCGTCCTCCTCGAGGCCGACCACCGTTCGGGCCTCGACGCCGGCGGCGGCCAGCTGGCTGGTGCCCTGGTCGCGGTAGCGGCCGTCGGTCACGAACACGAGCTCGGCCGCGTCGTCGGTGGGCACCAGCAGCAGCGCCGCCGATCCGGAGAAGCCGGTGAGGTAGCGGATGTTGGTCAGGTTGGTGACCAGCAGGGCGTCGCAGGGAACCTCGGCGAGCCGCGACCGCAGCCGAGCGGCCCGATCGGCGACGTCCATCGGCGGGAGCGAGGCGGGGTCGAAGGTCACCGTTCAAGGGTAGGTGGCGGATGCGCCGCCGCCGAAGACTGGCTTCCCGCTCACGGCGCCCACGGCGCCGGGCCGCTCGGGCTTCGACGTTTTCTCTCCGTTCCCCCGGCCCGAGCGGCCGTGGGAGCGGAGGCATGTCTCGGGCCGGCCCTCGCGTTCGCTCGGCGTCAAGCGAGCAGGCGCCGGACCGCCTCGATGGCGAGGACGTAGCCGTGGCCACCGAAGCCCGCGATCGTCCCCGTCGCCACCGGGGCCACCACGGACGTGTGGCGCCACGATTCGCGCGCGTTGGGGTTGGAGATGTGGACCTCGACCACCGGGCCGTCGAACGTCGCCAGGGCATCGTGGAGCCCCCAGGCGTAGTGGCCGAAGGCCCCGGGGTTGATGACGATCGCCGCGCACCGGTCGCGGGCCGCCTGGATGGCGTCGATGAGCTCGCCCTCGGCGTTGGACTGCAGGTGTTCGACCGCAAAGCCCGCGGCATCGGCGGCCTGACGCGCGGCCGCCACGTGGTCGTCGAGGGTCTGTCGCCCGTAGATCTGCGGCTCGCGCTGGCCCAGCAGGTTGAGGTTGGGGCCGCTGAGCACGAGGATCACCCGCGGCTCGGTCATGCCGTCCCCACGATCCGGTCGAGGACCCGCTTCGCCGTCCCCGGGTCCACACCCGGCACGACCTCGATCCCGTCGGGTCCGTCGAGCACGAACGTGAGGCCGCGCACGGCCTTCTTGTCGCGGCTCATGAGCGTCACCAGGTCGGCCGGATCGGCACCGAGAGGAATGACCGACGGCAGCCCGTAGTCGCCCACGACCCGCCGGTGCTCGTCCACCCGGGCGCCGTCGATGCGGCCCAGCTCGGCCGCCAGCTCCGCGGCGTAGACCAGGCCGATGGCCACGGCCTCGCCGTGGCGCAGGTCATAGCGCCCGGCCGTCTCCAGCGCATGCGCCAGGGTGTGCCCGTAGTTGAGGATCGCCCGCCCGGACGTGCCCATCCTCAGGTCCTCACGCTCATCGGCCGCAACCACGGCGGCCTTGATGCGCACGCAGGCGGCGATGCGCCCCACCAGGGGCTCCGACGCCAGGTCCTCGCCGGTGAGGAAGTGGTACTTGGCCATCTCGCCCAAGCCCGACCGGCGGTCGCGCTCGGGGAGCGTGGCGAGCGCATCGGTGTCGCACAGCACCGCCCTCGGCTGCCAGAACGCCCCCACCAGGTTCTTGCCCTCGGGCAGGTTGACTCCGGTCTTGCCCCCGATGGCGGCGTCGACCATGCCCAGAAGGCTGGTGGGAACGTGCACGACCCCCACCCCCCGGTGGTAGACGGCCGCCGCGAAGCCGGCCGTGTCGGTGACCACACCGCCGCCCACGGCCACAACCTGGTCGGCCCGCGTGAGGCCCCAACGCGACCAGGCCCGGCACAGGTCCTCGACCGTCGCCAGCGACTTGCCGCCCTCGCCGCCGCCGATCGTGAACACCTCGTGCTCCCGGCCCGGATCCACCTCGAAGCCGATGCCGGCCTGGGTGACGACGGCCACCCGGCGAGCCGCAGGATCGAGCAGGGCGGCCAGGTGGGCCCGCACGCCCGCGCCCACGACGACGGGGTAGGCGCGCTCGCCCAGCTGCACCTCGACGACGACCTCGTCGGTCACCCCGGTGCCTCCGCATGGACACCGACCAGTCGGGCGATGTGGAGGGCCAGCGCCCGCTTGGGCTTGTCGTCGCCGGCGTGGAACGGCTCGACGTCAACGGTGGCGTCGGCGACCTCCTCGTAGAGCGGCGCCCGGGCGGCGATCAGCCGTGCGAGGGTCGCGGCGGGGTCCGGATCACCGGTGAGCAGCGGCCGGTGGGTGGGATCGGCGCGGTCTTCGAGGAACCCCGGCGAGGCCCGCAGCCACACGACGAACGCCTGGCGTCGCAGGAGGGCGCGGTTCTCTGGCCGGGTGACCACCCCACCGCCGGCCGCCACCACCAGGGGATGGGGCCGGCCGAGCAGGTCCGCCAGGACCTCGGACTCGAGCCGGCGGAAGGCCTGTTCGCCATCGTCCCGGAAGATGGCGGGAATGGTCCGGCCCGCACGCAGCTCGAGCTGCTCGTCGGCGTCGGCGAACGGCCGCTGCAGCTCCCTGGCCAGGCGCCGCCCGACCGTGGTCTTGCCCACGCCCATCTGCCCCACCAGCACGACGTGCCGGCGCCGGCCGCCGTCGCCGCCCGTCGGGTGCATCAGGTCCCGCGCAGCGAGGTGGCGAACGCGTCCCGGTTGCGGACCACCTCGGCCAGGGAATCACCGCCGAACTTGCGGAGGGCCTCCGCCGCCAGCACCAGGGCCATCATCGTCTCGGCGACCACCCCCATGGCGGGCACGGCGGTCACGTCGGTCCGTTCCTTGAAGCTGACGGTCTCCTGTTTGGTGACGACGTCGACCGTTGTGAGGACGGGCCGGTTGAGCGTCGCCAGCGGCTTCATCGCCACCCGGGCCACGATCAGCTCCCCGGTGGACATGCCGCCCTCGATGCCACCGGCCCGGGTGGTCGTGCGCCGGTAGGAACGGCGGTCGGCGTCCCAGCCGATGGGGTCGTGGGCCTGGCTGCCCGGGCGCCCGGCGACGCCGAACCCGTCCCCGATCTCCACCCCCTTGACCGCCTGGATGCTCATGAGCGCCTGGGCCAACAGGCCGTCGAGCCGCCGGTCCCAGTGGACGTGGCTCCCGAGGCCGACCGGCACGCCGTAGGCCAGCACCTCGGCCACGCCGCCCAGGCTGTCGCCCACCTTGGCGACCGCCTTGATCTCCTCGACCATGGCCTCCTCGGCCGCCGAGTCGAAGCACCGCAGGGGCGAGGCATCGACCCGGTCGAGATCGGCGGGCATTGGACGATCGTCCGACTTCGACCGCACCGACCCGAGCTGGATCACGTGCGAGATGATCTCGATGCCGAGCTGTCGTAGCAGTCCCTTGGCCAGGGCCCCGGCCGCCACCCGTGCCGCGGTCTCCCGAGCCGACGCCCGTTCCAGCACGTCGCGGGCGTCGGTGAAGCCGTACTTCTGCATGCCGGCCAGGTCGGCGTGGCCGGGACGGGGTTGCGTGAGCGGCGCCCGCGTCTCGCCCGGCTCCACCGCCATCTCCTCGTGCCAGCGGTCCGACCGCGACCACTCGGTGTTGGCGACCTCGATCGCCACCGGGGAGCCCAGCGTCCGACCGTGGCGGACGCCGCCGACGAAAGTGACCTCGTCCTGCTCGAAGCGCATACGCGGCCCCCGGCCATACCCGAGCCGGCGCCGGGCCAACTCGTTGCTGATCTCTTCGAGCGTGACTGGAAGGCCCGCCGGCAGGCCCTCGACGATGGCGACCAGGCCTGGGCCGTGGGATTCGCCGGCGGTGAGGAACCGGAGCACGGCACGACGATACAGACGCTGAGGCCGAGCGCAGGCGAGGCCCGGCCCGAGACAGGCCTTCCGCTCCCGCGGCCGCTCGGGCCGGGGGAGCGGGGACAACACGCCGTGGCCCGAGCGGCGCGCCGCCGCAGGCGGCAAGGGCGGGAAACATGGTCTGTCTGGCTACAACGAAGCCAGGATCACCACCGCGGCCCCGGCGGCCAGCGAGGGACCGAAGGGGAACGGGTCGTTGCGCCGACGCATGGCCAGCAGCGCGATCCCCACCAGGGCCCCGATGAAGCCACCCACCAGCGCGGCGTCGAGCGCGTCCTCGACCGGCGCGAGGACCGGGTGCTCGGGCGTCCACGCCAGCCAGCCCACCACCAGCCCGGCCACGGTCGCCAGGCGCACGTCTCCGAAGCCGAGCATGCGAGGAGAGATCAGGTGCAGCACCAGCAGGCCGCCGCCGAGGACCGCCGCCCCCACCAACGCGGCCCGCAGCGTGTCGGTGTCGATGCCGCTGTCGACCGCGGTCGCCGCCACGATGGTCACACCCACCGCGCACGCGGTGGCGTGCGCGAACCGCGTGGGGATCCGCATCGCCCAGATGTCCACCGTCGACATCGCCACCAGCCCGGCGAACAGGCTGAGCACCGGCAGCAGGGTGGCTGACCAGCCCGCCCGCGCCGCGGCCAAGCCGAACGTGAGCCCAGTGGCCACCTCCACGCCCGCGCACCACCAGGGCCGGCCCGCGCCACACCCGGCGCAGCGCCCCGCGGCCAGGACCCACGGCAGGGAGGGGGGCGCCAGCTGCGGCGACAGCGAATCGCCGCAGGTCCGGCATCGCGCCACGGATCGACCCAGCTCGCCGGATGCGGGTACGCGCTGCAGCAGCTGCGGCATGACCACCCGCCAGCCCACCCAGCGAAGGATGGCGTGGTTGAGCGCAGGTCCGACGATCCCGACGCCGAGCACCACGGCCCCGGCGACGAGGGCTGCCTGCGACAGGTCGCTCAGCGGACGGAGGAGAGGAAGTTGATGAGCCTGCCCCGCTGGGCCACGTCGTCACCGGTGCTGGGGCCGCGTGCCCCCGCGGATCCCCCGGTCGGACCGACGGCTGCCTCCACGGCTGCCCGTGCCTCGGGGCTCATGGCGGCGAGATGGGGTGCCAGCTCCCCCTCGGGGCCCGGCCGCGGCGGACGGAGCGAGCTCAGCCCCGCAAACGGGGAGGTGATCGGACCGGTTGGGCCGCCGGGCGCCTCGTCGTCTGCGGCCCAGTGCATCTCCGGGGGCAACGCCGACGACGACACCGCCCGGATCTGCCCGGTGTGGATGGAGTCGACCGGCGGGGTCAGCCCACCACCGGTGAACGGCGAGGTCTCGTCGCGGAGCGGGCTGGTGTCGGGCAGCCCCGGGAGAGCGGGCGGGGTGCTCGGCGGCGCCGGTGGATCGGTGGGGAAGCGTGAGCCGGAGCCCGGGTCGGCGGGCGCCGGCGAAGCCGGTGCCTGCCCCGAACGACCGCGGCCCGAGCGAGGGCTCGGCCGGGTGCCGTTGATCCCCGGCGAGGCCGACGGCGGGGGCGGGCCCTCGGCGTCGGAACGCCCCGCCCGCGACCCTGGGCCGCCCGGCCGACCCTGGCCGTTGGTGGCATGGGCCGACGGCGGCAGGCCGTCGGGACCGGTGGTCTGGTGGGGGCCACTGCTGCGGTCGGACTGGCGCCACCCGGCGCGCGGTGTCTCGCCCGTCAGAGCGGGCTCCGGAAGGTGATCCCCGCCCGCGCGGCCGCCCGGGACGCGGTCCCCGCTCCTACGGCCGCCCGGGACACGTTCGCCACCGGGGACATGCTCTCCGCTCCCCGGGCCGCCCGGGCCGGGCAGCGGGAGGCCCGGTATGCCGCGAGGCGGCGTGGGCCGCGACCGTGAGCCGGCGCGGCGCGGCCGCTCGGACGGCAGGTCCGGCAGATCGGTCAGGCGGCCCGGTTCGGGGATCGGCTCGGGGCTGTCGACGTCGGCCACGCCCAGCTCGACGAGGTCACGCACGGCGCGTGAGACGTTCAGCTCGCTCAGGCCCAGGGAGCTGGCCACCTCGCCCACCGAGCGACCCCCAGCCACCGCGACCAGCGAGCGCCAGCGGTCGGCGTCGATCGTGACCTCGTCGCTGGACAGCTCGGAGGTGAGGCTCACACGGTGGTCCAGCGAGGGCACCACCGCCTCCAGCTCGGTCCACTCGCTGAGTAGGGCGCCGGCGCGGCGCAACAGGTCGTCGACCTCGTCGGGATGCTCGGCGTTGGGGGTGTGGCCGTCGGAGTCGAACGCGAACGAGCCGCTGCCGAAGCGAAGCAGCTCGAACACCACCTCGTCGGTTGGTGCACCGTCGACGGAACGGTCGGCATCCGCGTCGACCACCCGCCCTTCACGCATCCAGACGCTTCCCTGACCGCGATCTCCGTCGATGCGGAGACGTCCGGTCTTGCTGGTGGTCGCCAGCAACTTCAGCACGTCCGGGAGAGAAAACGTGTCGAGAGTCCCTTGGAGCGCCAACGCCTTACCTCCGATGTGCTTGGTCCCCGCCAACATCCCCAGCGCTGGCCCCCACCCTAAACCGCGCGTCCAGCGCGCGCCCAGCGGCGTTTTCGGCGCTGGGCGCCCACAGGGGGTGATGTCACCCCATGACATGCTTCCCGCTCTGGCAGCTTCGCTGCGGGCCGCTCGGCCTTCGACGCGTTGTCCCCGCTCCCGCCGGCCCGAGCGGCCGCGGGAGCGGAAGGCATATCTCGGGCCGGGGCCTCGCCTACGCTCGGCCTCTGCGTGTCAGCTCCACCACCGCGGCGGCGGACATGGCCTCCAGCGGAGGGTCCTCCCCCGTCCAGCGCCGGAACCCATGGGCGGCCTGGTGGATAAGCATGCCCAGCCCGTTGACCGCCACGGCGCCCTGGTCGCGGGCGGCGGCCAGGAGGGGGGTGGTCGCCGGGTGGTAGATGAGGTCGACGACCACCTGCCCGGCGTGGAGCGCGGCGGGGTCGAGCGGTAGCGGTTCGGGCGTGCCGTCGGCGGCGGTCACGACGCCCATGCCGAGGGGTGTCGCGTTGACGACCAGATCGGCCCCCGCGACATCTGCCGGTGTACCGACCCGGCCCCGCTCCCCCGCCAGGATCGCGGCGCGGGCCGCCCGCTCCGGTGACCGGTTCACGACGGCGACGTCGGCCGCCCCGGCCTCGCCGAGGGCCAGCGCCACCGCACGCCCGGCGCCCCCGGCGCCCACCACCGCGCAGCGCAGGCCCGCCGGGTCGACCCCCTCGTCCATCCGCAGGGCGTCGACGAAGCCGGCACCGTCGGTGTTGTCGCCCAGCAACCGGTCGCCGCGCCAGCAGATGCAGTTGACGGCGCCGAGGGCCGAGGCCACCGGGGTCCGCTCGTCGACGGCGTCATGGGCTGCG
Source organism: Actinomycetota bacterium (assembly GCA_046744485.1). Taxonomy (GTDB): domain Bacteria; phylum Actinomycetota; class Acidimicrobiia; order Acidimicrobiales; family VFJN01; genus DASQUK01. Next base: position 16,401 of record JBKPHE010000129.1, on the reverse strand, counting down.
GCCTTGTGGGGCATGGTCACCGACAGCCCCCCGATCCCGAGCTCGCGCATGGCGGCGATGGCCTGCGCCCCGCGCTCCGGAGGCACGTCGAAGACCAGGAACACCCAGTCGGCGTCCACGGCCGCGAAGGCGGCGTTGAGGATCGTCGGCGACAGCGAGTGCCGTGCCGGCGAGCCGATCAGGGCCGCGAGCTGCGTCGACCCGGTGATCACCCGCAGCCGAGACCGGCGTCGGCGCAGCGCTGCCGGGCCTCGACGAACTCGTCGTAGTCGGCGGTGAAGAGGTGGGACCCGTCGTCGGCCTCGGCGTCCAGGACGTAGTAGAGCCAGTCGCCGCCGGCGGGGTTCAGGGCTGCCTCGATGCTGGCCCGGCCCGGCGAGGCGATGGGCGTGGGCGGCAGGCCCTGGCGGTTGCGGGTGTTGTAGGGCGAATCCGACGCGAGATCGGCCTCGGTGAGCGAGCAGCCCCCGGGCTCGTTCTTGACGTAGCAGCTGGTCGCGTCGATCTGCAGCGGCATCTCCTCGGCCAGCCGGTTGTAGATGACCCGGGCGACACGCGGCCGGTCCTCGTCGGTGCCGGCCTCCTCCTCGATCAGCGACGCCACCGTCAGCACCTGGTAGGGCGACAAGCGCAGCGCCTGAGCCCGGCCCTGGATGTCCAGTTCGGCCAGCGTGCTGTCGAGCTGGGCCACCATGCGCTGGATGACGACCGCCTCGGTGTCACCCTCCTCGACCTGATAGCTCTCGGGGAAGAGGGTGCCCTCGAGCGACCGCTGGTCGGCCGGCAGGACGCTCGAACGGGAGGCCGGGTCGCGGAGCGCAGTCTGCAGGCCCTCGGCCGTGAAGCCGCTGACCCCGTCCTCGGGATCGGCCAGGCGGGCCAGCGTCTGGCTCAGGGTCAGGCCCTCCGGCACGGTGATCAATATGGCGTTGGGGGGCAGGGCGCCCTCCTCCAGGGCGTCGATCGCCTCCGTGAACGACGAGTTGAGCTGCATCCGGTAGTTGCCCGCCTGGAACTCGCCCGGGTCACGGAAGCGGATGTACCAGTCCCACACCGTGGCGTTGCTGATCACCCCGGCGTCGGCGAGCTCGTGGCCGACGTCGCTGGTCGACGCGCCCTCGGGGATCTCGACCAGCACGGTGTCACCCGGATCTCCCGAGGGGTCGATCTCGCCTTGGACCCACGACCACGCAAACCAGGCCCCGACGCCGGCGGCCACCAGCAGCACGGCGAACGTGATGAGCACGGCGCGACACCCACGCCGCCGGGAGAGCCCCTCGCCCTCGTCGCCGTCGTAGGCGTCGTACTCGTCCTCGGAGTAGTCCTCGTCGTAGCCGTCGTCCGGGTAGGCATCGGTGGCATAGGTGTCGCCCTCGTAGGGAGCGGCCGGGTAGGCGCCCGTCCGCGGCGGAGGCGCCGCGGGTCCGGACCGGCGCGCCCCGGTCGACGGCCCCGCTCCCGCCGTGCCTCGGTATGCCCCGGACACGGGCTGCCCCCACGCCGGGGTTTGCCGTGGCGCCGCGCCACCACTGTCGCGGTTGGCCGGCCCTTCCCAGAACTCCTCGAAGGCATTGTCCTTGTCGTCGTCGCGACGACCATGACGGCGTCGGCGCTCGGGCGGAGCTGGCTCGTGTGACAGCGGCATGCGGCGAGGCGGAATGGAGCGGCGGGCTTGGCGGATCACCCCCGTGGCTGGCCCGCGTCCAACCACGACTGAAGGATCACCGTAGCAGCGACCTGATCCACGACTCGGCGACCCTTGCGGCCCCTCACGCCGGCCGCGCGCAGGCGCTGCTGGGCCTCGACGGTGGACAGGCGCTCGTCCCAGGTCACAACGTTCACCTCCAAGCGGGTTCGCAGCTCGTCGGCCTCGTCGAGGACGCCGCGGGCGGCCGGGCCAACCGATCCGTCGAGTGACAGCGGCAGCCCCACGACCACGACCTCGGCGCCGGCCTCGTCGACGAGGTCGGCGATCCGGGCGTGGTCGCGGGTCCGGTCGCTCGAGCGGGTGATCACCTCATGGGGTGTGGCCACCACCCCGGCGCTGTCGGACAGGGCCACGCCGATTCGCCGGCTACCGAGGTCCAGGCCGACGGCTCGGGTCATCTCTGGAGGGGGCAGGGAAACCCTCCCCGCTCCACCTCCCCCCACCTCAGTGGCCGCCGCCTGACGGCCGCGCGGATTTGCTGTCGCGTCACGCGATACCGGCGGCGGCGCGGGCCTGGTCCAACGCCTCGTCGAGCCGCGACGCATCGCGGCCGCCGGCGACCGCCAGCTCCGGGCTCTTGCCGCCGCCACCCCCGACGGTCCTGGCCGCCTCGGCGATCAGCTCGGCGGCGTTGAGGCCGCTGTCCCTGGTGACGGCCGCCACGAGCGCGACGCCGCCGCCGGGCGGCTCGCCGCCGAGGACCACGGCCCGCACGTCCGGCGCCTCCCGTACGGCGATCGCCAGATCGCGCAGGTCGTCGCGGGCGACGGCGTCGACCCGGGCCACCACGACGCCCTCGACCGCCGCCGAGCCCAGGTCACCCGCCCGGCTCCCCGCCGCCTGCCGTCGCAGGTCCTTGAGCTCCTCGCGCAGGGTCTTGAGCTCGCCGCGCAGCCTCTCGGCGGCGAGCGGCAGCTCGTCGGGCGTGGTTCCCAGCACGTCGGCCGCCCTCGACACCAGCTCCTCCTCCTGGCGCAGGCGCTCGATCGGGCCGAACCCGGTCACCGCCTCGATACGCCGCAGGTTCGAGCCGATCGAGCCCTCGCTGACGACCTTGACGGGACCGATGTCGCCCAGGCGGCGCACGTGGGTACCGCCGCAGAGCTCGACCGAGTGCTCGCCCGCCTCGAGGACCCGCACGATGTCGCCGTACTTGTCGCCGAAAAAGGCGATGGCGCCCATCGCCCGTGCCTCGTCCATGGTGGTCTCGAAGTGCCGGACCGGGGCGTTGTGGAGGATCTCGCGATTGGCCAGGTCCTCGATGGCCCGCAGCTGGTCGTCGGTCACCGCCTCGAAGTGGCTGAAGTCGAACCGCAGCCGGTCGGGCGCGACCAGCGAACCCTGCTGCTTCACGTGGTTGCCGAGCACTTCGCGCAGGGCCCAGTGGAGGACGTGGGTGCCGGTGTGGTTGCGGCGGATGGCGTCGCGGCGTTCGCCGTCGATGCGCGCCACCGCCCGCTGCCCGACATCGATCGCGCCCTCCTGCACCTTGACGTGGTGCGCATGCAGGCCCGGGAGGGCGTAGGTCGTGTCGACCACCTCGGCCATGCCCGTGTCGGTGGTGATGGTGCCGGTGTCGCCGATCTGGCCACCCGCCTCCGCGTAGAACGGCGTGCGGTCGAGGTAGACGGCGTCGCCGATGACACCGATCACGGTGGCCTCGGTCTCGTACTCCCTGCGGCCCGTGAAGTCGGTGGGCCCGTGCTCGACCAGCAGGCGGTGCTGGGCCTCGACCTCCTCCCCGGTGGCGACGCCGCCGGCCCTGCCCGCCTCCCGGGCCCGCCGGCGCTGCTCATCCATGGCCGACTCGAACCCGGCGGCGTCGACCTCGAAGCCGCGGAGCTGTGCCATCTCCTGGGTGACCTCGAACGGGAAGCCGTAGGTGTCGTGCAGGAGGAAGGCCACATCGCCCGGGAGGGTGCCCCCATCGCCCAGCCGGTCGAGCTGGGTGTCCAGGATCTGCGAGCCCCGGGCCAGCGTGCGCCGGAACGACTCTTCCTCGCGGGTGATGATCGGGACCACCAGGTCGCGGCTGGTGACCACGACGGGATAGTCGTCGCCCATGAGCTCGATCGTGCGCTCGACCATCGGCGGCAGCACCGGGCGCTCGACGCCGACGAGGTACGCGAAGCGGATGGCGCGGCGGATGATGCGGCGCAACACGTAGCCGCGGTCCTCGTTGGAGGGGATCACCCCGTCGGCCACCAGGAAGGTCATGGTGCGGGCATGGTCGGCGAGCAGCCGCAGGGCGATGTCACCCAGCTCGGACTCGCCCAGGCGGTGCCCAGTGACCGACTGCGCCTCGTCCACCAGGTCGCGCAGGATGTCGGACTCGTACAGGCTGTGGCTGCCGGCGAGGGCGGCCATGATGCGCTCGAGCCCGGCACCGGTGTCGATGTTCTTGCTCGGCAGGTCGCTGAGCTGGCCGTCGGCGCCCCGGTTGTACTGCGGGAACACCAGGTTCCAGAGCTCGACGTAGCGCTCCTCGGCCGCCGGGTTGGCCGGGCCACCCTCGGGGCCGAAGTCCGGGCCGTTGTCCCAGAAGATCTCCGACGACGGGCCACAGGGCCCGGTGTCGCCCATCTCCCAGAAGTTGTCCCTGTCGAGCCGCTGGACGCGGTCGCGCGGGAAGCCGACGGCGTCGGTCCAGATGTCGGCCGCCTCGTCGTCGCCCACATGCACGGTCACCCACAGGCGCTCCGGGTCGAGCTCGAGCACCTCGGTGACGAACTCCCAGGCCCAGGCGATGGCGTCGGCCTTGAAGTAGTCACCGAAGCTGAAGTTGCCGAGCATCTCGAAGAAGCTGAGGTGCCGGTGCGAGCGTCCGATCGCGTCGAGGTCGTTGTGCTTGCCGCCCGCCCGCACGCAGCGCTGCACCGATGCCGCCCGGGGAGGGTCGAACGGCGGCGGTTCCTCGCCCAGGAAGTAGGGGACGAATTGCATCATCCCCGAGTTGGTGAACATCGGTGCGCTCGGGTGCGTCGGGATGAGGCCGGCCGACGGGACGAGCGTGTGCTGCCTGGCGGCAAAGAACTCGTTCCAGGCGCGGCGTAGCTCGGCAGATGTCCGCGGTGCCATACGTGGTGTCAGCCTAGGCGGAGGCGCCAATTGCCGACGCCAAAGTTCCAGCTAGCTCCGCCGCGCTACTGCGAGCCTGGGCGCAGCTCGGCCCGCAGCTCGGCCTCGCGCTCGCGCATGGCCCTGCGGCCCTCGGCCACGGCATCCCGCACGCCCGAGCCCAGCTGGCGGACCGAGGCCGTCGCGTCGGCCCGCAGCTGCTCGGGGGCGTAGCGCCGCACGGTGCGGCGGACCCGGCGGCGGACCCACATGGCCCCGCCGAGGCCGGCGGTCGCCCCGGACGTGAACCACACGAGCCGCCGGAACAGGAACATCAGCGATCGCCCTTGGGGCTGCCGCGGTCAGCGGCGCCGTTGTCGGCTCGGCGCCCACGGAGCCTGCGCGCCGCCTTGGCCGTCCCGCTGGCGAACGCCACGCCCTTGATCACCGGGTTGGCCATCGCGATGTAGGCGAGCCGCGAGGCCGAGTCCACCGTGCCCGTCACCGACTCGGCCGTCGTCACCAGGTGGTCGAGCCGCTCGATCTCGCCGTTGGCGGCATCGACGGTGGTGCGCAGGTCGTCGAGCACCGGGACGGTCTCGGTCCGCAGCAGGTGGGCGACCTCGCGCAGCGCCCGGAGGGTCCTGAGCAGCGCCACCACGCCGACGGCCAGCAGCACCACCGCCACCACGCTGGCGGCGGCGACGATGACCGCGGCCAGGTCCGAGGCACTCATCGGCTCGCCTCCGGCTCGCCAATGAGCGATCGCCGCTTCGCGGCGAGCAACGCACTGTGCTCATGGTTCGCTCGCACTTCGTGCTTGCTCACTCTCGGCCCCCGTCCGAATCGGGCTCCTCGGCCTCGGCCTGCTTGGCGAGCCGTTCCATCCGCGTTGCGATCTCCTGCTCGAAGCCGTGGTCGGACGGCTGGTAGTAGACGGCGTCCGCGGCGTCGTCCGGTAGGTATTGCTGGCGCAGCCATCCCCGCGGGTCGTCGTGAGGATACTCGTAGCCCACGCCGTGCCCGAGCGAGCGGGCCGAGCGGTAGTGGGCGTCGCGCAGGTGCACCGGAACCTCGCCGCCGATCCCGTTGCGGACGTCCTCGCGGGCCCGCCACACACCGATCGCCGAGCGGTTGGACTTGGGCGCCGTGGCCAGATGGACCACCGCCTGCGCCAGGTTGAGCTGGGCCTCGGGCAGCCCGACGTACTCGACTGCATGGGCGGCGGCGGTGGCGACCACCAGGCCCAGCGGGTCGGCCTCGCCGATGTCCTCGCTCGCGAGGATGACCAGCCGGCGCGCGATGAAGCGGGCATCCTCGCCGGCCTCGAGCATGCGGGCCAGGTAGTGGAGCGCCGCCTGGGGGTCGGACCCCCGCACGCTCTTGATGAACGCCGAGATCACGTCGTAGTGCTCGTCGCGTCCGTAGCGATGCAGCTTCGTGCCCAGCGCCGCCTCGGCGTCGGCCACGGTGACCCGGGGAGCGACGTCGCGGGTGCCCTCGCCGCCGGTCTCGTCATTGCCGGCGGCCCCGTCGCGCCGGGCCCGGGCCAGCGCCACCGCCACCTCCAGGCTGGTGAGCGCCTGGCGGCCATCCCCGCCGGCCCGTTCGGCCAGATGGACCAGCGCCTCCTCGTCGGCTTCGGCGCCCTCTGCTTCGAGCCCCTTGTGCAAGAGCAGCTCCACCGCCGGGGGATCCAACGGCTGGAGCCGGAACAGCGTCGAGCGCGACAGCAGCGGCGGGTTGACCTCGAAGTAGGGGTTCTCGGTGGTGGCCCCGATCAGCACCAGCAGGCCGCTCTCCACCGACGGCAGCAGGGCGTCCTGCTGCGCCTTGTTGAAGCGGTGGACCTCGTCGAGGAAGAGGATCGTCCCCTGTTCCTGCTCCCCCAGCCGCTGCTCGGCCCTGGCCAGCACCTCGCGCACGTCCTTCACGCTGGCCGACACGGCCGACAGCTGCTCGAACGCTTTGGCCGTGTGCCGGGCGATGACCTGGGCCAGCGTGGTCTTGCCGGTCCCGGGTGGCCCCCAGAAGATCGCCGAGGACAGCCGATCCGATTCCACCAGCACGCGCAACGGCTGGCCCTGGCCCACCAGCTCGTCCTGGCCCACGATGTCGTCGAGGCTCCGAGGGCGCAGCCGCGCCGCCAGCGGCGCCTGCCGCGCCAGCCGCTCCTCGGCCGCGGCCGCGAAGAGGTCGTCCCCGACGGGCCCGGACGTGCGCGGCATCGCCGGCGAGGGTACCGGCGTTCGAGCTGGGAGATCGCCGAGCGTCGTACCGCTCCCCTCGCCGGCATGCTCCGCCATTGCCACCCCGTGACCAGGGGATGCGACAATCTGGACCGTGTCCGAGACGCGGCGACGGGTGACGCTGACCCGCGACGAGGTTGCCCGGGTCCTGCACCGCGCGACCGAGATCGAGGCCGCCGCCGCTGACGGACCGGCGACGGGCGAGCGTTTCGACGCCGAGGCGGTCGAGCAGGCGGCCGTCGAGGTGGGACTGTCGCCGGCCGCGGTCCGTCAAGCGGTCGCCGAGCTGCGCGTCGGGGCACTGCCGCCCGACGCCGCCGCCCCCGCCAAGCGGGTCGACCGCAGCCGGGTCGCCACGTCGCGCTTCGTCGCCCAGCAGCGGCTGGTCGAGCGGCGTCCGGAGGCGTTGCACGCCGCAGTCGACCGCTTCCTGCGCAGCCAGATGCTGGAGCTCAGGCGGCGAAGCGGCGACCGCTCGCTCTACCGCCCGCGCCGCGACCTGGTGGCCAGCCTCCGCCGCGGGCTCGACTTCGCCGGCGCCATCAAGCTCGACGGGATACGGACCGTGTCGCTGCTGGTCACACCCGCCGACGAGCGCACGTTGGTGCGCGTGGAGGCCGAGCTGGCGTCCAGCCGGGCCAACGTCGTGGCGGGCGCCGCCGGCACCGGCGCGGGCGTCGCCATGCTCATGGGCGTCGCCGGCGCGCTCGCGGCCGAACCCGGGTTGGTCATCGCCGCGGTGCCGGCGGGCGCGGCCGTGGGGGCGGGTGGTCTCCGGGTCGCCGGCGGCCGCTGGCGCCAGCGCCGCGACGACGTCGACGAGGTGCTCGCCGCCCACCTGGACCGGCTCTAGGGGGCGTTGGCCGCCAGATATCTCAGGCCTTGGGCGGCAAGACGCGCAGGCCCAACTCGGCCAGGTGGCCGGCGTCGATGGGTGTGGGGGCCCGGGTCAGGGGGTCGGCGCCCGACTGGGTCTTGGGGAAGGCGATGACCTCGCGGATGTTCTCCTCGCCGACCAGCAGCGCCACCAGCCGATCGATCCCGATGGCGAAGCCCGCGTGGGGTGGTGCCCCGTAGCGGAAGGCGTCCAGCAGGAAACCGAACCGCTCCTGTACCTGCTCGTCGGAGATGCCCAGCACCCGGAAGATGGTTCGCTGCACGTCGGCCCGGTGAATCCGGACCGATCCCGAGCCCAGCTCCCAGCCGTTGAGCACCAGGTCGTAGGCCTGCGAGCGCACACGCAGCAGGTCCTCCGGTTCCCCCGATGCCAGCAGCTCGACGTCGTCGGGGTGCGGCATGGTGAACGGGTGGTGCGCCGGTACCGGGCTGCCGTCGTCGTCGAGGCCTTCGAACAGCGGGAAGTCGACGACCCACAGGAAGTTGAGCCCGCCCTCGGTCACCGGCGGCCGGCCCAGCTCGAGGCGCAGCAAGCCGAGCACGTGGCGGACCACCGGGCGGTGGTCGGCCACCAGGAACAGCAGGTCACCGGGTTCGGCACCCATCCCCTTGCGCAACTTGACGAGCTCGTCGTCCGACAGGAACTTGGCCACCGGGCCGTCGAGTCCCTCCTCCGTGACCCGCATCCACACCAGGCCGTGGGCGCCCCAGCGCTTGGCCTGGTCGGTGAGGTCGTCGAGCCGCTTGCGGGAGGTCGCCCCGCTGCCGCCCGGCTGCCGGATCCCCTTGACGCATTTGCCGGCGAATGCCTTGAACCCGGTGTCGCCGAACACGTCGGTGAGCTCGACGAGCTCCATGCCGAAGCGCACGTCGGGCTTGTCGGAGCCGTAGCGCTCCATGGCGTCGAGCCACGTGATCGACGGCATGTCCCCCACCCGCTCGCCGGCGACGGCGGCCACGGACGCACGCACCGCCTGGGACACGAAGTCCATCACCTCGTCGCGGCCCACGAAGCTGGCCTCGATGTCGAGCTGCATGAACTCGAACTGGCGGTCGGCCCGGGGATCCTCGTCGCGCAGGCAGTGGGCGATCTGGTAGTAGCGATCGATCCCCCCCACCATGCACAGTTGCTTGAACAGCTGTGGGCTCTGCGGCAGGGCGTAGAAGTTGCCAGGTTGCAGCCGCGACGGGACGATGAAGTCCCGGGCCCCCTCGGGGGTCGAGGCGACGAGCAGCGGGGTCTCGATCTCGACGAAGCCCTGGTCCTCCATCGCCCGCCGGAATGCGGCGTTTGCCAGTGCCCGCGCCCGCAGGTTGCGCAGCATCCGCTCGCGGCGCAGGTCGACGTAGCGGTGGCGCAGCCGGAGGATCTCGTCGGCCTCGACGCGCTCGTCCACGGGGAACGGCGGCGGCTCGGCGGTGCCGAGGATCTCGACCTCGCACTCTCCGAGCTCGACCTCCCCGGTCGCCAGGGCGGGGTTGGCGGTGCCCTCGGGGCGCATCCGCACCACTCCCGTGATGCGGGCGACCCACTCGTTGCGCACATCGACCGATCCGTCGACGACGCACTGCACGAGCCCCTCCCGGTCGCGCAGGTCGACGAACGCCAGGTGCTCCCCGTGCTCGCGCCGGTGCGCCACCCAGCCGCACAACGAGACCCGCTGGCCGACGTGGGCGGGGCGCAGCTCGCCACACCAGTGCGTGCGCAATCCTCGCGCCGGGCCGGGGTCGCTCACGGGGCTGCTCACGTGCGCGCCTCCTCTGCGTGCGCCATCAGCAGCGTCCGCACGACGTCGACGACCTGGTCATGGCCCACGACCTTCTGCTCGCTCTGCGCCAGGTCGCGCACCGTGGCCGTGCCGTCTGCCGCCTCCCGTTCACCGACGATCACCGCCACGTGCGCACCCGAACGATCGGCCGCCCTCATCTGGGCCTTCATCGAGCGACCGTCGAACGCCCGATCCGTCCGGAAGCCGGCCGCCCGCAGCTCGGCGGTGATGTCGCGGGCGGCTCGGCCGTCGGTCGTGTCCACCACGAAGACGTCGAGGCTGGACGTCGGCGCCGCGAAGACGCCCTCGGCATCGCACGCCAGCAGCATCCTCTCGATCCCGGACCCGAAGCCGATGCCGGGCGTGGGGGGACCGCCCAGCTGCTCGACCAGGCCGTCATACCGCCCGCCGCCGATGATCGTCGACTGCGCCGTGTCCAGGGCCTCGCTCCGGAACTCGAACAGGGTGTGCGTGTAGTAGTCGAGGCCGCGGACCAGGCCGGGTTCGACCTCGAACGGGATGCCGAGCGAGCGCAGGCCGTCCTGGACCCGCTCGAAGTGTCGGCGCGAGGCGCCGTCGAGCACCTCGGCGATGCGGGGGGCGTCGGCCACGACGGACTGGGTGGCCGCCCGCTTGGAATCCAGCACCCGCAGCGGGTGGCTGTCGACCTTCTCGCGATCCTCGGGGGCCAGGTCGCCTGCACGACCGCGCAGCCACGCCGTGAGCGCCTCGCCGTAGGCGACCCGGTCGGCGGGAGTGCCCAGCGTGTTGACGATGAAGCGCCAGCGCCGCAGGCCGAGGGCATCGAGATAGGCGGCGCCCAGGGCGATGACCTCCACGTCGAGATCGGGGTCGGCCACACCGATGGCCTCGACGTCCAGCTGGTGGTGCTGGCGGAGGCGGCCCGCCTGCGGACGCTCGTACCGGAACACCGGGGTGACGCACCACACCTTCCACGGCATCGGCGGGCGGTGCTGCACGTAGGCCCGAACGACCGACGCCGTGGCCTCGGGCCGCAGTGCCATGTGGCGGTCGCCCTTGTCGTGGAAGTCGTACATCTCCTTCCGGACGACATCGGTGCCGACGCCGAGGCGTTGGAACACGCCGACGTCCTCGAACAACGGCCCGTGGACGAACCCGTAGCCGAATCGCTCGGCGACACCGGCGAAGGCGGCGACCATCCGCTCCCAGCGCACGGACGCCGGCGGCAGCACGTCCTGCGTGCCGATGGGGGCGCGGAAGGTCTCGCTCCTCGCTTCCCGCTCTTGGCCTTCGGCCGGGCCCCTCGGGGCACGCTCGCTCATGACGCGCCGAGGCTAGCGGTGCCTCATTCCGGCCCCGAACCCGGTTGTCACGTCGGCCCTGCCCGGTGTGCGGGGGCGCCGGTGGTCGCTCCCGGCCCCCCGGACCGGTCAGGGCGATCTCGGCCGCCAGCCGCCCGGCGTCGGCGATCCGGTCAGCGGCGAGCAGATCCCCGGGCCAGGCGGGCCTCGACGGGCGAGCAGGAACGAGGCCAGCTCCGCCACCTCGTCGAGCGACGTCACGGCTCGCACCGCACGTCGCTGGCACGTCAAGAAGTCACGGTGAGCGGCGCGGCCGCCGGCCGCTCAGCCGGCGACCGTCTGCGCTGCGCCTCTGCCACGAGCCACGCCAACCCCAGGGTCAGCGTCGCCCAGAGCGTGAGGTTCGCCCCGAGCGAGGCCACCCGGAACCGCCACACCAGTGTCGCCGGCACCGACACGTCGTCGGGCGCCGGCGGCAAGAGGGCATACGCCACGAGCATCGGCACGGCCACGCCGGCCACCACCGCCGCCAGCCGCCGGTGCTCGGGCCACCCCGCGGCCCGCAGCCACCGGCTGAGGATCGTGGCGCCCAGCCCCAGCGCCGCGGCGAGGCAGATGACGGCGACGTACAGGCCCTGACGCTCGGCCAGCGTCCCGGGATCTCCCACGGCCGGCGGGTTCGGGGGGTACTTGAGCCAGGGAGCGACCGTGAACGCCCCGGCCAGGATCACCCCCGCGAGCACCACCCGGCGCGCCGGGTCGGGGCGGCCCCGGCGCAGGCCGTGTGCCGTCAGCGCCAGCAGGGCACCGAACGCGGCACCGGACAACGCGTACGCGCCGAACAGGCCGATCCCCCGCTGGTCCGAGCGCGACACCGACGCTTCGTCTGCGCCGTGGTCCGCGGCACCGTCGGGTTGTGCGGCGGCGTTGGCCTCCTCGATGGCGATGGCGTCGTCGACGGCCGGCTCGCCGGCGATCGACGCGAATGTGGCGGCGACGATGCCGCCGACCAGCCCCACGACCGCCGCCGCCACAGCCAGGGACCGCAGGCGCGACGGGTCAACCCGCTGCCACAAGCTGCGCAACATGGCGACGGGGTTCAGTGGCAGGGGACGCCGATGAGGTGGCGACCGTCGTGGAACAGCTCGTGGAAGAAGCTGCCGGCCTGGCCGATCGCATCGGAGACCGGCCCGCCCTCGAACGTGACCAACCACAACACGCCGACGGCAAGCGCAAAGAGCAGGAACCCTGCCCGCGAGATCGGCGCCGATGCGCCCCCGGGGACTGCGGTGATCGCAGCCATGCGGTGACCTCCATCCTCGTGGAGTGGGCGACCTGCCCACCGTGGTCACGGCCGGTCTCCTGACTCCCGGATCGCCGCTCCCCTCAGCCTTCCCAGGTCCGCAGGCCCAGTGGCACAGCGCGAGAATCCCCCCGGGTCACAGTGGCGGGACCGCATCGGACTCGCACCGACTTCCCGGATTCGTGACCACGGCGCACGCTACTCGGGCACGCGGCGCGCCGCTAGCGTCCCGCGTCGTGCCGATTCTCGGACCCCGGCTCGTCGTCGCCGGTACCCACTCCGGGGTCGGCAAGACCACGGTGGCGACCGGCGTCCTGGCAGCGCTCCGGGCTGCCGGCCACCACCCCGCCGCCGCCAAGGTCGGCCCCGACTTCATCGACCCCGGCTACCACGCCCTCGCCTGCGGCCGACCACCACGCAACCTCGACCCCTGGCTCTGCGGCACCGCCGCCATCGGACCCCTCGCCGCCCGCGCCGGGGAGGGCGCCGACGTGCTGGTGGTCGAAGGGGTGATGGGCCTGTTCGACGGCGCCGCCGACGGCACGCCCTCGTCCACCGCGGACGTCGCCGGACTCCTCGACGCCCCGGTCCTCCTGGTCGTCGACGCCGAAGCCATGGCCGGCTCCGTCGCCGCCGTCGTCCACGGCTTCGCGACGCTCGACCCGGCAGTTCACCTGGCGGGCGTCATGCTCAACCGGGTCGCGTCCGACGGCCATGAGGCCATGCTGCGAGAGGCGATCGCACCGACCGGGGTAGCGGTGCTCGGGGCACTTCGCCGGGACGACCGCCTCGTCTGGCGCGACCGTCACCTCGGTCTCGTCCCGGTCGCCGAGGAACCCGCAGCCGTCGGGCGATCCGTCGGCGCGCTGGCGGGAGCCGTCGCCGAACGGGTCGACATCGGCGCCGTGGTCAGGCTGGCGCAGATGGCGCCGCGCCTGACGGTCGATCGGGTCCCGATGCCCTCCCCCGGGCCAGCCGTCCGGATCGCGGTCGCCGCCGGGCGGGCCTTCACCTTCACGTACACCGACACGGTCGACGCGCTCCGAGCCGGCGGCGCCGAGGTCGTGCCGTTCGACCCCCTGGCCGACGGGCGGCTCCCCGACCCCGTCGACGGCCTCATCGTCGGCGGCGGTTTCCCCGAGGTCCATGCCGCCCGGCTGGCCCAGAACGAGCCGCTCCTCGCCGCGGTCCGGCATGCCATCGGCGCCGGCGTGCCCACCTGGGCCGAATGCGGCGGGCTGCTCTGGCTCACGAGATCCGTCGACGGCCACCCGATGGCCGCCATCCTGCCCGCTACCGCCCGGATGACCGACCAGCTCACGCTCGGCTACCGAGAGGCCACCATCACCGTCGGCTGCCCACTCGGCCCGGTCGGCTCCCGCCTGCGAGCCCACGAGTTCCACTACGCCACGGTCGATCCCCCGGGCGATGCCCTCGACATGCGGAGCCGGTTCGGCCACGGACGGGCCGGATTCGCCAGCCCCACGCTGCTGGCCTCGTTCCTCCACCACCACCCCGGTGGCGATCCCTCGGCCGTCGCCGCGTTCCTGGCTGCGTGCCGGGGCCGAGCCGGAGGCGATCGCCGACCGTGAGGCCACGCGCCCGGCGGCGACCGGCGCGGCTCAAAGCCAGTCGTGCCAACGGAACAGCAGGTACAGCCCCGAGGATGCGACCACCAGGACCACCGCGGAGAAGATGACACCCCACGTCTCACCCGACCCTGGGTAGGGCACGTTCATGCCGTAGTAGCCGGTGATCGCCGCCGGTACGGCGATGATGGCCGCCCAGCTGCTGACCTTCTTCACGATCTGGTTCTGGCGAAAGTCCCGCAGGCTCAGGTTGGTCTCGACGATCGTCGCCACCAGATCCCGCAGCGAATCCGCCGACTCGCTGACCCGCAGGATGTGGTCGTACACGTCCTGGTAGTAGGGATAGAGGTCGTCGGGCACTGCGGTGTGCTCACGGCGCATCAAGCCGCTGACCGCCTCGCGCGTCGGGCCGACCAGCCGGTTGAACTTCACCAGCGCCTGGCGCATCCGGAACCAGTCTCGCTGTTTGGTGGGGTTCAGGGGGCGCTCGTCGAAGATGACCTCGCTGATCTCGTCGTAGTACTCCTCGAACGCCCGCACCACCTCGAAGTACTGGTCGATCACGACATCGAGCAGGCCGTACAGCAGGAAGCTCACCCCGTGGGTGGCGAGCTCGGACGACTGGTCCCAACGCTGCAGCACGCTGTCCATCGAGAACCGATCGTCATCGCGCACAGTGATCAACCAGCGCTCACCCACGAAGGCGTCGATCTCGATGTCGTCCAACTCCTGGGCCGCACGGTCGAGACGCACCGTGTGGCACGACAGGAAGCGGTGCGTGGGGTAGTGGTCGAGCTTGGGTCGCTGATGGGGCCCGAGGGCGTCCTCGACCGCCAGCTCGTGCAGGCCCAGCTCCCTCGCCAGCTCGTGCAACTCGTCCTTGTTCGGGCCGCACAGATCGACCCACACGACCGTGTCGGGCGCGTCCAAGTGCTCAGAGACGTCGGCGAGGGGGAATGCCTCGTCCTCCAACGCGCCCTTGCGGTACATCCTCGTCTGGACTTGGCCCACAAGTCCTCCCGTGCTCGCCACACTACGTGCGGTCGGCCGAGCAGTGGATCGCGTCCGGTCATGTGCCGCGCCTGACGCGAAGCCGCGGACAGTTCATGCCCCCCGGCGACCCGCGCAGTCGCGCGGGATGCCGACGCAGGCGCTCGTCGGTGCGTCCGACTCAATGATCTACGGCTTCAGGATGCCCAAGGGTGGTCGCAGCAAGGAGCCGCACGACCTGGGTCGTCCGGGTTTCACGTCAGGGTCTGGACGTGCAGGCCGGCGGGGAGCCCGATCCCCGCCGGCCCACCCCGCTCTGTCAGCCGGTCAGGCGCCCAGGCACTGCTCGAAGTAGATGCCGATGTTCGTCAGGCCACGGCACGCGGGGCCCCGGAACTGTGCCTCGAGCGGGATCTCGCCCTCGGGGCCGACGCCGATCCACGTGCTTGCGTCGGCCACGCCGTCGCCATCAACGTCGAAGGCGATGAGCCCGTGGAACCCCTCACCGGAGTCGAAGTCGACGATGCCCTGCGCGATCCGGTTCTCGAGGCCCTTGCTGATGAACAGCACCTCGTCGTTGGGCCCGAACACGAGCTGCGCCCCCGAGTCTGCGTACTTCTTGCTGGCGTTGGTGCACTCGTGTGCCAACGCTGGTCCCGCCATCAGGACGAGACCACCTACGGCGCCGGTCGTCACGACCAGCGCCCGCTTGACAATTCCCATTTGTCCTCCTGTCCTCGCGGCGACCGTGGGCCGCCACTCTGTGCCGGATCGCAGAGCTCACCGGAAGCGTCAGATCAGAACCTCCGCGTCTCCGAGCCCTTGTCCCTCGTCTGGTAGACCCCGCCGTCCGGCACATCCCGCTGAATCCGCCGAGCAGGTTTCACGCCGCTCGGTGAGAGATGATGCCAGAAGGCGTGGCTCCGTGACGAAGTGGGCTGATTGCCGCGGGCGGCCAGGGCGCGGGCTGTCCCGCAACCGATGCCACCGAGCACCTGGTGACGGCGATGCGCTGGCGGTGCTCGTCACATCGCTAGGGACAGGCGGCGCCGCGGGCGTCTGGTCCCGGTCAATGGTGCCGCCTCCGCTGGTGCCTGGTGTGTGGCGTCGACGAGCCAGGCGCTGAGGCACCGGAGCTGGTCGCGTGCGTAGCGGTCATAGGCCTGGCGGTGGGCGGTCGCCGGGACCCGGCCCACGAAGTAGCGGCCAGTGACGGGGACTGTCCGATGGTGTGTGTAACGGGGCGTGATCCAAGGGTCCGCGACCGAGGGTCGCGGGCCGGAGAGGATCACGACCGTGACCACAACTTCTTCTGATTCTGTTTCGTCGGGCGAGCTGTCGGAGCCGGTGCCGAGCTGGTCGGGTCGTAGCGTGTCGCCGGTGGGCGATGAGCCGGCGATGCGGGACTGGGCCGCCGAACTGGTGGAGCGGGCCCGCAGCGAGGGTGTCGAGCTGACCGGTGATAACGGGCTATTGACGGCACTGGTGCGCCAGGTGCTGCAGACCGGCCTGGAGGGGGAGATGACCGACCACCTGGGCTACGAACCCCACGCCGC
>JBKPHE010000124.1:0-17355 GCA_046744485.1 Actinomycetota bacterium | reverse complement strand
GCTGCAAGCCGACGCGCTGCGATTGGTCGACGAGGCGATCACCGGCCAGCCGGAGGCCGACTACATCTACACCGACGAGGACAAGATCGACGACGCAGGGCGGCGAGCCTTCACGTTCCTGAAGCCCGACTGGTCGCCGGAGCGGCTGCGAACGCAGATGTACACCTGTCATCTCAGCGTGTTGCGGCGTTCCCTGGTCGACGACGTCGGTGGCTTCCGCGCCGAGTTCAACGGCTCGCAGGATTGGGACCTGGTGCTGCGTGTCACCGAGCGTGCCCGTCGCGTCGTCCACGTCCCCGAGGTGCTCTACCACTGGCGCATGCTCTCGACGTCGGCCGCCGGGATGGCCCTGGAAGCCAAACCGTGGGCGTACGAGGCGGGCGCGCGGGCCATCCAGGCCCATTGCGACCGTACGGGCGTCGAAGCGGTGGCCGAACACGACGCCGAGTTCGCTGGCATCTACCACCTGCACCCCCGGCTGCGGCACGAGCCGCTGGTGAGCATCGTCATCCCCACCGGCGGCCACGTCCGAGACGTTCACGGCGAGCTGGTGGTCCTCGTCACCAGATGCGTGGAGAGCATCGTCAAGACATCGACGTACGACAACTTCGAGATCCTCTGCGTCGTCGACGAGCGCACCGACACCGGCCTGCTCGACTGCGTACGGGGCATGGCGAGCGGCCGCCTCCAGGTAGTGGTGTGCCCCGGCCCGTTCAACTTCTCGGAGCGCATCAACACCGGTGTCCTCGCCAGCCGGGGGGAGCACGTGCTTCTCCTCAACGACGACATCGAGGTGGTCACGCCCGACTGGGTCGAGCGGATGGTCATGTACTCGCAGTTGCCCGAGGTTGGTGCCGTGGGCGCCAAGCTGCTGTTCGGTGACGACTCCCTGCAGCACGCCGGCGTGATCTTCGACAAGATCGGCCCCGGCCACATCTACCGGAGGTTTCACCGCGACCACGGTGGCTACTTCAACATGCTCAAGGTGGCCAACAACTTCCAGGCGGTCACGGGGGCATGTCTCATGTCGCGCCGCACCGTCTTCGACGAGGTCGGCGGCCTGTCCATGCTGTTCCCCCTCAACTTCAACGACATGGACTACTGCCTGAAGCTGCGAGAGCAGAAGCTCCGTGTCGTCTTCGACCCCGACACGATCCTCTACCACTACGAGTCGTCGAGCCGGCCGCCCGACGTGGCGGAATGGGAGATCCGGTTGCTGCAGGCACGCCACGGCAACGCCGTGCCGGACCCCTACTACAACCCCGGGTTCCTCAGGACCTCGCTCAACTACGTCGCGCCGGTCACCCTGGCCGACGGCAGCATGCTTCGCTGACCGTGATCGAACTCGTGAACGAGGCTGGGGTCGACGAGCGCGAGGCGCCCTCGCCCGGCGTCCTCCGCCGCCTGCCGCTGTGGGTCACGGTCGTGGCCGGTGCCGCCCTGGTCGTCGGGACCATCGGACCGCCGCTGTTCGGCCGGGGCGTGTTCCTGGCCACGGATGTGCTGACCAGCGCCTACCCGTGGCGCGCTGTCTCCGATGCCGCGGCCGAGAACATCGCCGAACACGGCCCCGTCGGCGACACCATCGATGCCGGCTATCCCTTCCGGGCGACGTTTGCGGAGGAGCTGCGCCACGGCAACTTCCTCGGCTGGAACCCCTACCCGGTCGGCGGAACGGTTCTCGCCGCCGACGGGTCGGCGGGCAGCCTGAGCCCGTTCGAGGTCCTGTACGTCGTCTTCCCGACGTGGTTCGCCCCGGCGGCCATCAAGCTGGTGCAGCTGGCGGCGGCCATCGGCTTCACGTTCCTCTTCTGCCGGCGGCTGGGGGCGGGCCGGATCCCGTCCCTCTTCGGTGGACTGGCGTTCGCCGGCTCGGGCTTCATGGTCATGTGGACCAACTGGCCCCAACCCGAGGTGGCGGCGCTGATCCCGGCCGCCTTCTGGGCCACGGAGCGGTTCCTGGCCAGGCCGACGGTGCGATCGGCGTGCCCCATCGCGCTGGTGATGGCGTTCATGCTGCTCGGGAACTTCCCCGCGGTGGTGTTTCACACCCTCTACGTCCTGGTGCCCTACGTCATCGTGCGGGTGGCCCTGATGCATCGGCAGACGCTGCGGCGAGTGCTCGCACTGCTCGTCGGCGCCGGTGCCGGCGTCGTGACCGGCGCGCTCGTCGTCGCCGCCGTGCTGATTCCCTTCGCGCTGCGGCTCCGGTTCCTCGGCACCGAGTCCCGGGCCCAGAACCCGCAGCTCAGGCTGGGGCTCGAAACGTTGCTGACGACGGTCGCGCCGAAGGCGCTCGGCCTGTCGACCGAAGGCCTCGACGCGCAGTACTTCGGTCCCTACAACCAGGTCGAGACCATCTCGTTCGTCGGAGCGACGACCGCCGTCCTTGCGGTTGCGGGAGTCGCACTCCCCCGCCTGCGCGCCACGCCGCGGGGCGCCCGCGAGGTGCTGATCGTCGCGACGCTCGTGATCGGTTGGGCGGCGTACGTGGGCGGCGACCTGCTGGCCCAGCTACAGCGACTCCCGGGCTTCGAGGAGAGCTTCGTCGGGCGTACCCGCGCGATCCTCGGCTTCATGGTCGCCGTGCTCGCCGCGCTCGGGCTGCAAGCGCTGGCCGAACGGCGGTGGCCGACGGGCCGCCGTCAGTGGGCGTGGGCGGCCGCCGTCCTCGGCGCCGTCGGTCTCATCGCCGCCTATGCCGGCAACCGGGCGCTCTGGCGGGCCCGGGGCGTGGAGCAGGTGGACGTCCTGCGCGAAGGGCTCGTGCTGCCCGCCGTCGTGGGGGCGGCCGCGCTGGTGGCGCTGGCCATCGTGCGGTGGGGGGGCCGCCGCGCCGCCACCGCGGCGCTCGCCGCCGTCCCCGTCCTACTGGTGATCGAATCCCTCGCCCTGTCGCTGCCCCTCCTGCCCAACGAAGACCGCAGCACCGTGTACCCGACGACGCCCGGCATCGACTTCCTGGCCGATCGGGTGGGCGACGAACGGATCGCCTTCCAGGACCTGACCCTGTACGGCAGCGCCACGACGATCTACGGCCTGCGGTCGGTGACGGGCCACGCGTTCAACTCTCCGACCTGGAAGCAAGCGGTGGCGACGATCGACCCGGACGCGTTCAGCCGCTCGGGAACGTTCGCCTTCATGTCGGCGACGAACGAGGTGATGAGGTCGCCGTTGCTCGATCGCCTGGGCGCGCGATGGTTCGCCAGCACACCGGAGACCGTGCCACCTGGTGACCGGCGGACGACCGACGCCGCCGATGCCTCGTGCGAGACGACGACCGAGCTGCGTGACGAGCTGACGGTGTCGGTTCCCGCCAGCGACGGCATCCGCGGTGTGTTCCTGCGCGTGTGCGATTCGGCGCAGCTACCCGCCGACGCCGCCATCGAGGTCGGAGCCACCGGTGCGACCCTTCCCGCCCGGGTTCCCCTCGAGGAGGTGGTCGACCCGGGTGAGCTGCCGATCACCGTGCCGTTGGAGGACCCGGCCCCCGGTGGCACCGTTGACATCCGCCTGTCGTTGGTCGGCGCGGACGGCGAGGGTCTGAGACTCGCCGCCCGGCCGGACGGAGCGGTCGTCTCCGACGCGGTGCACGTGGCCGACGACGGCTTGCGCCTCGCATACGTCGACGACCTCGTCGTCTACCAGCGCACCCGTGGGCTCCCCCGCCTCCACTGGGCGGGCCGCGCCACCACGGTGGCCGACGACGCGACGCGCCTGAGCCGCCTCGCCACCGGCGGCGTTGCCGACGGCACCGTGCTGTTGAGCGAGGACGGCCCGGAGGGCTCGGGCGACGCCGGCGACGTCGCCGTCACCCGCGACACCCCGACGAGCATCGCCGCCACAGTCGATGCCCAGGGCGACGGCTACCTCGTCGTTGCTGACGCGCTCCAGCAGGGCTGGGTTGCCGAGATCGACGGGGAGCGGGCAGATCTGGTCGACGCCGACCATGCGGGCGTGGCTGTCTACGTCCCAACCGGGCGGCACGAGGTGACGCTGAGCTATGCGCCGTCCGGGCAGCGGGCGGGTGTCGCCGTGTCTGTCGTGTCCGCCGCTGGCCTCGCCGCTGCGTGGGTGTGGGGAGATCGTCTTCGCTTGCGTCTCGGCCGCCGTCGACGTGCCCCCGCCGGTCAGCCCTCGGGGCTGATCGACCAACGGCCGTCGAGCGAGGTGAGCCCGCCGTAGGTCTCGTGCGGTGTCCCCGGCTTCACGTCGAACCGGAAGGCGCGCTGCAGGCGGTCGTAGCTGTGGGTGACGGTCTTGTCCGTGCACTCTGCCGACAGGTCGTAGTTGCCGAGCAACAGCAGGAGGCGGGGCACGGTCAGGTCGACCACACCGGACCCGTCGACCTTGTCGACCGAAATCTCCGCCTCCTTGGTGTTCGGCCCGGTCACGAGCACACCGTCGGGCGTGTGTACCGAGAAGCTGAAGACCGGGTCGTGCACCGGTTCCGAGGCCTCGTAGTGGGCCCGGAACGTCACCGTGTCGCCGGTGCACACCTGATCGACCGGTCGGCCGGAGGCATCGAGAACCTCGAGGCCCACGAAGCGCACCTTGCCCATGCCCGAACGCGGGTGCGCGTCCTCTCGGGCTTGGAGGTCGACATGGACCTGCCCGAGGTAGGCGTCGGCGATCTGATCGGCCTTGCCCCAGTCCCGCATCCTGCCGTGCTCCAGCCAGATGCCCTCGTCGCACATGCTGCGCACGGTCATCAGCGAATGGGTCACCACGACGATCGTCTTGCCCGCGGCCCGCAACTCGGCCACCCGTTCGAGGCACTTGCGCTGGAACTCCTCGTCGCCGACCGCGAGCACCTCGTCGATGAGCAGCACGTCGGGGTCGACGTTGATGGCCACCGAGAAACCGAGTCGCACGTACATGCCCGAGGAGTAGTTCTTGACCGGCATGTCGATGAAGCGGTCGAGACCGGCGAACGCGACGATGTCGTCGAACCGCCGCTCGAGCTCCCGCTTCGACAAGCCGAGGATCGAGCCATTGAGGAACACGTTCTCGCGCCCTGACAGCTCGGGATGGAACCCGGCGCCCAGCTCGAGGAGTGCGGACAGCTTGCCGTCCACCGAGATCGTGCCCTTGTCGGGCCGCAGGATCTTGGCGAGACATTTGAGCATCGTGCTCTTGCCCGACCCGTTCTCGCCGACGAGTGCGAACGTGGTGCCTTCCTTGACGTCGAAGGAGACATCATCGAGTGCCCAGAACTCCTCGTAGCGGGCACGCCCTCCGCGCAAGATGGCGGCCTTCACGCTCTGGTTGCGTTCGTGATACAGGCGGAACCGTTTCGAAAGATCCCGCACTTCGATGGGGTGCCGGCTCACAGCTCTTCGGCCAGCCTTCCTTCCAGACGTCCGAAGATGGCGTACCCGATGGCCAGCACCGCAGCGGACACGCCCACCAGGTAGGCGACCTCGTCGGCCGGTGGCCAGCGCAGGCTGTACAGGAGGTCCCGGTAGGCCGCGACGAACCGGGTGAGCGGGTTGAGGTTGTAGATGGTGAGTAGCAGCGAGTCTTCGGACAGACGGTCGGTGACCAGCGACATCGGGTAGACGATCGGCGCCGAGTAGAACCACGCCTGCAGCACGAGCCCAAGCAGGTGCTCGAGGTCCCTGAAGTAGACCGCCGCCGCCGACAGCGCAAGCGCCAACCCCAGGACGAACATCGTTTGCAGCGCAATGAGCACGAGCACCGCGGGCAGCCAGACCAGCACGGCGTTGCCCACGATGAGGAGGGCGACGACCAGCAGCCCCATCTCGATGAAGAAGGACACCAGCCAGGAGGCGGTGTTGGCTCCCACCATGATCTCGCGGGGGAAGTAGGTCTTCTTGATGAGATTGCTGTTCCCGAGGAGGGAACCCATGCCCCCCGTCAGCGACAGGGCCAGGAAGTTGAAGGGCAGGAGGCCGCACATGAGGTACAGGGGGAAGCTCTTCAGCCCGCTCGGATCACCGGTCTCGGGCTCGATCTCCAGGATGAACCCGAAGACGAACGAGTAGAGCAGCAACGTCGTGAGCGGGTTCAGCAACGACCACGCCCAGCCGAGCATGGATCGCTTGTACTTGCCTCGCAGCTCGCGGAGCGTCAAGTTGACGAACAGCTCACGCCGAGAGGCGATCTCTTGCAGCTTGGTCATGGAGTCCTGTGGATCGCGAGGCCCCAATGGATAACTCCACGAGGCTACCTGCACAGCCCGCGCCGGCGGCGAACCGCGGAGGCTCACTTTGGGGGGTCCGACTAGGGTGGCTGCTTCCTTCCCCACCGGTCGAGTTCGACGTCGACGAGTTCCGGGATGCAGATGAACGACGAGTCCGCGCTGACCTCGGACAGCTCACACGACCAGCCGCCGACCGAGGACCGTCGGCGCCGCCGCGTCCCGACCGTCGTCTGGTGGATCAGCGCCCTCCATGTCACCGTCCTCCTGGCGTACTCGGTGCTCCTCCCGACATACCGGGCCCCGGACGAGATGCTGCACGTCGATCTGGCGCACGTGTTCTCGGAGGAGTTCGAGTACCCGGCGTGGGACGACCGAGACACCGGCAACGGGATACTGCACTCGCTCAACATCGTGCAGTTCCACACCGGGTCGAGGCATCTCGAAGCGTCCGCCGCGCCGCCCAAGGACGATCGCCCCTCGATCAACGAGCTCGACGAGCAGCCCCGCCCGCGCGGCATCAACCAGCTGTCTCAGCACCCGCCGCTCTACTACGCCGTCGCTGGCACCCTCGAGCGGGGGGTCGAGCTGGTCACGGGGAACCCCATCGGCGCGTTCGACGTCGAAGCATGGTTCTACAGGCTGGTGAGCATCCTGCTCGTGGCGCCGCTGCCGCTCGTCATCTGGACGATCGGCCGTCGCCTCCGCTTGCCGGAACCAGTGGGCATCGCCGCGACGTTGATTCCCCTCGCCATACCCCAATACCTGCACATGGGGTCGGTCGCAAACAACGACAGCCTGCTGATCCTGCTCTTCTGGCTGGTCACGCCCGTGGTTCTGCGGCTGGCCGACGGTGACGTCAGCGCGCGCACCGCCGCACTCGCCGGCCTGTTCACCGGGCTGGCGCTGTACACCAAGGGCTTCGCTCTCGTGCTGCCGCTCTGGGTCCTGGCCGCCCTACTCGTCGCCCTGCGCCGACTGGGGCGCGCACACCTCCGGGACCTCACCGTGGCGGGCCTGACTTATTCGGCGATGAGCTTCGCGTTCGGTGGGTGGTGGTGGATCGCCAACCTCGTGCGCTACGGCGAACCGCTGCCGTCGCGCCACTCCCAGCTGGTGCCTCCGATCGAGAGCAACGTCAGAGACTACGGCAGCTTCTTCGAGGGCTGGGGCTCGGCGACATTCCGGCGGTTCTGGGGCGAGTTCGGTTGGTTCGACGTGCACATACCCAGTGCGGCCATCAGGGCAGCCACCGCCGTCGTCGTCATCGCTCTCGTCGCGGCGTGCGTCCGCCGCGACCGCGTCGCCGGCTCACCCATCGGCAATCGGCTGCTGCTGGCGGCGCCGATCATCCTGTTGGTCGCCGTCCAGTTCACGCTCGCACTGCGCGCGTACATCCAGCTCGGCCGCATGCCCGGCCTGCAGGGCCGCTACTGGTTCGGCGCGTTGGCCGCGCTCGCGGTGATCGTGGCACTCGGCCTCGCCAATCTGTTCCGCCGCGGAACTCGTTGGTTACCGCTGGCCCTGCTGACCGGCGCGGCCGCCATGAACGCGCTGGCGGCCCATACCATCCTCGGCTACTACTGGGCCGCACCGGGCAGTGGGATCACGACACAGGTGCGCGCCGCCGTTGCCTGGGCACCGCTCCAGGGCGAGGTGCTCGCCGCCGGGGCGGCCGTGGGAGCCGTCATCGCGTTCGTGACGATCGTCCAGCTGGTGGCCACCGCTCTGCGATCGGGCGCCGCTCCGCCCAGGGAGCCGGCGGACGTCACGTCGTCGCCCTGGTCGGCGGAGCACGTTCCCGAGCCGGTGGCCACCTCGTGAGCACGGGCTCGGGCCGGCACGCCCGAAGACCTATCGCACCGCGGTGATCATCAGGTGCCAGCCGATCGCCCTTCCCAGAAGGCGACGCAGCCACAAGGGCGTCCGCGTTCCCAGCGGGCCGAAACCGAACGTGAACGGGTACTCCGCCCGGACGGATACATCGGAGAACTGCCCGAACAGCCGCTTCACGCCCCGGCGGCTGAACGTGTAGACGACGGGGCAGTGGTCCTTGCGGTCCCTCGGCGACTCGTACGGCAGCCGCAGGAGCCGATGCACGAGGTTCACGAGGGACCAGCGGTGATACAGCATCACGTAGGCCGTCGCCCCCGGCCTCATGACGCGGTGGACCTCGGCGACCGCGCGCTCGATGTCGGGCGTGTGATGCAGGACCCCGAACGAGTAGACCGCATCGAACGACGAGTCGGGGAAGTCCAGTCGCTCGGCGTTGCCCACGCGAAAGTCGATGCTGACACCCCGACGCCGGGCCGACTCGCGGGCAACCTCGATGGCGCTCTCGGTCAGATCGACGGCGGTGACGTCGAACCCACAACGGGCCAGTTGGATGCTGTCGACCCCGATCCCGCAGCCGACCTCGAGCAGCTGACCATCGCTGCCCTCGAGCCGCTCGAACAGGTCACGGAGGTGGTAGTGCCACCGGTATCGCCGATCCTCGATCTCGGAGAGGTACGCCTCCGACGCCCGCTCCTCCTCCGTGTAGTACTCGTTGTTCACGTGCGTCTCCCAGAAGTCCTTCACGGACTTCACGGTGGCGCGGGGTGCCGCCGTCATCTGCTCATGCCCCTTCTGCTACGGCGGCGCGCCCGGACGGGCGGCCGGCGGGTGTGGACGTCTGCGTGTGCTGTGACCCTGTGAAGATGTCGCGCCAGAGCTCGACGCCGATCATCTGCCAGAGCATGAAGTAGTGCCAGCGCAACCTCGGGTGCGGCTTGGCGTCAAGGACCCGGCGGACGAACTCGGGGTTGAACACGCCCGAGCTGCGAAGGCGATCGGGCGTCAGCACCTCGAGCGCGAGCGACCTCAGATCCTTCTTGTACTGCTCGACCGGATCGAACGTGAACCCCCACTTCTTCTTCGTGAGGACCTGCTCGGGCAGCACTCCCGTGAGCGCCTTCTTGAGCAACCCCTTCGGCCCACCCCGAAAGCGGATGTCGTCCGGGATCCGTGCTGCGAACCGGACCAGCTCCAGGTCCAGCAACGGTACGCGCGACTCGACGGAGTGGGCCATCGACATGGTGTTCTCGTTGTGGAGCAGGTCGGAAACCATCTTCGTGGAGAACTCGGCGCGCAGCGCCCGGCCGAGGCACGACCCGTTTCCGTCGAAGTAGGCATCGAAGTCGTCGCGGGTGGCGGTCTGGAGCCTGTCGACGAACTCCCGGGTGTAGACGCGGTGGAGAAGTGAACGGTTGAAGTCCCAGGCGTTGCGGAGGAGCAGGTACTGGCGGGCATGGTCGTCACTCGACGCCACCCATTCCAGTCCCCGGACGTAGAGGTCGGCCTGGGGCCTGCCGGCGGCGGCCGCGCGGCCCGCGACCCAGTCGAGAGCCGGTGATGCAGCGCGGATGACGGCCCCGGACAGGCCCGCTTCGAGTCGCCGGCTCCGCTCCAGGTAGCGGTAGAAGTCGTACCCGGCGAACAGCTCATCGCCCCCCAGCCCCGAGAGCACGACCTTCACGTGCTCACCGATGTAGCGGTGGAGCAGATAGAGCTGGAGGGAGTTGACCTTGGGCTCTTCCGTGTGGCGGATGGCGTCGCCGAGGTAGGCCAGGGCGGGTTCGTGGAGGACCGTCTCGTGATGGTCGGTTTCGAATGTCTCGGCCACGAACCGGGCGTCGTCGAGCTCGTCCCAGGGCTCGTCGAACCCGAGGGTGAACGTCTTGATCGTGCCTGATTCGCCGCGGCGGAGCATGGCGACGATGGAGCTGGAGTCGATGCCGCCGGACAGCGAGACACCCACCGGCACATCGGAGAGGAGCTGGCGCTTCACGGCTGCCTGGTAGTGGGCCCTGATCCCGTCGATCCAGTCGGCCTCGCCGAGACGGGTGTCGGGCGTCCAATCGATGGTCGTGTAGGTGGAGACCCGGGCCCGCCCGTCGGTGAACTCGAGCACGTGGCCGGGAGCGAGGCGGCGGATGTCACGAAAGAAGGTGCGTTCGCCCGGCACGTAGCGGACGTTCATCGTCAGGTGCAGGCTCGCCTCGTCGAGCTCGGCCCCGACCAGACCGCTCGCCAGGATCGCCTTGGCCTCCGACCCGAATGCCAGTCGTCCATCGCGCAGGGCGTAGACCAGGGGATTGACCCCCACCGGGTCGCGAACCAGGAACAGCCTCCGGCGACTGCGATCGAACAGGGCGAATGCGAAGATGCCGTTGAGGCGGGCGGCAAACCCGATGCCCTCCTCCTCGTAGAGGTGGGGCAGGATCTCGGTGTCGCAATGGGTCCGGAGCACGTGGCCGCGTGCGAGCACCTGCTGGCGCAGCTCCGGGTAGTTGTAGATCTCGCCGTTGTAGACGACGACCACCGAGCCGTCTTCGTTGGCCATCGGCTGCGATCCGCCGGCCACGTCGAGGATCGCGAGCCGGCGGTTGCCGAGGCACACCCCGTCGCCGACGAAGAACCCCTCACCGTCGGGCCCGCGATGCGCGATGGCGTCGGTCATCGCCTTGATCAGGTCGTCGTCGCCGAAACCCACGGTTCCCGCGATGCCGCACACGAGCGCTCACACTCCCCTGTACACGGTCACGTCACTGCGGCGAACGTCGACTCGAAGTAGTCGATCATCCACTGGGTCACGTCGATCTTCTCGTCCAGCAGCCGCTCACGGGCCGCCCGCCCGAAATCTCGAGGCGAGTTGGCGAACAGCTCCTCGATCGTCGCGAGGGCGCGATCGTATTCCTCCTCCGTGAAGTGACGGACGAGCCCGTAGCGCTTCTCCTCGTCGTCGGTGTAGCCGCGCCCAGTGGTCGCGATGAACACGGCCGGGACCCCGAGCACGGCGGCCTCCGACGACATGGTGGCGGACTCGCCGACGACCAGCTGGGCATGTGCCATCAGATGGTGGATGTCGTGCACCGGGCCGTTGACCTCGAGCGCAGCGAGATCGGACGGGAGCGGCGCCTCCGACGACACGAGGACCCGGCCGTAGCCCTGGAGGAGCTCGACGAGATGCCGCTTCTGGGCTGCCGCGAGCCCGCGCTCACGGCGGTCGTGGACCGCCTGCCACGAGACGAACCGCACGAGTGCATAGGGCTCGTCGGCCGAGACACCGAACGCGCCGAGCTTCGCCGGGTCGGCCCGGAACCGGTTCGGATGGAGGTACGCGAGCTCGTGGTAGCCCGCGTAGCGGAGATGCGTGCCGGGAACCTTGCCCTGGTAGCAGTCAGGCGTGCAGACGCCGTGGGCCAGGGGATAAACGAACCGATTCGTCTGGGTGGCGAACTCGGTGTCGTAGAAGACCACGGACGGCACGCGGCGGAGGGCGCCCGCGATCGCGATCGACGGTCCCATGATGCCGGTCATCACGTCGGGCCGGAACCTGCGCATCAGCCCGACGAGCCGGCCCGTGCGCTGCGCCATCTCGACGGTCATCCCGACGCCGCCCGAGCGCTGATCGGAAAGACGGTGGTACGGCAGGCCGAACTGGTCGAGCAGGTCGAGCGACCGGTCCTTGGCCCGGGCGGTCACGCAGAGCTGGTGCCCCCGGCCCACCATCTCGTCGTGGAAGTTGCGGAAGAAGTGGACGTGTGCCGGGTGGAGGATGTCGATCAGGATCCGCATGGGGTCACGCCGGGTCCGGCCCGGCCGGTTCGTCCGGTCGCCGAGCCTTGGTCAGCACGCCCGCACCCCAGCTCGGGTTCGAGAACTTGCCGAGGTACGAGACTGCCAGCAGGGCGGGGAAGGCGACCGCGTAGAGCGCCTTGTTGCGTTGGTCGGCGCCGCTGATGAGGTAGGAGAGATTGTTGGTGAACGTCTCGAGCGGACCGTACGTGTAGCGCTGGTCGATCACCTCGAATCCGGCCAGCCTCAGCTTCTCGGCGAGCTCAGGGGCGCGGTATCCGGGGCGGACGTGGCCCGGTACGTCGAAGTTGACCCGCCGGCCGAACAGCAGCCAGCGCCGCTCGTACCCTGGCACGTGGACCGCCAGCGTGCCGCCGGGGCGCAGCGCTCGCAGCAGGGTCTCCATGGCGGTGACGTCGTCCTCGACGTGCTCGAGGTTGTCGACGCTCACGACCAGGTCGAACTTGGCTTCGAAGTCGAGCTGGGTGACGTCGCCCTTCTCGAAGCGGCAGTTGGCCAGCCGCGCCCGTTCTGCGATCGCGTTGGCGCGCTCGACGAGGTCCGGCTCGAGCTCGATGCCCAGCACCTGCGCCTGCGGATGGCGCTTGGCCAGCTCGAAGGCGAAGACGCCGGGGCCGCAACCGGCGTCGAGGATCCTCCGGTGGTCGCCGTCGGTCACGGGGAGGACGCGGCGCAGCCGTATGCGCAGGCCGTTGGCGGGGGCGCCGAACAGGCGAGCGTACATGCGCTCGAACCGGCTGCGGCCGGGATCGAGCGACAGCTCGCAACCGGGAAAACCCCTCATGCCGGGTCCTCGCAGTTCTCGAGGTAGGAGGCCAGAGCCAGCGACATCCATCCCTGACACCATCGCAGCTCGCGGATCTTCGTACGAAAGGCCCGGCGCTTCTGGTAGTAGAACCAGCCGCTCTTCGGGTCCCACATGTTGGCCAACGTCCAGTCCAGCACGTGCCCCGCGAACTCGGCACCCTCACCCCGATGCTTCTGGCGAAGCGAGAACGTGATGATCCCCTGGGCGCACCCGTGGATGTCGAAGGGGTAGCGGCGATCGCTCATGAAGCGCGGGGCGCCATCGGGTTCGAAGAGCCGCCGCTGATAGAAGTCGACACCTCGGTCGTACGCCTCGTCGAACTCGGTGCTACCGGTCGCCCGGGCATGGACGAGGATCGCGTCGAGGATGAACCCGGTGTGGTAGTTGTCGTGGGTGATGCGGCTGGCCGACGGCGGCTCGGCGTAGAACCACGCGCCTTCGTCGGTCTGCTTGGAGACGACGTAACGGACCAGTCGGGTGCTCTCCTCCGTGAGCTTCTCGTCGCCATCGAGTGTCGCCAGCCGCGCCGCGAGCGCCCCGACCAGCGCGGACACATCCATCACGATCCAATCGATCGATTCGTCGGGTACGTAGCTCACGCACCGGTGACGGTCGTCCTCGAACAGCGTCTTGGGAGCGTCGAGCAGGAAGCGGACGGCGTCCGACGCCGCCTTCAGATAACGGTCGTCATCGAGGGTGTCGTACCCGTCGAGCAACGCCTGGCCCACGAACGAGGTGACAACCCGATTGGGCAGGTTTCGGGGCGCGAAGAACCCGGCGTCCTGCCAGGGATAGGGATAACCC
The DNA here is from genome assembly GCA_046744485.1 of Actinomycetota bacterium. Lineage (GTDB taxonomy): Bacteria > Actinomycetota > Acidimicrobiia > Acidimicrobiales > VFJN01 > DASQUK01. The sequence goes on along the minus strand of JBKPHE010000124.1, from coordinate 3,940 downwards.
CAGGCGAGCCCGTCGAAGCCCGCCGACGGGTTGGCGATCAGCCAGTCGAGCAGCTCCCGGGCCGTCCGCGCGTCTTCCTGCGACCCGGTCATGCGATAGCGAGCGAGGTGGGCTCGGGCGAACAGTGACAGGCCCTTGGGGTTCCGGGCCTTGCGGACCCGGAGCAGGGGGCGGACGTGGATTGGTGACCGCATCACGAGCTGGATGGCGGCGAGCCGTCGCAGCCTCGAACGACCCGCAAGTACCTCCAGCCAGGGCGCATTCAATGCGTCGTGCTTCGAGTAGCCCTCGAACTCGTCGCGTCGGGCCACCTCGAGCACCCGTTCCAGCACGTCGCCCTGGCGGCCGCGGGCAGCCGCAACGGTCATCGTCGGAGTGTTGTTCACCATGGCCGCGCCAAACCTCGCCACTCGTCGTTGGTCTTCATCGCCGCGCCTGGCGCCGCCCGCTCCGCCGCGCCAATCGACGTCGAAGGAGTGGTCACACTAGCCCGATCCTCGACGGACACGAGATGGCGGGACGTAGCCATGACGCGGCTGGGGAGGCTCTCCGGCGCGGCCTCGGCGTGCACCACCTGACCGTCGAGCGACCGCCTCATGACGTTGTCACGCGCGGGACGTGCGCCGCCTCGGGCGCTGGGCTGACGACGTAACGCCGGACCGCCACCTTGTTGCCGATCGTGGCCAGCAGCTCGGTGCCGATGGTGAGCAGGCGCAGAGCGAGCGATGCCGCGAGCAACGGCGCCGTGCCGACCCCGGGAAGGAGACCGATGAGCACGGCCTCGCGGACGCCGACCCCGGCCGGGATGGGTAGGGCGATGAACCCGACCGCCCAGCTGATCGCGAAGGCGCAGAACACGGTTCCCGGGTTCGCCCCCGTATCGAGCGAGCCCAGCAGGATCGCATACGCGCCGCAGAGCGAGCCGATGGTCACGAGGGCCCAGGCGTAGAAGACCACGATGTCCCGCTGGGTCGGCAGCTGATCAGAGCCGGGAATCCGGTGTACGACGTGACGGGCGAGGTCGAGGACACGCGCCATGAGCGTGCGGCGGAGCAGGATCGGCGTCAGCAGACCGCAGAGCGCGAGAACGCGGATCCAGCCGGCGAGACCGCTGTCCAAGGCGAGCCCGCTCCCCAACGTCGTGCAGGCCACGACCGCGCAAACCGCAGACACCGGGAAGGCGACGGTGGCCCGCTTGAGCGGGACCCCGACGGAGGGGGCGAGCCCCAGCTGGCTGGCCGCCTGGGCGAAGCCCCCGACAGGTAGGTACTTCGTGAGCTGCGCGAGATAGAACGTCCCCCGCACGGCGGCGCGGGAGGCCCGGTCGTCCAGGAGGTCGCTGAACAGCGCGACCCAGGCTCGGGCGGACGCGATGATCGCAACCAACGCGAGGACGCCTGCGGCCACCCAGGCGGGGCCAGACGGCAGGACCTGGTCCTGCGCCGTGTCCACCGTGCGGGAAACGGCCAAGGCGATCCCGACCAGCCCGGCCAGGAGGATGAAGGTCTGTAGACGGCGGCTCATGGAAGGCGGTGGCTCGTCGGTAAGCTTGTCGGACGGGGCGTGGGCATAGCGAACGCCAGGACCGGGGAAGCGTAGTTTGTCGGGGCGGGACCATCCGAGCGCGCTCCATCCGCTGGGGAGGGTGGAACATGTTGTTGCGGGCCTGCACATCGTGCTCGGTTACGATCGGCCGGCCCTGAGCGGTCCGGGACACCAGGCTGGGTGACCGCACAGCAATGGTTCACAAGGGACACAACTGGACGCAACAATGAGGAAGCGGTTGCAATTGGAACCAATCCGTCAACAGATGCGTGACGCCGTCCCAAAGTCGGTGCGCTTGCGCCTGATAAAGGGAATAAACCGCGCCAGCGGCAACTACCTCGCCCGGCCGTTGTACGGCAAGGCTACCTACAACCAAGATGGCCTGGCGACAACCCATAGCGCGCCTTTCATGGACGATCCTCGCTTCAAGGACGCCTACGATGCGGGACGGTCGACGGGCTCTTGGACCTTCGGCGATCTGCATTGGCGGGCGCACGTCGTATGCTGGGCGGCCGAGCGTGGGGCATCTTTGACCGGGGATTTCGTCGAGTGTGGCGTGAATCGGGGCGGCTACGCCCTGACCGTCATCAAATACGTAGGGTTCGAGACCTTGCCAAAGGCGTTCTTCCTTGTTGACACGTATGAAGGCTTGGCCGAACGCTACATCTCACCCGAAGAGAAGGCCCGAGGGGTCCGTGTGGGTGAGTATGAGCCGTGCTATGAGGCGGTCGTCAGGACGTTCAGCCCCTACACCAACGTCAAGATCATCAGAGGCCTGGTGCCCGACACGCTCCCGTCGGTCGAGACGGACAGCATCGCCTTCCTGTCGCTGGACATGAACACGCGCGATCCGGAGATCGCAGCGGCCGAACACTTCTGGGAGAGGCTGACCAGTGGGGCCGCGATCGTGCTCGACGACTACGGCTGGCGGAAGCACCGGGAACAGCAGCGCGCCTTCGATGACTTCGCCAAGAGGCGGGGGGTGCAGGTGCTCGCTCTGCCGACCGGTCAAGGCCTCATCCTCAAGCCGTGATGGGAGGCAACCGTGGCCCCAGCAGCGGGACCGAGGTGCCATCGCGGCGCCGCGTTCGATCCTCCCCCGGACCGGTCGAGCGAGCGTCGATGAGCAACGTCGACGGGCTGCACGTCCGGGTACCGCTGCCGACGGCCATCGGCGACTATCTCGTCGAGTTCTTCATGGCGCTCACGCCGCATGATCCGGTCTCCAACCGGATCAAGCGCCTGCTGATGCGCTGGCGTGGGGCCGAGGTCGGCGCCCGTCCCAAGATCTGGAGGGACGTGTGGGTCGACAACTACCGCAAGCTCCGCGTCGGCGCCGACGTGTCGATCGGCAAGTCGGCGATGCTGGGTTGCATCGGTGGGGTCACCATCGGCGACCGAGTGATGATCGCACATGGTGCGCAGGTGCTCAGCGCTGGTCACCGGATCCCAGGTGCCGGCGAGTCGATGCCCATGCGCTTCTCGGGCTTGGATGTCGCGCCGATCAGGATCGAGGACGATGTGTGGATCGGCGCCCGCGCGATCGTCCTGCCGGGCGTGACGGTGGGGCGGGGGGCGGTGGTCGCGGCGGGCGCGGTCGTGACGAAGGACGTCGAAGCCTTCACGATCGTGGGTGGCGTGCCGAGCGTCGTCATCGGTTGTCGAGACGAGCCCCTGCCGCCTTGACTCCCGCTCTGGGCATACCATCGGACGGGAACACCGACCCGGAGGACCAACCGTACCGTGGAGCCCGACGAAGCTCATTACCAACGGGAAAAGCTCTTTTGGGACGAACGCGGTCGCGAGGATTACACATCTCTGTCACCGGTTGACCAGGAGCGCATCGCCGCCTGGATCGACTGGACTGGCCGCGGGCGCATACTCGATGTCGGCGGAGGGGCAGGCATGGTCAGTCGCCTGGTCAAGGATCAGCCAGAGACTGCCGTGACCTGCGTTGACATCTCGGCTGAGATGCTCAGCCACGCGCCGGTTCCGGCCGTGCAGGCGGACGGGGTGAAGCTACCGTTCCCGTCCGACACCTTCGACATGGTCGTGGCGGCCGGGTTCCTTCATCACGTGTCGACGCTCGCGTCCGACGTCCTGGAGGAGTGCCATCGGGTGACGTCTCCGGGGGGTCGGGTCATTGGCTATGACCCGAACGGTTGGTGCTTGCAAAACCGCATCTTCATGGGCGACGGGCCTCTTCGGCTCAAGCGCTTCACCCCCGGCGAGAGACCCATAGTACCCTCGAGCATCGAGACGAAGGCCATCGAACTTTCGTTCACGGCATTCCAATATGATCTATTCACATTTCGGAATGCGGAAAAAACACCGTTCGAGATGGTTCAGCGCTACGTCATCAATCCACTATCACGCGGACCGTTGAGGAAGTATC
>JBKPHE010000056.1:0-11895 GCA_046744485.1 Actinomycetota bacterium | reverse complement strand
GAGGGCCGTCAGCACCGAGACGACCGACAGCAGGCCGTGCGACAACGCGAGCACGTACAGCACGTTGGCGGCGGCGTCGAGCAGCCCGCAGCCCAGGGCCGCGCCCAGGGCGGCTCGCGGCGGTCCGGCCGCGGCCACCCGGGCGGCGCCCAGTGCCGCGAACAGCGACACCGACGCCACCCGCGCCCCGACGAGGGGCCAGATCCCTGCGCCGCTGCCCGCCCGATCGATCGCGACGAAGAACAGTCCGAAGGCGACGCCGGCCCCGATGGCCAGGAGCAGGGGCTGCAGGCGCAGCCCCCGGTCGCCGTGCTCGTCGGGCCGCTCCCTCGACACCATCGTGACCGCCACCAGCGCCATCCCGATGCCGGCGACCGCCGCCAACGGCGGCCGCTCGCCGGAGCCGAGGCCGGCCATCACCGGCACCGCCGCCGACAGCAGCGCGGCGATCGGCGCGACCACGCTCATCGACCCCAGCGACAGGCCCCGGTAGAACAGGGCCACACCCGCCCCGCCGAACACGCCGGCGACCGCACCCACGGCCATTCCCCGGGGCGTGGCGCTGCCTCCGAGCGCCGGTGCCGCCAGCACGAGCATGACGAGGCCGACCACGTGCGACCACAGGACGACGGCGGTCGAGGGTTCCCGACGCGCGGCCATGCCGCCGAGGAAGTCTCCGACGCCGTAGGCGGCGGCAGCGGTGAGGGCGAGGAGTGCGGCCATGGGGCGGGTTCGGGGGCGGTCGCGCGGCCGTGGCGGGGTGGTACACCACACTGACCGTACGGTGCACTCTAGGTCACCGGTCACTGTGGTGCACCATTCGGTCGGTACGATGCACCGCGTGCCAGATGCCGCGGCGGTGGCCGCCGCCGTCGCCCGCAACACCCGCCGCCTCCGCACCGACCGCGGTTGGAGCCTGGACCAGCTCGCGTCGCGCAGTGGAGTGAGCAAGGGGATGCTGGTCCAGGTCGAGGGCGCCCGCACCAATCCCAGCCTGGGAACGATGTGCAAGATCGCCGAGACGCTCGGCGTGTCGCTGGCGGCACTGGTCGAGCTGCACGAGGCACCTGCCGTGCGCGTGGTCCAGCCGGCGGAGACCGCCCGGCTGTGGGCCGGGCTCGAGGGCAGCTCCGGTGACCTGCTGGTCGGCTCGGACGAGCGGGACCACACCGAGCTGTGGCGCTGGACTCTGGCCCCCGGCGACCGGCACGCCTCCGAGGCGCACGTCGAGGGCACCCGTGAGATGCTCCACGTCATCGACGGGACCGTGACGCTCGAGGTCGACGGCGTCGCGCACACGGTCCCGGCGGGGGGCGCGGCGCTGTTCCACGCCGACCGGCCCCACGCCTACCGCAACGACCGCAAGCGCCCGGTGCGTTTCGTCATGGTCGTGCTGCAGCCCGATGCCGACCTCGACGAATGGACCGCCGGGCTCGAATCAGGCGCCGAGCCGTAGCCGGCTGCCCCGGTTGGTGCCTCGGCGGGTCAAACTGGTGGTGGAGCCCGATCGACGGCCACGGAGGGTGCGGGTGACAGAGGCCAGTGCAGTAAGACAGCGGCCTCCGCGCGCCGCGGTGCCGCGTCTCGACGCGCGGGGGATCACCAAGCGCTTCGGCCGGCTCACGGCGCTGCGCGACGTGTCCCTACGGGTGGGCGAGGGCGAGGTGGTCGCCCTGGTGGGGGAGAACGGCGCGGGCAAGTCGTCGCTGGTCGCCTGCCTCGCCCGCATCCTCGAGTCCGAGGAGGGCGAGGTCCGGGTCGACGGCGCCCCGCTGCCCTCGACCCCGGACCAGGTGCGCCAGGCCGGGATCGAGGTGCTCTGGCAGGACCATGGCTTGTGTGAAGACCTCGACGTGGTCGCCAACGTGTTCCTCGGCCGCGAGCCCGGCCGCTGGGTGATCGCCGACGGCGACATGCGCGAGGGGGCGGTGTCGGTGCTCAGGCAGGTCGGAGCCGACGCCCTGCCGCTGGACCGGCCCGTGCGGGGGTTGTCCCGGGGCCAGCGCCAACTCGTGGCGCTCGGCCGGGCGCTCATGTCCGCGCCGCGGCTCCTACTGCTGGACGAGCCGACGGCCTCGCTGGGCTTTGCGGAGACGCTGCACGTCCAGGGGGTGATCCGGCAGTGCCGCGACGCCGGCGCCGGCATCCTGCTGGTGACCCATGACCTCGATCAGGTGTTCGCGCTGGCCGACCGGGTCGTCGTCCTCCGCGACGGCCGCGTGGTGGCCGACGTCTCGCCGCTCGAGGTGCACCGCGACGACATCGTGGCGCTCATGTCGGGCATCGAGATGGACTCGATGGCCCGCCGCCAGCTCCAGCGACTCCGGAGCCTGGTCGACCAGCTCTCGGACGTGGAGCCCGCGGCGTCGTTGCCCCTGATCGTGTCGGCCATGGCCGCCGCCCTCGACCAGGAGATGCTCTGCGTCCACCTGCTCGAACCCCCCGACGGCGGGGATCCCGTCCTGCGCCGCACAGCCGCGGTCGGGCTGCGCCCACCCCTCCTCGAGGTCAACGATCGCCTGCCGCTGGGCATCGCGGGGGGATGTGCCGGGTTGGCCGCCGCCGAGGCCGAAGCCGTCGTGGTCGAGGACCTCGCCACCCACCCGGCCCCGGAGCGCTACCGCCGCGCCGCGGCGGCCTCGGGGATCCGCAGCGAGTGGGCGACGCCGATCGTCGGCACGCACGGGGTGCTCGGCACGGTGTCCGGCTTCGCCACGTCCGTCGGCCGGCCCGAGCCGGCGCAGCTCGAGCTGGCCCGGCTCTACGTCGGCTACGTGGCATCGGCCATCGAGCGCGAACGGCTGCTGACCGAGGTCTCGCGCCGCAACCGGGTCCTCGAGTCGTTGCGGGCGATGCTCGAGACCTTGGTCGCAACCCCCGATCGGGTGGTGGGCGGGCTTGGCGCGTCGCTGCTGGCACTGAGCCGAGCCCTCGGCGCCGCCGGCGTGGCCGTGTTGATCGAGAAGGAGGGCGAGCTGGAGCCCCGCGTCATCCACGACGGCGGGACGGCCGATGCCGCGGCGATGGAGGTCAGGTACAACACCGCGGCCCGCTGCGTCCTCGCCGCGGGTGCCGACGGGCAGGCGCAGTTCGTCGAGCCGGACCTGGCGGCGGTCGCACTCCGGCATCCCGAGGGTCGGGCGGCGCTCGTGGCGCACCTGCCGACGGGCGACACCAACGACGACACGGACACCCTCGAGCTGCTGGGCGACGCGACGCGGTCGCTCGCCCTGGCCATGGAGGGCGAGGCGCTCGAGCGCACCCGGCGGGAGGCCGCCGCGCTGCGCCGCTCCCAGGCCATCCAGCGGGAGCTCCTCTCGTCGCTCAGCCACGAGCTGCGCACGCCGCTCACCGCCATCCAGGGCTACGCCTCGACACTCCTCCAGCCCGACCTCACCTGGGACGCTGCGTCGACCGACCGGTTCCTCCGCTCGATCGCCACCGAGGGAGCGCGGCTCGGGCGGCTCGTGGGGGACCTGCTCGACTCGACCGCCATCGAGTCCGGCGTCCTGCGCCTGCAGCGCCACTGGTGTGACCTTCCGCTGGTCGTCGAGGCGGCCGTGCGGCTGGTGGCCGACGGGTCGCCGATCCGCGTCGACGCCGACGCCGAGCTCGAGCCCGTGTGGGGTGACCACGACCGCTTGGAGCAGGTGTTCGTCAACCTGCTCGAGAACGCCGTGGCCCACGGCGCCTCCCCGGAGGGCATCGACGTGACCCTGCGCCGCGGGGCGAGCCGGGGCACCGTCGAGGTCGAGGTCTCCGACCACGGTCCCGGCATCCCGCGCTCGCTGGCCGCCCGCATCTTCGAGCCGCGGGTGCGGGGCACCGCCGACGGCGCGGGCGCCGGGCTGGGCCTGCCGATCGCCAGGGGGATCGTCGACGCCCACGGAGGCGGGTTGACCACCGTGCCGGCCGCCCGCGGCGCCTGCTTCGTCGTCACGCTTCCCTGTGAGCCGCCGACCGATGCGTCGGACGTACCGCTGGATGCGTCGTGGAGCCTGGTGGACGCGTCGAAGGAGCCCGATGTCGTCTGACCGCACGACCGTCCTGCTGGTCGAGGACGACCAGAACATCGTCGACCTCGTCCGTTCCAACCTGATCGCCCGAGAGCACGACGTGGTGGTGTCGAAGGACGGCTGCGACGCCGTCGCCCTGCTCGAGGCCAGCGAGCCCGCCGCCGTCCTGCTCGACCTCATGCTCCCGGACATCGACGGTTTCGAGCTGTGCCGTGAGCTGCGGGAGCGGTCGTCCGTGGGCATCATCGTGCTGTCGGCCCGACGGGCGGAGACCGACAAGGTGCGGGCTCTCAACCTCGGGGCCGACGACTACATGACCAAGCCGTTCGGCATTGAGGAGCTGCTGGCACGCATCAACGCCACGCTCCGGCGCAGCCGCCCCGCGCCGCTGGCGCCCACCGCGCCGGCCCTGGTCACGGCCGGCGACGTCGAGATCGACGTGGCCGCCCGCAAGGTCACGAAGGCCGGGAACCTCGTCCACCTCACGCCCACCGAGTTCGCGCTGCTGCGCGAGTTCGCCACCAACCCCGGTGTCTTGCTGACACACGCGACGCTCCTACGCCGCGTGTGGGGCCACGGCTACGAGACGCAGACCGAGTACACCCGCGTCTACATGGCGCGACTGCGCGCCAAGCTCGAGGATCCCGACGGCCCGCCCCTGTTCATCACGGAGCCCCGGTCCGGGTACCGGTTCGTGGCAGGCTGACCGATGCGGTGCGGTCCTTCACGATTCGTTCATGCCGACGGCGTAACGTTCGCGTTCTGTTCGCGGCCGCCGTCGTAGCGTCCCGCGTTGGGAAGGGCGACATGAGGGGGAACATATGTCCGTAAGGAAGCGCACCTGGCAGGTGTTCGCGATGCTGGCCGTCCTCGGCCTGATCGCCGCCGCCTGTGGTGACGACGACGATGACGGCGGCCAAGCGGCGACGGACGGCGGCGGCGACGAGGGCAGCATCTGGGTGCTCCTGCCGGACACCGCGTCCTCGGACCGCTGGGAGCAGGAAGACGCGCCGTTCTTCGCCGAGGCGTTCGAGGCCGCCGGGCTCTCGGAGGGCGACGACTTCACGATCGTCAACGCCGAGGGCGACGCCAACACGCAGCAGTCGCAGGCCGAGCAGGCCATCGCCGACGGCGCCAGCGTGATCGTCCTCACCAGCCTCGACACCGGGTCCGGCGCCACGATCATCGACCAGGCCAAGGAGGACGACGTCCAGGTGGTCGAGTACGACCGGTTCAACACCGGCGGCTCCGGGGGCGCGGCCTACGTCAGCTTCGACAACGTGGCCGTGGGCGCGGCCATGGCCGAGGCGGTCGAGCCCGCCATCGACGCGCTCGGTGTGTCTCCCGCACGCGTGGTGGAGCTCAACGGCGGCGAGGAGGACAACAACTCGTTCCTGTTCAAGCAGGGCTACGACGAGACGGTCCAGCAGCGGGTCGACGCCGGCGACTGGGAGCTGGTTGCCGACCAGTTCGTCCCCGGCTGGGACAACGCCGAGGCGCAGACGCTGATGGAGCAGATCCTGGTCGACGCCAACAACGACGTCGACGCCGTTTTCGCGGCCAACGACGGCCTGGCCAACTCGGTGATCAACGCGCTCGAGGCCGCAGGTGTGGGGCCGGTTCCGCTGAGCGGGCAGGACGCCACCCAGGCCGGCATCCAGAACGTGTTGCTCGGCAAGCAAACGGTGAGCGTGTACAAGCCGATCCAGGACGAGGTCGGCGTCGCCGCTGCGATCGCGCTGGCACTCCGATCCGGCGACGACATCACGGAGGCCGCCGAGTCGTACCAGTCGGAGCTGGCGTCCGGAGGTTCCGACGTGTCGGTCGTCGGCATCGAGGCCGAGTCCGGAGAGCCATCCGACGAAGCCGAGGGCGACGGGATCGTGCCCTACGTGGCGCTGGTGCCGATCGGCGTGACCGTCGACAACGTGGCCGACACTGTCATCGCGGCCGAGTTCCGCACGGTCGAGGAGCTCTGCACCGGCGACGTCGCCAGCACCGAGTTCTGCCAGCAGAACTCGTGAGTGTTCCGCTCCTCGAGTGCGAGGGGGTCTCGAAGGCGTTCGGCGCGGTACAGGCTCTGTACCGCGTCGACTTCGAGGTGCGCGAAGGTGAGGTGATGGCGCTCGTCGGCGACAACGGGGCCGGCAAGTCGACCCTCGTCAAGTGCGTCGTCGGGATCTATCCCTTCGACGAGGGGAAGGTGCGCTTCGACGGCGAGCCCGTCGCCATCCACGGCCCGAGGGACGCGGCCCACCTGGGCATCGAGGTCGTGTACCAGGACCTGGCGCTGGCCGACAACCTCGACGTCACGGCCAATATGTTCCTGGGGCGGGAGCGGAGGCGGGGCTTCGTGCTCGACGAGTCGAGCATGGAGCACGCAGCCCAGGAGACGCTCGAGGGCCTGTCGGTGACCACACTCGGGTCGGTGCGCCAGACGGTGGCCGGCCTGTCGGGTGGGCAGCGGCAGGCCGTCGCCGTCGCCAAGTCGGTCATGTGGAACTCGAAGCTGCTCGTCCTCGACGAACCGACGGCTGCGCTCGGCGTGGCCCAGACGCGCCAGGTGCTCGACCTCGTGCGTCGCCTGCGCGACCGCGACCTGGGCGTGGTCATCGTCTCGCACAACCTTCACGACGTGTTCGAGGTCGCCGACCGGATCACGGTCCTGCGCCTCGGGCAACGGGTGGCTGTCCTGGACCGGGCGAAAACGACTCAGCAGGAGGTGGTCCAGGCGATCACGGCCGGCACGATCGACCAGGTGCCGGGAATGGCCGACGCCGGAGTCACCGAGCCATGACGATCGATCCCCGCACCGAGTCGCAGGTGGGCACCGAGCCGGGCGTCGACGTCGAGGTGACCCCCGAAGAGCCGCTGCCGGCCGCCACCCAAGCCCCGCTCGAGGTGCCGGCCGAGACGCTCGGCGGGTACGTGCGCCGGTGGTGGCAGGGGGTGCGCGCCGGCGAGCTCGGCTCGCTCCCGATCATCGTCGGGCTGATCGTCATCGGCATCGTGTTCGGCACGCTCGACGACACGTTCTTCACCGAGCGCAACTTCTCCAACCTCCTGCTGCAGATGGCGCCGGTCGCAACCATCGCAATCGGGGTGGTGTTCGTCCTGCTGATCGGCGAGATCGACCTGTCGGTGGCGTTCGTCAGCGCGGTGGGGGGCGTCACGATGACGCTCCTGCTCCGGCCGGACGCATCCGACTGGCCCTGGTGGCCCGCCGTCGCCGTCGCGCTGGTCGTGACCACCGCCATAGGCTTGCTGCAGGCGTTGGTGATCACCAAGGCGGGGGTCCCGTCGTTCGTCGTGACCCTGGCGGGGCTGCTCATCTGGTCGGGCGTCGTGCTGATCCTCACGACCGAGTACTCGACCTCGGGCACCATCCGCATCCAGGACGACACGGTCGTGGGCATCGCCAACAACTTCCTCAGCGATGCCGCGGGCTGGGTGGTGGGCGCCGTTGGGGTGGCCGCATATGCGCTGTCGCAGGCCTTGACGGCGCGCTCGCGCCATGCCCGCGGCCTCGACGCCAAGCCGGGCGTGGTGATCGTCCTCCAGGTGGCCGGCCTCGCCGTCGTCACGTTCGCCGCCGTCTGGTACGCCAACCGCGACCGAGGCGTCCCCCAGGTGACCCTGCTGGTGCTGCTCCTATTCGTGTTCTGGTCGTTCGTGGCGTCCAGGACGCGGTTCGGCCGGCACGTCTACGCGGTCGGTGGCAGCGCCGAGGCCGCCCGCCGGGCCGGCATCAACGTCGACCGCGTCCGGATCGCGGTGTTCATGATCGCCGGCTTCATGGCGGGCCTCGGCGGGATCATCCTCGCCTCCCGCCTGCGCTCGGTGGCCACCAACACCGGCGGCGGCAACCTGCTGCTGAACGTCATCGCGGCCGCCGTCATCGGCGGCACGAGCCTGTTCGGGGGGCGGGGTCGCGTCGTCTCGGCCCTTCTCGGCGCGCTGGTGATCATCGGCATCGACAACGGCATGAACCTGCTCAACCTGGCCACCGGCACGAGGTTCGTGATCACCGGCCTGGTTCTGCTCGCCGCGGTGCTGGTCGACGCTCTGTCGAAGCGCCGCCGGGCGGCGCGCGGCGTGGTGTGAACGCCCACCGGTTGAGTGGCGCGGCGATCGCCGCCGCGCTGGTGATGGCCGCTTGCTCGTCGGATCCGCCGGACCGGGACGACAACGCGTCGGGCGTCGCCCGATCCTGGCCGTCGGCAGCCACCACCGCGGACGCGCGCCCCGGTCCCTCGCGGATCGAGCTGGTCGACGTGGCTGGCGACGTCGGGCTCGACTTCCGGCACGGGGCGTTCCGCTGGGGTGTGACCCCCGAGCCCGCGGCTATGCAAGGGGCGGGGGTCTGCTGGCTCGACTACGACGCCGACGGCTGGCTCGATCTCTTCGCCGTCAACTCCTACGCCGAACGCGAGGCGGGCCGCTGGGAGGACGCGGGCGGCCTGCCCCGCAGCGCGCTGTTCCACAACGTCGAGGGCGAGTTCGTCAACGTGAGCGACGGGTCCGGTGCCGACCTGGCGATGCAGGGCAACGGCTGCGTCGCAGCCGACTTCGATCTCGACGGCCACACCGACCTGTACGTCACGGGAGCCCAGTCGGGAGCGCTGCTGTGGAACGAGGGGGACGGCACTTTCACCGACGGGGCCGAGGAGGCCGAGGCGCCGGCGATCGGCTGGTACGCGGGAGCGGCCGTCGGCGACGTTGACGGCAACGGCTGGCCCGACCTGTTCGTCGCCGGCTACGCGAACCTCGGCAGCCCGATCGAAGGCGCGACACAGGGATTCCCCAACACCTACACGGGGGTTCGCGACCTGCTCTACCTCAACCACGGACCCGCCGACAGCGGGCGCGTCAGCTTCCGCGAGGTGGGCATGGAGGCCGGCCTCGAGGTGGCGAACTTCGAGTACGGGCTCGGTGCCCTGTTCTCCGACCCGGACGGCGACGGTGACCTCGACCTGTACGTCGCCAACGACACGAAGCCGGACCGCCTGTACGACAACGTGGGTTGGCCGGGCGGTGCCGACGCCGACTCGGCCGGGATCGGGTTCCGCTTCGAGGAGCTGGCGGGCAGGGCCGGCGTCGCCGACCCCGGCGCGGGGATGGGCGTGGCCGGCGCCGACTACGACGCCGACGGCCGGGAGGACCTGTTCGTGACCAACGCGCGGGGTCAGGTCCACGGCGCATTCCGTGGCGAGGAGTCCGACCTGGTCGACCCGTCGTTCGCAGATGTGCGGCGCGACCTGGGCATCGACCTGGGTGCCGCCACCGGTTGGGGTGTGTCCTGGGGTGACCTCGACCTCGACACCGACCTCGACCTCTTCGTCGCCAACGGCGACATACCCGTGACCGACCTCGCCGCGGACGCCGAGGTACTGCAGGTGTTCGGCAACCTGGAGGCGCAGGAGTCGACGGCCCTCTACGAGGACGTGGGGACGACCGCGGGGCTCGCCGACGTCGGCCGGCTGCTCGCCCGTGGTTCTGCGACCGCCGACTACGACAACGACGGCGACCTCGACGTGGCCGTGGGCACGATCGGTGGCCCGCTCGTGCTGCTCGAGAACCGGGCGGCCTCGGGCAACTGGCTCGAGGTGGCGCTCGACGGGTTCTTCCCCGGCGCCATGATCACCGTGTCGCTGGCCGACGGCCGCGAGCTGACCCGTGAGGTGCGGGCTGGCAGCAGCTACCTGTCATCCGAGGATCCCCGCGCCCACTTCGGCCTGGGCGACTCGACAGAGGTGTCGAAGCTCGTGGTCGCGTGGCCCGGCGGCGACGAGACGAGCCTCGAGGACGTCGCGGCCGACCGGGTCGTGGTCGTGGAGCCGCCGGAATGAGTGCGGCCCGCCCGCGATGGGCGGCCGTCCCGCTCGCGGTCGCCGTCCTCTCGCTCGCGAGCTGCACGTCCGGGTCGTCGGGCACGTCCGGCCCGTCCGCATCGTCGGACGCCTACACGATCGATGGCTGCCGACCCGCCGACAGGGACGGTCGATCGGTCGCCCGGGTCTGGGACGAGGCGTTGCTCGACGCCATCCGCCGCGACGTGCCCGCACCCACGGTCCACGCCCGGAACCTCTTCCACACGTCGGCGGCCATGTGGGACGCCTGGGCCGCCTACGACCCCGACGCCGACGGCTACTTCGTCGACGAGAAGCACGAGGCCGACGACGTGGACGCCGCCCGCGAGGCGGCGATCAGCTACGCCGCCTACCGCATCCTCCTCCACCGTTACTCGCTGGCCGCCGGGCTCCAGGCGACCTTCGACGAGCTGGTCGAGACCATGGAGTCGCTCTGCTACCGCATCGACTACACGAGCACCGAGGGCGACTCGCCGGCGGCGCTGGGCAACCGCATCGCACAGACCGTGATCGACCGCGGGCGATCCGACGGCTCGCTGGAGGAGCGCCGCTACATCGACACCGACTATCGGCCCGTGAACCAGCCCTTGGTGGTGGCCGGCCCCGGCACCCAGATGCGCGACCCCAACCGGTGGCAGCCGCTGGCGCTGGCCCAGCTCGTGGCGCAGAACGGCCTTCCCATCCCGGGGAATGTCCAGCGGTTCGTCGGCCCGCAGTGGGGCCACGTCGAAGCCTTCGCGCTCCCCGGGTCGGGGGCGGCGGACGGCCTGCCCGTCGACCCCGGGCCGCCGCCACACCTCGGTGACGACCCGGCCAGCGAAGCCGCCTTCAAGCAGGCGGCAGTCGACGTGCTCCGCGACAGCAGCTACCTCGACCCCGGCGACGGCGCCACGATGGACATCAGCCCCGGGGCCATCGGCGACAACACGCTCGGCACCAACGACGGCGACGGCTACGAGGTCAACCCGGCGACGGGCGAGCCGTACGCGGCCAACGAGGTGCTCCGCGGCGACTTCGCCCGCGCGCTGGCGGAGTTCTGGGCCGACGGGCCCGAGTCGGAGACGCCGCCCGGCCACTGGAACACCATCGCCAACGAGGTGTCGGACACACCGGGCCTCGAGCTGCGCATCGGCGGCGTCGGGCCCGTTGTCGACCGGCTCGAGTGGGACGTCAAGCTCTACCTCGCCCTCAACGGGGCCGTGCACGACGCCGCAGTGGCGGCCTGGGGCGTGAAGGGCCACTACGACTCCGTCCGGCCGATCTCGATGATCCGGTACATGGGCGGCAAAGGACAGTCCAGCGATCCCGCCGGGCCCGCCTACGACCCCGCCGGCCTGCCGCTCGTCGACGGTCTCGTCGAGGTGATCACGCCGGAATCGAGCGCCCCGGGCCAGCGGCACGAGCACCTGGCGGACCATGTGGGGGAGATCGCCGTCAAGGCCTGGCAGGGCAACCCCGACGACCCCTCCCGCGCCAGTGGGGTCGGGTGGATCCGGGCCGTCGACTGGGTCCCGTACCAGCGCCCGACGTTCGTGACACCGGCGTTCGCCGGCTACGTGTCGGGCCACAGCACGTTCAGCCGCGCCGCGGCAGAGGTCATGGCCGCCTTCACCGGTGATCCCTACTTCCCCGGCGGCATCTCGCACTGGACGGTGCCCGCCGGTGAGCTCGTCACCGAGGCCGGACCGACGAGCGACGTGACCCTTCAGTGGGCGAGCTACTTCGACGCGGCCGACCAGGCCGGGATCTCCCGGATCTTCGGTGGCATCCACATCCGTGCGGACGACTTCCAGGGCCGCCGGATCGGATCCCAGTGCGGCCAGGACGCCTGGGCGCTGGCCGAGCGCTACTTCGGCGGCGACGCCCGCTCCTGATCGGGCACGGTTCGCCCGCTTGACCGGGTAGTCAATACAGTCCGGCCCGACCCCCACCCGCCGCCCCTAGTGGCGTCGGTCTGCGACCGACTCGTACTGTCGTCTGGATGCAGCTGAACGGGATCTCTGCCATCG
>JBKPHE010000220.1:0-8650 GCA_046744485.1 Actinomycetota bacterium | reverse complement strand
GCGCAGCCGGCGATGGGGATGTCGGTCTTCAGGTAGGCGTGACGGGGGATGAGGTGGTCCGGGTGCAGGCCGAGGTGGCCGAGCATCGATTTGAGCTGGTGGTACAGGCGGTCGCTGGCGGCCTGGTTTCCCACTTCGTAGCTGAGTCTGATGCTGCCGTCGCGTTCGAGGGTGACCCGGCTGTCGGGGCGGGGCAGGTCTTCGGTCGACAGCCAGAAGTCGACGGCGTGAGTGGCGATGTCGCTCAGGACCCGGGTGGGCGCGAGTTTGGTCTCCAGGGGCTTCTCGCCCCGGTACATCTCCTCGGTCGACTTGCCGACCATCTGGATGTTGCCCATCGGGGATTCGAAGTCGTCGGTGCCGAAGTAGAAGTCGTTGACGCCGAGGGTCTTCTGGAACACCGTCGGGTTCGGTTCGTGGGAGAGGGCCAGCACCGCCTGGCTGTTGTGGAACACGAAGTTCCGCCCGACCTGGTCGGAGCCGTTGGCAAGGCCGTGGGGGTGCTGGTCGTTGGCCGACGCCAGGAGCAGCTTGGCCGTGTTCGCCGCCCCACACGAGACCACGACGATGTCGCTGGCAAAGGTCTCGCGGACGCCGTCGTGGTCGACCACCACCTCGGTGACGGCGGTGCCGGTGGGGTTGGTGCCCAACCGCACGGCGGTGGCCTTGGTCAGCAGCGTGACGTTCGGGTGCTCCAAGGCAGGGCGGACACCGTGGACCTCGGCATCCGACTTGGCGTGCAGCGGGCAGGGAAAGCCGTCGCAGAAGGCACAGCGGACGCAGGTGCTGTACGGCATGTTCGCCTCGTCGAGCATGACGCCACACGGCGCGTGGAACGGGTGGTAGCCCGCGGCGGCGAGGTCGTCGGAGAGCTGCTGGATCCGTGGTTCGTGCGAGAGTGCCGGGAACGGGTAGGGAGCGCTGGCTGGCGGCTCGGTCGGGTCTTCACCCCGCGCGCCGTGCACCTGGTAGAGCTGCTCGGCCAGCGTGTAGTAGGGCTCCATGTCCTCGTAGGAGATCGGCCAGGCGGGCGAGATGCCGTCGTGGTGCCGCAGCTCGCCGAAGTCCTCACGGCGCAGGCGGTAGAGCGCGGCGCCGTAGAGCTTGGTGGCGCCGCCCACGAAGTAGTGGATCTGCGGCTGGAACGCCTTGCCCTTGGCGTCGTACCACGTGTCGGGCGACACGTAGCGGCCGTCGACGAACACGTCCTGCGCCGACCAGTTGTGTGGCTCGCGCGGCAGCCAGTCGCCCCGCTCGAGCAACAGGATGCGCTTGCCCGACGGGGCGAGACCGCGGGCCAGCGTGCCGCCGCCGGCGCCGGTGCCGATGATGATGACGTCGTAGGCATCTTGCGTGCTCACGTGATCTCCCTCAGCCGCTCGAGGAGGATGATCCGCGCTGCCGCCTCGATCAGCGCCAGATGCGAGAACGCCTGGGGGAAGTTTCCCAGGTGGTGGGCGGTGTCGGTGTCGAACTCCTCGGCGTACAGGCCCAAAGGCGACGCGATGCGCAGGAGGCGTTCCATGAGGTCGCGGGCGCGTTGCTCCTCGCCGATGATCGCAAGCGCGGAGACCAGCCAGAAGGAGCAGATGAGGAACGTGCCCTCCTTGCCGGACATGCCGTCGTCGGTCTCGTCAGTGCGGTAGCGGAGCACGAAGCCGTTGTCGGACAGCTCGTCGGCGATGGCCAGGACGCTGTTGCGCAGGCGCTCGTCGTCGCCGGGCAGGAACCCGAAGATCGCCGCCAGCAGCGTGGAGGCGTCGAGCGCGTCGGTGTCGTAGTGCTGGCGCAGCACCCCGCGGTCGTCGACGCCGTGCTCCAGGATGTCGGCCTTGATCTCGTCGGCGGTTGCGCCCCAGGTCGCCTCCAGGTCGGCGTCGCCGCGGATCGCCGCCAGCTTGGACGCCCGATCGAGCGCGACCCAGCACATCAGCTTGGAGGACACATAGTGCTGTGGGGCGCCGCGGGCCTCCCAGATGCCCTGGTCGGGCTCGCGCCACACGGCGGTCGCGCACTGGGCCTGCGACTCGACGAGCGGCCACAGCCCCCGGGGCAGGCGCTCGCTGCGCCGAGTGTGGAGCAGGATCGAGTCCAGCACCGCCCCGTAGACGTCGTTCTGCCGCTGGTCCCAGGCGCCGTTGCCGACTCGTACGGGGCGGGCGCCCCTGTAGCCGGACAGGTCGTCCCGGGTCGACTCGGTCAGGTCGCGTCGGCCGTCGATCCCGTACATGATCTGGAGGCCGCCGTCCTCGACGCACTCGAGGTCGATGGTGAACTGCATGAACTCGTCGGCCTCCCAATCCAGATCCAGGAAGTGCAGAGCCTGGAGGGTGAACGTGGAGTCGCGCATCCAGGTGTAGCGGTAGTCCCAGTTGCGCTCGCCGCCCGGGGTCTCCGGAAGCGACGTGGTGAGAGCCGCCACAGTCGCGCCCGTCGGCATGTAGGTGAGGCCCTTGATCGCCAATGCGGACCGCTCGAGAGCCTCCCGGTAGGCGTGGTCGACGGCCCGCGCCCTCCCCAACCACGCCCGCCAGAAGCGCGTCGTGGCGTCCAGGCGCCCGTTGGCCTCGTCGAAGTCGCCCGGTGCGTCCAGGCCCTCGGCCCAGGACATCGCGCAGTACACCTGGTCACCCGCACGGAGAACGTGCCGGGCGCGAACCCGGCCTCCCTCGATGCCCAGCGCCATGTCGGTGTGCAGCCTGATGGTCTGACCGGCGCCCGCGGCATCCGCGCTGTGGCGGCTGCCATCGGTCAGCGTCCACGACGCCCCGGTGCGGCCGTAGTCGAACACCGGCTCGCAGATCAGCTCGATCTCGACCTCACCGTCGATGCACTCCGCGGTCCGCACCAGGGTGTGGTCGGCGTCATCGTCGGCCGGTGGCCGGGTGTGCGGTGTGACCACGTCCTCGCCCCGGCGTGGCCCCATCGTCAGCGCGTCGCGGACGACCACCCAGCCGTCCCCCGTGTTCCACGTCGTGGCCAAGATGTTGGTCCCCGGCTCGTACGCCCGCGCCGTTGGGACGTTGATGCCGAATGGCCCCAGCCGGAAGTATCCAGCCTCACGGTCGAGCAGCGTCCCGAACACGCTCGGGGCGTCGAAGCGCGGCACGCAGAGCCAGCCGACCCCACCATCGGGGGCGACGAGCGCCCCCGTGTGGCAGTCGGACAGGAAGGCGTACTCCTCGATCGGTGGGAACGGCGACGGCATCGCCGCGCTCTGCCCGGGTGCCGACGGGGAAGGTACGTCCGTGCTCATGATGTCCCCCAAGGGGTGTGCCAGCGACCGTGGCCGGCGACGATGTCGTCGGCGGCGGCGGGGCCCCAGGATCCCTGCGGATAGGGGTGGACGGGAGGCGGCGCGTCGAGGAGCGGCTGCATGATCCGCCAGGTCTCCTCGACGGCGTCCTGCCGCGTGAAGCGCGTGCTCAGGCCGACCATCGCCGCGTGGAGCAGCACCTCGTAAGGTGTCGCGCCCTCGCCACCCTCGTCCGAGAACTCCATGTCGAGGTTGATGGCCTCGGGCCCCGGCCCATCGGCCCGGCGCGCGTCGAGGAGGAGCCTGACCCCAGTCGACGGGTCCGCCTTGACCACCAACTGGTCCGGCTCTGGTGCCCGGTCGCCCGTAAACCCGAAGCCCAGCTTGGGCGGCCGCTTGAACACCAGCCTGACCTCGGTCTGCGTGGCCGGCAGGTGCTTGCCGGTGCGGATGAAGAACGGGACACCCGACCACCGCCAGTTGTCGATGTCGAGGCGGAGGGCGGCGAACGTCTCGGTCGTTGAGCGCGGTGCGACCCCTTCGGTGTCGAGGTAGCCGTCGTACTGGCCACGCACGTAGTGGGCCGGATCGGCCGTCTCGACCGAGCGGAACACTGCGAGTTGGGCGTCCTTGATCGTCGCCGGGTCCCCCCCGGCCGGCGCCTCCATGGCGGTGACCGAGACCACCTGCATGAGGTGGTTGACGACGACGTCGCGCAGGGCACCGACGGGGTCGTAGAAGTGGCCGCGGTCTTCGACCCCGAAGCTCTCGGCCATCGTGATCTGGACACACTCAAGGCTGTTCCGGTTCCACACCGGCTCCAGCATCGTGTTGGCGAACCGCAGGTAGAGGAGCTCCTCGAGGCCCATCTTCCCGAGGAAGTGGTCGATGCGGTAGATCTGCGACTCGTCGAGGTACTGGTGGAGCTGCGCAGCGAGTGCCCGGGCTGAGTCCTGGTCGTGGCCGAACGGCTTCTCGACGACCACCCGCGCGTGGTCGGTGATCCCGGCGTCCGCCAGCCCCTTCACGACGGTGCCGAACAGGAACGGGGGTATCTCCAGGTAGTAGACGGGCTGCTCAGCGCCCTTGATCGCGGTGCTCACGCGCTCATACGTGGAGGCGTCCGCGAAGTCGCCTTGGACGTACGACAGCCGGGCGGCGAACCGGTCGAACACCTGCTCGTCCAGCGCCTCGCCGGTTCCCACGATGGACTCGTGGGCGTGGTCCCGCAGGTGGTCCTCGGTCCAGTCGTCGACCGCGACACCCACGATCGGACACGTCAACAGCCCGCGTCTCTCGAGCCGGTAGAGCGATCTGAAGGTCATCACCTTGGCCAGGTCGCCCGTGATCCCGAAGACCACGAAGACGTCCGCTGGCTGCTGCCCTTGGCCTCCCCGGCCGTTGGCTGGTGCCATGGTCGGCTCCTCTCAGCTCAGTCCTGCATCCTCCGGGGCTGCGCCCCCGTACCCGATCGCCACTGCGTCGCCCCTAAGGCGCTCCCTTGGCTGGCCGGCCTTCGCTCGCATCGCTCGCTCAGTCCGTGTCGGTTCTCACCGAGATCCGTCCGGGCCGTTCGTGCGTGAACCCCGCCCAAGTCCAGTCCACGACCGCCTTGGCCCGGTCCTCGCCGGTGGACAGGAGGGCCAGGTGCACCGCACCCCACGCCAGGAACGCGCTCTTGCCCTTGATCGTGTGCCCCCCATGGGTCTGGATCACGGCTGTGCCGCGACCAATCGTCGCCATGGTGCCCTTGTCGTGGTAAACGAACGGCTCCGTGCTCTTGCCGGCGACCAGGCGGGTGACGTTCTCGCCCGCGTGCTCGCCCGCCTGGAGCGCTACCGAGCCGAGCTGCGGAAGGATGTCGTTCGTCTTCGTGTCGGTGATCCATGCGATGTCACCGACGGCGAACACCTCGGGGTGGCCCGCGACGCTGAGGTCCGGTTCGGCAGGGACGCGGTTGCCGTGTTGCAGCTCGACGCCGAGCAACTGGACGATCGGGCTCGCCTGCAGGCCCGCGCCCCAGACCAGCGTGTGCGCCTCGATGACGGTCCCGGACTTGAGTGTGACGCGGGTCGGCTCCACCGAGGCGACCACCTCGCCCAGCAGCACTTCGACGTCGCGGTCCTCCAACGCCTTCTTCGTGTAGGAACGGATGTCCGATTTGAACATGGGCATGAGTGCCGAGCCGGCCTCGACCAGGACGATGCGCGCCCGGTCCTGCGGGATCCTCGGATAATCCTGGGCGAAGTTGCTGCGGTACAGCTCCGCGAGGGCGCCGGCGCTCTCGATGCCAGTGGGCCCGCCGCCGACGATCACCACGTTGATGGCGCCGTCCTCCACCAGTGCGGGATCCTGGTCCGCCGCCTCCCACCTCCGCAGGACGTGCTCCTTGAGGCGCAGGGCGTCGGCGAGCGTGTACATCGGAAATGCGTGCTTGTCCGCCCCCTCGACACCGAAGAAGTTGACCCCCGCGCCCAGGCCCAGGATGAGGTAGTCGTAGGTGAAGGGGGGCATCTCCGCGAACTGCACCTCGCGTCCGGCGAGGTCGATGCCGGTCACGGTTGCCTCGTGGACGGCGACGTTCGGCTGCTCGTGGAACAGGTCGCGCAGGGGATGGCCGCACGCGGCGGTCTCGAGCAGGTCGGTGGCTACCTGGTACAGGAGCGGCTGGAACGTGTGGTAGTCGTGCTTGTCGACGATGGTGACGTCGACCTCGGCCTTCTTGAGCTTTCGCGCCGCTCCCACGCCGGCGAAACCTCCACCGAGGACGAGCACGCGTGGCCGCCCCGTGCGCCCCGGTGTCGGATCCGATGTCGCGTCGCTGGGAGGTGACGCCATGAGCTCCCTCCTCGTTGTCGCACCCGAGAGGACCGTACGAGACGACGTGGCGTCAGGCCTCCCCCCATCGGGATGAAATGGTTGCTGGCGGCACCGGGGCCACGGGCCGTCCGCCGGCGTCATCCCCTCGGGGCGATGACGTCCGTCGGAAGTGGTAATCCAGTGACGTGGCGATGCCGACAATGCCCGAGCCCGGCACCGGGGTGACAATCTCGTCCGGTCCCCTCGATGCGACCTTCCTGCCGCAGCTCGGGATGCTCGGCAGCTCGCTCCGCCACCGGGGCGAGGATCTGCTCGCACTGCCCGGTGGACTCGACGGGTACCGCGGGGGCAACGTCACGGGGTTGCCGCTCCTGGCGCCCTGGGCGAACCGCCTGGGTTCGCGCCGCTACGAGGTCGACGGGACCGTGGTTGACCTCGATGGCCTCGATCTCACCACCGACGAGCACGGGCTACCGATCCACGGAACGATGACGGCCCGGCCGGGCTGGGAGGTCGTTGCAGTCCGTCGGGACGCCTTGGCGGCCAGGTTCGACTTTGGCGCCCACCCCGACCTTCTGGCCTCGTTCCCGTTTTCCCACGAGCTCCGCATCGAGGCGACGGTCGAGGCCACGACACTCTGGCTGGACACGACAATTGTCCCGACCGGCGACCGGCCGGTGCCGGTCTCGTTCGGCTACCACCCCTACCTGCATCTGCCCGGTGCCCGGCGCGAGAACGTCCGCCTCCGCCTACCAGAACGTCGGCATCTCGAGCTCGACGACCACCAGCTCCCGACGGGACGAGCCCCTGGCGAGGAACCGGAGGACGAACCCGTCGGAACCCGTACCTTCGATGACCTCTATGAGCTCGCGGATGATAGGCAGCTTGCGTTGACCGGGGGTGGGCGGCGCCTCGTCGTCGAGCTCGGGGACGGCTATGGCCATGCCCAGGTCTTCACGCCACCGGCCGCCCAGTCCATCTGCCTCGAACCGATGACGGCGCCGGTCAACGCCCTGATCGACGGAACCTATGCGCTCGTCTCGCCCGGGTCATCGTTCACCGCCCGGTTCTCGCTGCGCGTCGAGGACGAGCGCTGACCCGTCCGGCAATCACCCCATCGGCGTGATGCTCGGCTCGAGCAGCGAATGCGACGCTCTCGGGGTTGGTGGCGTCAGCAGGTCACCGCCCGAGGGTGCTAGGAGTCACGATGACCAAGCCGTTCCGGGGCACGATCAACCTCGACGACCGTGATTCGGTTCCCGACTGGGAGCCCTATATGCAGCCCGTCGCGCCGGAAGGCGCGCCCAATGTCGTCTACATCGTGCTGGACGACGTCGGCTTCTCGGCCATGGAGCCCTGGGGCGGCCTGATCGAGACGCCCAACATCAGCCGGCTCGCGGCGGCAGGGCTCACGTACACGAACTGGCACACGACCGCGCTCTGCTCGCCGACCCGCTCATCCCTCCTCACGGGTCGCAACCACACGACCAACGGCATGGCCTGCATCGCCGAGGCCACCAGCGGCTTCCCGAACGCCAACGGCCACATCCCGTTCGAGTGCGCCACGATCGCCGAGGTGCTCGGCGAGCGCGGCTGGAACACCTACATGCTCGGGAAGTGGCATCTGGTTGCCGCCGACGAGATGAACCTGGCGTCGACGAAGCGCAACTGGCCCATCGGCCGTGGCTTCGAGCGCTACTACGGGTTCCTGGGCGGCGAGACCAATCAGTGGTATCCGGACCTCGTCTACGACAACCACCCGATCGACCAGCCGGCAACCCCCGAGGAGGGGTACCACCTCACGACCGACCTCACCGACAAGGCGATCGAGTTCATCAAGGACGCGAAGGTGATCGCGCCCGACAAGCCGTTCTTCATGTACTTCTGCCCCGGTGCGACTCACGCGCCCCACCACGCGCCCAAGGAGTGGATCGAGAAGTACAACGGCCGCTTCGACATGGGCTACGAGAAATACCGCGAGCTCGTGTTCGAACGGCAGAAGCAGATTGGCATCTTCCCCGACAACGCCGAGCTGTCGCCGCTGAACCCCTATGCGGAGGAGACGAGCGTCGACGGCAAGCCGTGGAACCCGGTCGATGTCGTGCGGCCGTGGGACGCCCTCGCAGCGGACGAGAAGCGGCTCTTCGCCCGGATGGCGGAGGTGTACGCGGGGTTCCTCAGCCACACCGACTACGAGATCGGCCGCCTGCTGGCCTTCCTCGAGCAGTCCGGTGAGCGTGAGAACACCATCGTCGTGCTCGTCTCCGACAACGGCGCCAGTGGCGAGGGTGGGCCCAACGGCTCGGTGAACGAGAACAAGTTCTTCAACGGCATCCCCGACGACATCGAGGAGAACCTGCGCTGCCTCGACGACCTCGGCTCACCCGCGACCTACAACCATTATCCGGTGGGCTGGGCGTGGGCGTTCAACACGCCGTTCAAGATGTGGAAGCGTTACAACTTCGAGGGCGGCGTCGCCGACCCGATGGTGATCTCCTGGCCGCGGGGCATCGACGCGCAGGGCGAGCTCAGGCACCAGTTCCTCCACGCAACCGACGTCGTGCCGACCATGTA
>JBKPHE010000149.1:0-14197 GCA_046744485.1 Actinomycetota bacterium | reverse complement strand
GGGCGATGGTGGTGTCGAAGTGGTTCATGGTGTCCTCCTCTTTGGCTGCCTCAATCGTGCGCCTGACCAGGGCTTTTGGCATCCGTGGCCAGCACCGAACGACCACGGAACGAGCACGGATCCACCACTGACCCACCACGTACGTACGGCCCCGCCGTTACGCTCGACGACGTGTGCCGGAACATCACCACCCTGCGCGGGCTCGAGCCCGAGGCGACCGCCGAAGAGATCGAGGCCGCAGCCCGTCAGTACGTCCGCAAGGTGAGCGGCGTGCAGTCCACCTCGGCCCAGACCGAAGAGGCCTTCGAGCTGGCCGTCGGCCGGGTCGCCGAGGCCACGACCGCACTGCTCACGAGCCTGCCACCCCGGCGCCAGCCGCCGCCGACGCTCCCGCCACTGCGCCGCCTGCGCGACGGCAAGCGGCCCGCCGCGGCGGCATCCCGCTGACGGTCACGGCCTGAAGGCCGTTACACCCGTCACAAGGGGAGCGGAACGTCGCCCCCGAGGTCGTAGACCAGCGCATGGTCGACGACCCGAGCGCCGTCGGTCACCACGTGCGGCATGCTGCGGCCGTCGTGCAGCAGATGCCGAACCCCGGCGCCTCGGGTCAGTACCACCGCGTCGGCCAGCAACCGCCGGTGGCAACGCCACCAGAGGCTCTCTGCGCACATGACCGCCGTCCGGCGCTGCGCGGCAGACGCCAGCACCTCGTCGAGGGCGGTCGCGAACTCGGCGGTCCCCATGTGGTCGGCGTAGGCCCGGAACGCCTCGTTGCGGAGGGCCACGTGCGGGCTCTCGGGCCGGACCTTCCGCCGCCCTCCGAGCCGGCGCTCCCAGCGGTAGTCGATGCCCGCCTCGGGTACCCAGCGCTCGAGCTGTTCCCGCCCGAACTGCGGATGGCGCCGGCTGCCTGGGTACGACCGCACGTCCACCAACAGCGCCACTCCGGCGTCGGCCAGCAGCGCCGCGAACTCGCCTGCGGACAGGGTGCCGTGCCCGACGGTCAGCAGTTCGACGCTCGCCACGGCTGTAGCCTGCCGTAAGTGCCTGGGGATGGGATCGCCACCGGTGCGCGCCGGACGGGCGCCCCCGACGCGGCCGCCCCGGCCAACGTGCCCGCCGACGCTTCCGATGCCGCCGACCCGATCGACGCCCGGGCCCGTGAGCTGCTCGACGAGCTCACGCTGCACGAGAAGCTCCACCTCCTGTCCGGCGACGCGCCGCCGATCAGCGGCCTGATCGGGCTGGTCCGCCACTACAACGAAGAGCCGTACGTCGCCGGCGCCGTCCCCCGGCTGGGCATCGGCGGCATCCGCTTCAGCGACGGCCCCCGCGGCGTGGTCATGGGACACGCCACGGCCTTCCCGGTCCCCATGGCCCGGGGGGCGAGCTTCGACACCGAGCTCGAACAGCGCGTCGGCGACGCCATCGGCATCGAGTGCCGGGCGCTCGGCGCCAACCTGTTCGCCGGCGTGTGCGTCAACCTGCTGCGCCATCCGGCCTGGGGGCGCGCCCAGGAGACCTACGGCGAGGACTCCCACCTGCTGGGGGAGATGGGCGCCGCCCTGGTGCGGGGGGTCCAGCGTCACGTGATGGCGTGCGTCAAGCACTTCGCCTGCAACTCCATCGAGGACGGCCGCTTCCGGCTCGACGTGCGCATCGACGAGGACGACCTGCACGACATCTACCTGCCCCACTTCCGGCGGGTCGTGAACGAGGGCGTGGCGGCGGTCATGACCGCCTACAACCGCGTGAACGGCACCTATTGCGGCCATCACCAGCACCTGATCACGGAGGTGCTCAAGGGCGACTGGGGCTTCGACGGCTTCGTGATGAGCGACTTCGTCTTCGGTGTGCGCTCGGCCGACGCCGTAAACGCCGGGATGGACCTCGAGATGCCGTTCCGCCTGCGGTTCCGGCGCTTGGCACGGCTGGCGCGCTCGGGCTGGGTGCCGCCCCAGCGCATCGACGACGCCGCCCTCCGCATCCTGCGCCAGCAGCTCCGCTTCGGCGGGAAGGAGGGCAGGTACGGCCTCGAGCACGTCGTCAGCGTCAAGCACCGGACGCTGGCCCGCGAGGTCGCAGAACGGTCGTTCGTGCTGCTCCGGAACCGGGTGCTGGGCCGGATCGACGAGGCCGAGGACATGGGCGAAGGCGCCGGCCCCACCGACCAGGACGGTGCGGGGCCCACCGGCGCCACCAACGGCGACGCCCCCGCGGGTGGTGAGTGGCGGCGGGTGCTGCCGCTGGACCCCGGCTCGGTCGAGTCGCTGGCGGTGTTCGGCACGCTCGCGGCCCGCCCGGTGACCGGGGATCGGGGATCGAGCCACGTCCGGGCCCCGTCGGTGGCGACGGTGCTCGACGGCCTGCAGGCGGTCGGCGAGCGCCACGTCATCGACGTCCGGTACCAGCGGGGCGAGGACCTGGGTGCCGCCGGGTTCGCCGCCTCCAGGGCCGACGCCGCCGTGGTGGTCGCCGGCTACACCCACCGCGACGAGGGCGAGAACGTCCTGCGACGCGGCGGCGACCGCAAACAGCTCACGCTCCGGCCCGAGGACGAGCGGCTCATCCGCACCGTCGCGGCCGGGAACCGGCGGGCGATCGTGGTGCTGATCGGCGGCAGCGCCATCGTCACCGACGCCTGGCGCGAGCAGGTGGGCGCCATCCTGATGGCCTGGTACCCGGGCATCGAGGGCGGCCATGCCGTCGCACGGGTGCTCTTCGGCGACGTCAACCCCGGGGGACGCCTGCCGTGCACGTGGCCACGGTCCGCCGAGCAGCTAGCGCCGTTCGACCCCGGCGCCACCAGCGTCCGCTACGGGCCCCTCCACGGCTACAGGCTCATGCAGGCCACCGAGCGGTCGCCGGCGTTTCCTTTCGGGTTCGGCCTGTCGTACACGACCTTCGGTCACGGCCGCCTGACGGGGCGCCGGTCGTGGGACGGCAGCATCACCGTCACCGTCCCGGTCACCAACACCGGCACCCGCGCCGGCGACGAGGTCGTGCAGCTCTACCTCGACGAGCCGCTGGGGTCGGATCCCCGCGCGCTCCGGGCCCTCCGGGGATTCCGCCGGGTCACGGTTCCGCCCGGGGCCACGGTCAACGTCACGCTCCCGGTCCCACCCGATGGCGCCGACCGGGCCCAGGCGGCCAACGGCGGGGTGCTGGTCGTGCACGTCGGCCGCAGCGCCGATCCCCGGGATCAGCGTGCCATCGAGATCTGAGCTGCTCGCGCCGTCAGTGTGGGTCAGGTGAAGGACGGGCCCGCCACCGCCGCCGCGGGTCCGTTGGGACTCACCGGGCCTAGTGGCCCGTTCGACCCGGCGTCGATGGGCTCTGGCTCCGGCGACTGCCCGTTGGTCGTCGGCAGCGGCATGGACACCTTCTCGTGCCGCTCGTGGGCCGACTCGACCGCGCCGTGGTATGCCTCGAGCTCGGCCAGGAAGTCCGGCTCGTGGTACGCGCTCCCGTCGATCAGCGGGCCCTGGGCGCCGTCGAGCACGGCGATCACGTCCTCTCCGGCGATCGTCTTGTGGGTCTCGAGGGCGTGGGCCAGGACCAGCACCTCGGAGCGGTGCTCCTGCAACAGCGACTCTGCCCGCTCCAACAGCTCCGCCAGGTTGGCCTCGACCCGTTCCCCGAGGTTGCCCTTGAGCAGGTCGCGCTGGTCCTCCTCGGGGCCGCCCGGCCGGCCGCCGCCCCCGATCCCCACCTTGTGGGTGACGCCGTGGGAGGCGACGGTGCGGCCCATCCCCCAGTAGCCCTCCATGAGCGTGGCCACGGTGGTGGCCGACTCGAGGTCACCCGACACGCCGGACGACGAGTCGCCGCCGAAGAACAGGCGTTCGCCGGCCAGCGAGGCCAGGGACACGACGATGTCGGACTCGTACTCACTGCGCCACCGCGTGAACTGGTCCTCGGGCTTGATGCTCGACACCATGCCCAGGTAGCTGCCGCCCTTCTCGATCGTGGCCAGGTCGATCATGAGGTGCTTGCGGGTGCGGTAGGCCGCCACCGCATGGCAGGCCTCGTGGACGGCGATCGCGTGACGCTCACGCTCGATGTACTCGACGTCCTCGGGTGGGCCCAGCTCCTTGAGGTGCTTGGCCTTGATGACGTCCTCCCAGGAGATCAGCTCACGGCCCTCGCGGATCGTGTTGATCAGGGCCTCGTTGACCAGGTCCTTCATCGATGCGCCCGTGCCGTACGGCGTGATGGTGGCCAGCTTGTCGATGTCCTCGGCTGTGAGCTTGTGGGGGACCTTGGCCAGGTAGCCCTCGTAGGTGCGCTTGCGTCCGTCCTTCGAGGGGTAGCCGACCTTGTAGATGCGGTCGATGCGACCGGGCCGCAGCAGCGCCTCGTCGAGCGACTGCGGCATGTTGGTGGCCATCATCGTGAGGATGCGGTACTTGGGCGGCGGCTTGGGCCGCATGCCCAGCGTGCGGCGGACGATGCGGTTGATGAACCCTCGTGGCTTCTTGAGGCCGGACAGCTCCGACAGGAGGGCCTGCAGGGTGCCCATGCCTCCCCCGCCGGCCATGCCACCCATGATGATGCGGTCGACGATGCGGGGCGGCCACTCGTCTGGCGACGACGGCGCCAGGGCGGACTGCAGCACCGCCGCCTGCGACTGCGGCGACAGCCAGCGCAGGTGCTCGGTGGCGTCGTCGGACCAAGGTGACCACGCGGAGCCAGGCGCGGGAGTGGCCCCGGGTTGCCCGAACGGTCCCGGCGTCAGCTGGCCGCGGTTGCCCAGCGCGTCCGCCTCGTCGAAGAAGACGATCACGCCGCCGTAACGCAATGCCAGCTTGCGCAGCTTGCGGAACAGGCCCTTCACCTTCAAGATGCCTACGCCCATGAACATGTTGGTGAAGGCTCCGGGGTCGACGAACACGTACGGTTTGCCGGTCTCACCCGCCACCGCCTCGGCCATCAGCGTCTTTCCGGTTCCGGGCGGGCCCCACAGGAGCAGGCCGCCCGGTACGTAACCTCCCCGCTCCTCGATGGCCTGCGGCCTCTCGAGGTAGAACATGTTCTCCTTGACCCGCTCGAGCACAGCGTCCTGGCCCCAGACGTCCGAGAACCGGGTCTTGATCTCGTCGGGCATGTAGGTGTCGATCCCGCCCCGCGACAGGAACCAGAACAGCGCGGCGAACTGGCTGATGACGAATACCGCACCGAACGCGAACTGGAGGATCCTCGGGAGCCACTCCCACACCCGCGAGGGCAGCTCGAACAGGGCGGTGACCGGCGGGACGTCATAGATGGCGGCCAGGACGACGCTGGCGACGCCTAGCAGCACCAGCAGCTTGACCACCCGTGCAACGCGGTAGCGGTTCCAGTCGTTGATCAGACGGGTCCGGCGCTCCCAGCGCCCGAACACCTTGTCGGACCAGAACCGGTAGTAGCGCGGCGATCGTTCGGCCAGGAAGTAGTGCAACTGGCGCAACAGCTCGAGGCCGATGACGACGAAGAGCCACCACTTGGTGCGCATCGTGGCTTCTAGTGCATCGCGGAAGGTGTTGAAGGGGTTGTCGTCGGACAGCTCGGCCCAGACCAGGAACCAGAAGAGCCCGACGAACAGCAACAGGAACTTGACGCGATCCCACCAGGCCAGCGGCTTGCGGGTCGTCGCCTCGGCGCCCGACCCGACGCCGTGGTAGCCGGGTGCGGGCAGGCCGGGCCCGAATATCGGCCGCTGGGCCGACGGCCCGTCCGGTGATGGTGACGGTGGCGAAGGCATCATGATCCAGGCTCCTGAATCGTCCACGAGTCGACGATCTCGACGATCTCGTCCTTGTGAGTGTCCGTGAAGCAGCGCCTGTCGCAGCCAGTCACGAACAGGAAAAGCACGCTGTTGGTCTTGTCGAGCACCACGGTCTGATCGATCCACGCCGTGGTCGAACCCTCGGTCTTGCCCCAGACGGTGTGGACCCCGTGGTACCCGGCGTCGAACTCGGCGGGCTCGTCCAGCACCACCCGCGTGTTGCCAAGGGGATTCGCGCGATAGGCCGCCACTGGGTCGACGCCGCCGTTGACGAAGCTCCGCAAAGCCGTGAGGTTGACCTGTTCGCGTTGCGCGCGCGCGAGGGGTAGCGCCTGGATGAACCCCCGTGGCTCTGGGCCAGTGAAGTCGGCGGCGTTCTCCACGCTGGGATCGTCACCCGAATCGAACCCGCGGAACCAGACGCGCTCCGCTGCCTGGTCGAGCGCGGGGTCGTCGACCTCGAAGTCACCGGAGCTCAACAGCAGATCCCGCTCGTCGTAGATCTCCCAGTCGTCCGGCACCTTGGCGTAGACGCCGAGGCCTTCGTTCTGGACGAACTGGTAGCCGGATCCCCCACACGCGCTGGCCCCCACCGCCACGATCACCCCACCGAGGCCCACGAGGGAGCGCCGGACCCTCACAGTGACAATTGTCGCTTAACCCGCCACGAATAGCGACCGCGCAATCTCTTCCGAGGGGTGGTCGGTGTCAGGTCTCGGCCGCGGGTCCCCGGCGCAGCCTCCGCGGGATCTCACGCATCGTGACCTGGGAGGAGGTCGGCAATCCGTCGCGTGCGGACAGCTCCTTGCAGAGCCGGTAGGTCACCCAGCCGACGATCGGAGGGACCGCCAGCACCAGGATGCGGAACGTCCACAGGATGGCGTTGACGGACAGGCCGAACGTCGACGCCAGCACGTCGGAGGCGGCGCCGACGAAGCAGATGACGTAGAACGAGAGCGTGGCCGTGCCTAGCGCCGTCCGCACGGGACGCTGTCGGGGCCGGTCCAGGAGGTGGTGCTCGGCGTAGTCGCCGGTGACCCGTGCCTCCAGGAACGGCCATGCGTAGAGCAGGGCGAACGTCACGCCCGCCAGCAGGACGCCCGGGAAGAAGGGGTTGGGGACCTCGAAGCCGAACGCGCGGATCTCCCATCCCGGCATGATGCGCAGCGCCCCGTCGAGCCAGCCCATGTACCAGTCGGGCTGGCTGGCGGTCGACACCTCGGCCGGATCGAACGGCCCGTACGTCCAGATGGGGTTGATCTGGAACACGCCACCCAGAAACGCAAGCACCGCCGAGGTCAGGAAGAACAGGCCCAACGCCTTGGACGCGTACGTCGGCCAGAACCTCTCGCCGACCACGTTGTCCTCGCGCCGGCCCGGCCCCGGGAACTGGGTGTGCTTGTGGCGGACGAGTATCGCCAGGTGGAGGGCGATGAGGACGGCGATGACCACCGGGACCAACAGGATGTGGATGACGTACAGCCGTTGGATGATGTCCGGACCGGGGAACTCGCCGCCGAACAGGAGCGAGGCGGCCCAGGTGCCCACCAGGGGAATCGAGATCGTGATCCCGTAGACGATCCGCAGGCCCGTCCCAGAGAGCTGGTCGTCGAGCAACGAGTAGCCGAACAGGCCGTTGAACATGGCCAGCGGAAGCAGCGTGCAGCCGATGATCCAGTTGATCTCACGGGGACGGCGGAAGGCGCCGGTGAAGAACACCCGGGCCAGGTGCACGGTGATGGCGGCCAGGAACAGCAGGGCCGCCCAATGGTGCATCTGGCGCATCACCAGGCCGGCTCGGACGTCGAAGCTCAGATCGAGCGCCGAGCGGTACGCCTCGGTCATCTCCACCCCGCGCAGCGGCTCGTAGCTGCCCGTGTACACCACCTTGTTGCTGCTGGCGTCGAAGAAGAAGGTCAGGTAGATCCCGGTGAGCACCAGCACCACGAAGGAGTAGAGGGCGAGCTCCCCGAGCATGAACGACCAGTTGTCGGGGAACACCTTGTTGAGCGCGGTGCGGGCGAACTTGGCCGCCCCCAGCCGGGAGTCGACCCAGCGGGCGATCCGGTGCGTGTACAACCGCTCGGGCGACCGCCGGGTGGGGCGTGGCGTGGCCTGCTCGCTCATTCGTGTCAACGCCCCCGGTCCCAGAAGCCGGGGCCGACCGGACCGGAGAAATCACCGGTGGCGAGGATGAAGCCGTCGCCGTCGAGGTCGAGCGGCAGTTGGGGCAGCGACCGGGCTGCGGGCCCGAACACGGGTCGGGCGTGGCGCATGACGTCGAACGTCGACTGGTGGCACGGGCACAGGAGCAGGCCCGATCCCGCCTGGTAGAGGCCCACGGGACAGCCCACGTGAGTGCAGATCTTCGAGTAGGCGACGATGTCGTCGACGGTCCAGTCCTCCCGGCCCGCCTTGGGTCGGAAGTCCTGATCGCTGCGGAAGTGGATCAGCAGCGTGGACGCGTCGGCGTCGTCCGTGTGCCCGTCGGGCCACACTGTGATGAACCCGTCGACGGGCAGGTCGCGAGGGCGGACCGGCTCGCCGTTCTCGTCCACGACCCGCACGTTTCCGCCCTTGTACGCGGTCTGCTTGAAGCCGCGCCCCGGGCGCGGGCCGAGCGACCGGATCGGGAACAGCAACGCCACACCCAGCGCTGCGCATGCGCCGCCGGCGGTGGCCACCAGCACGCGGCGTCGCTGCAGGCTGCCGCCGGCCTGGAAGTCGGCGGCGAAGGCGGCGACATCCTCCTCGCTCGATGCCATGGGGTGGCGCTCCTCGGCCACCTCTTCCGACGGCATGAAGTGCTTGGCCCACAGGACGATGCCGACCCCGATGCCACCGAGGACGACGGCGAGGAGGATGCCCTCGGCCTGCGGCTGCCCGCCCTCCCAGTAGACGACGGTGAGGCCGATGGCGGCGGCCATCGCCACCAGGAAGCTCGTTGCAGCAGCCCGCTCGGCCCGGGCGCCGCGGCGCGTGAGCTCGTCCTCACCGGTCGACGGCGGCCGGCCGGTCACGGGCGGGGAGTCGTCGGGGCCGATGTGATCGGTCACGGCTCGCTCCGGCGGGTCCGGCCGATCGGACTTCGGGTGCCGATCCACGCCACCAGGCCCAGCAGCGCCACCATCCCGATCAGCCAGGCCACGAAGCCCTCGGGGATGGGGCCCGTCCGGCCGATCGGCAGGCCGCCCGGGTCCTCGGGGTCGTCGAGGTACTGGACGTAGCGCACCAGCCCGTTCAGCTCGTCGGAGTCGATGACGTCGGGCCCGAACACGGGCATCTCCCCCGGCCCCACCCGCACCGCCGAGCCGATCTGCTTTGGCGTCGCCGAGGTGAGGCGGGGAGCGGCCCTGCCGTAGCTCAGCGCCCCGCCGCCACCCGAAGCACCGTGGCACGCCTGGCAGTTGGCCCGGAAGACCTCGCCACCGAGTGCCAGGTCGCCGGCGTCGGGATCCACGTCCGGCACGTCCGGTCCGGTGCCGAGCGTGCCGACGTACGCCACCAGCGCCTCGATCTCCTCCGGGCCGTAGGCCGGTTCCTTGCGCTTGGGTTGCTCCTCGCTGTTGGCGAGCGGCATGCGTCCGGTGGACAGGTAGTAGTAGGCGGCGGCCTCGCCCGAGTTCGCCAGTGACGGCCCCCGCACGCCGCCGTCCTCCCCCACGACTCCCCTGCCGTCCGGCCCGTGGCAGCTCGAGCAGCCGGTCTCGTACAGCTCGCGCCCCTCGGCTATGAGCTCTTCGTCACCGCCGCCCCCGGGATCGCCACCTCCGCCGCCGGGCCCGAACGCTGGTGTCACGGCCGCCGTGACCACAAGCGGCAGGGCCACGAGCACCTGCTGGAGCCGGGGCCGTCTCACCGGAGCAGGTAGATGGTCGAGAACATCACCACCCACACCACGTCGACGAAGTGCCAGTAGTAGGCGCAGACCTCGACCGTCTGGTGCGCCGGTGCCCGTGACCGCCCGGAGATTGCCACTGCCACGGCGCCCATGAACACGAGCCCGCCGATGACGTGCAGTCCGTGGAAGCCCGTCATGAGGTAGAAGACGGAGCCATAGGCGTGGTCGTCGAGGCGGAAGTCGGCCTGCACGTACTCCGTCAGCTGGTTCAGGAGGAAGATCGTGCCCATGAGCGCGGTGACGGCCAGCCAGGTGACGGCCCCGCGGCGGTCGTTGCGCCTGGACGCCACGACCGCCATGTGCATGGCCCCGCTCGAGGCCACCAGCACCGCCGTCGCGATGGCGGTGCGCACCGTCTCGAGCTCGACGTCGGCGGGCGGCCACACGTCGTTCACGGCCCGGAGCGTGAAGTAGGCGGCGAACAGCCCCGCGAAGAACATCATCTCCGAGGCGAGCCAGACGATGACGCCGACCCCGAGCGTCGAGGGTGCTGAGTACTCTCGAGGCGCCTGCGCCGGCTGCGTCGGCTCGGCCGTCTCCGACATCCCGACGTTTGTACCAGCTTCACGACGAACGGTGAGGTGATTCCCGCCATTCGGCACGGTTCGCGCCGTTCCTGGCTCCGATGTGGTTGCACGTCAACCACTTCGGCGCCGCGAATGGTGAGCCGGGATACGGTCGGTGCGGTGTCCGGGCCCAGCGCCGCCGACCTCGCCTTCCACTGGCAGCTCGATGCTGCGGCACTG
The DNA here is from genome assembly GCA_046744485.1 of Actinomycetota bacterium. GTDB lineage: Bacteria > Actinomycetota > Acidimicrobiia > Acidimicrobiales > VFJN01 > DASQUK01. The sequence goes on along the minus strand of JBKPHE010000149.1, from coordinate 3,783 downwards.
CTGTTGGTGGCGGTGACCGGGGTCCTGTACGGGGTGGGCGTGCGGCGACTGGATCGGCGGGGACGGCGCTGGTCGCCGGCCCGGGGCGCGGCGATGGCAGGTGCCCTGGCCGTCGCCATCGTGGCCACGCAGTCGGGGATCGGGCGGTTCGAGGGCCACCGCCTCTGGGTCCACATGGTGCAGCACGCCCTCCTGGGCATGGCCGTGCCACTGCTGATCGTGCTGTCGGCGCCGCTCATCCTCGCCCTGCAGACGGCCCGGCCCGCGACCCGGCAGGCGCTGCGCACGACGCTCCGCAGTCGCCCGGCGCGCGTGCTCACCCACCCTGTCGTCGCCTGGTGCCTGTTCGGCGGCGGGCTGGTCGTGATCTATCTCACGCCGCTGCTCGACATCGCCGCCCGAAACGACCCTGTCCACCTGCTGGTCCATGCGCACGTGGTGCTGTCCGGCACCCTGTTCCTGGCCGTCCTGGTGGGCGTCGACCCCCTACCGCATCGGCCGCCGTTCGGCGCCCGACTGCTGGCCCTCCTGGTGGCCGTGCCGTTCCACGCCGTGGTGGGATTGGCGCTGCTGAGCGCGGGTGCGCCGGTTGCGCCCGACGCCTACCCCCGGCTGTCCGACCAGCGCACCGCGGCCGGACTGTTCTGGGGCATCGGTGAGCTCTTCACGCTGGTGGTGGCGAGCATCATCCTGCGCCAGTGGTGGCTCGGCGAACGGCGCGCGGAGGCTCGGGAACTCCGTGAGGCGGTGATGGCCGACTCGAGCTCGGCCCGCAGCACCCACTAGCCGGCGAGGGGCCAGCGGGCCGATCGGCATCAGACCGATTCGCCGGTGAGCTGGTTGACCACCGACCGGGCGGTGTCGATGGCGATGGCGAAGCCGATGTTCGAGGCCTCGACGGAGCCGCTGCTCGTGGCGACGGCCGAGTTGATGCCGATCACCTCGCCGGCCGCATTGACGAGGGGCCCTCCGGAGTTGCCGGAGCTGATGGCGGCGTCGGTCTGGATCAGGCCGGTCATCGTGCCGTTGTCGGTCTCGACCTCCCGGTCGGTGGCCGAGACGATGCCGCTGGTCACCGTCATGCCGCCCTCGAGGGCCAGCGCGTTGCCGATGGCCACCACGTCCTCGCCGACGGCGACCCCGTCGCTGCTGCCCAACGTGGCGGGCACGAGCCCGGACGTGTCGTCCACCCGCAGCACGGCGATGTCGGCCGCCTCGTCGGAGGCGACGAGCGTGGCCGGCCGCGGGGTGTCGTCGCCCGACGCCGAGACGGTGATCGAGCTGGCATCGGCGACGACGTGGGCGTTGGTGAGGATCAGGCCCCCGTCGAGCACGATCCCGGTGCCTGCTCCCTCGCCGCTCGCCACGGTCGGCCCCCGGCGGACGGCGATCTCGGTCTCTACGGAGACGACCGAGTTCTGGAGGGCGGCCACGACGGCCGAGACGTCCATCTCGTCACTGCCGCTGCCGGAGCTGGAGCTGGCCGCCTGGGCCGACGCTGCGGGCTCGGCCGTGGCCGGCGGCGGGTCGTCGGCGCGACCGGCCAGCCACCCGCCGGCAGTGCCGGCAGCCAAGGACAGCGTCACGACGGCCCCGGCGGCCGCAGCGCCGATCCGGCGGCGCGGCCTGCCAGGCGGCGGATCGCTCCGCGGGTCGGAGGGCGGGACGGCCGACGGCGGGGGCGGAGGTGGCGGGGGCGACTGCGGTAGCGGTGGGGCCGGATTGTGGGGGAGCCGGAGTGTGTCCATGGCGCCATCCAACGCCGGCAGCCATGAAGCCCCCTGACAGCCGGCTCGGAGCTTCCTGAGCGCGTCAGGCGGGGGTGTCCCGCGTGTTGAACCGGTTCATCGCGGCATCGACGCCGTCCGCCAGGATGGCCTCGACCGCGTCGGCCGCCTCCTGGGCCGCGATGTCGAGCTCGGCGCGCTCGCGCTTGGACATCCGCCGGAGCACGTGGTTGGCACCCTGCTCCTTGCTCGGGGGCTTGTCGACGCCGATGCGTACCCGCAGGAACTCGTCGGTGTGCAAGTGCGCCCTGATCGAGCGCAGGCCGTTGTGACCGGCCAGCCCGCCGCCCTGCTTGATCCTGACGCGACCCAGCGGGAGGTCGAGCTCGTCGTGGACGACGACCACCCGCGCCGGGTCGGTGATGCCGTGCCGCCGGACCAGCATGGCGACCGATTCGCCGGACAGGTTGACGTACGTCTGCGGGAACGCCAGCGCCACCCGCTGGCCGCCGATGCAGACGTCCGCCACCAGCGCCCGCTCGCGCGACCGCTTCAGCACCCCGCCGTGACGCTCGGCCAGGAGCGCGACGGCGTCGGCGCCGACGTTGTGGCGGCTCTGCTCGTACTCGGCACCGGGGTTGCCGAGCCCGACGACGAGGAGGTCGGCAGGGGTGCCGCGGCGCTCTGCGGCAGCACCCCGTCGTCCGAACAGCGACATGGACGGTCAGGGTCCCGGGGGAACCTATTCGGCGCCCTCGCCCCCACGCCGGCCGGAGTGGCCTTCGCCGCCGTCGCCAGCAGCGCCCTCGGCGCCCTCGCCCTCGGCGCCTTCCGCCTCCTCGCCCTCTTCGCCCTCTTCCTCTTCCTCTTCGGCGAGGGCCAGGCTGGTGAGCTTGGCCGTGACGATGGTCTCCTCGGGGTCGGCCTCGGTGGTGACCTCTGCGGGCAGCTGGAGGTCGCCGACCGTGATGTGCTGGCCGATCTCGAGGTCGGACACGTCGACGGCGATGTGGCCGGGGATGGCGTCGGGCTTGGCGGTCACGATCAGGACGTTGAGGATCTGCTCGACGACGCCGTCGTCGCGGATCACCTTCTCGGGCTCGCCCTCCACCACCAGGGGCACGTCGGTGGTGATGGGCTTGTCGACGTCGACGGCCAGGAAGTCGACGTGGAGCACGTCGCGCCGCACCGGATGGCGTTGCATCTCCTTGACGATCGCCTTGGTGCGCTGGCTGCCGATCCTCAGCGTCAGCAGGGCGTTCAGGCCCTTGTCGGTGGTGAGTGCGCTGCGCAGGGCGCGCCACTCGATGCTGATCGGGGCGGGTTCGGCGCCGCGGCCGTAGAGGACAGCGGGGATCTTGCCGGTCGCCCGCAGGCGGCGGGATGCCGGGGAACCGGTGGGCCGGCCGGTTTCGGCCTCGAGGATGATGTCGTCAGCCATCGGAGTCTCCTACTTCTGACGTCGCGCCGGAGCGCAGCGGATGGGGATATGGACCGATAGAGGCTACCGGGGTGGTGGCTTGGATCCCCAAGTGGTTTGTCGTCCGGAAGCCAGGTCAGGCTTGGTTGGCCCCGCCGAAGATCTCCGACACGGACGTGTCCTCGAAGATGGCGTCGATCGTGTCGGCGATCACCTTGGCGATCGACAGCACCTCGATCTTGTCGATCTGCTTCTCGGGCGGCAGCGGCAGGGTGTTGGTGACGACGACCCGGTCGATCACCGAGTTCTTGATCCGGTCGATGGCCGGCCCCGACAGCACGCCGTGCGTGGCGGCGGCGCACACCTGGCGGGCACCCTGCTCGGCGAGCTGCTCGGCGGCCGCCACCAGGGTGCTGGCCGTGTCAATCATGTCGTCGATGATCACGCAGGTGCGTCCCGCGACGTTGCCGACCACCTGCTTGGCCTCGACTGCGTTCTGGGCGCCCCGGATCCGCCGCTTGTGCACGATGGCCAGGTCGGCATGGAGGGCGTTGGCGTAGCGTTCGGCCACCTTCACCCGCCCGGCATCGGGCGACACTACGACCAGGTCGTCGCCCAGGTTGCGCTCGAGGTGGT
>JBKPHE010000237.1:0-24968 GCA_046744485.1 Actinomycetota bacterium | reverse complement strand
CGGATCATGTCCGGCGGCGTCGACTCCGGTGCCCTGTACCCGCCCAAGAAGTTCTTCGGCGCCGCGCGCAACATCGAGGAGGGCGGCTCACTCACCATCCTCGCCACCGCGCTGATCGAGACAGGCTCGAAGATGGACGAGGTGATCTTCGAGGAGTTCAAGGGCACCGGCAACATGGAGTTGCGGCTCGATCGGCGGCTGTCCGAACGCCGGATCTATCCCGCCATCGACGTCGATGCCAGCTCCACCCGCCACGAGGAGCTGCTGTTCCCCCGCGGCCAGCTGAACCTCGTGTGGGCGCTACGCCGGGTCCTGTCGGGCCTGTCGTCCACCGACGGCGGCAACGCCGCGGCCCTCGAGCTGCTCATCGACCGCATGAAGACCTTCCGCACCAACGAGGAGTTCCTGGCCCAAGTGGCCAAGAACCGGTTGGCTGCCGGGTAGACTGTCCTACCTTTCGCCCTGTTCTGATTCTGGAGACCGCAATGAAGGCTGGCATCCACCCCGACTACGTCGTCGCCAAGGTGCGCTGCTCCTGCGGCAACGAGTTCACCACCCGCGCCACGAAGGCCGATCTGCACGTCGAGCTCTGCAGTGAGTGCCACCCCTTCTACACCGGCAAGCAGAAGCTGGTGGACACCGGCGGCCGCATCGACCGGTTCGAGCGCCGCTACGGCAAGCGCGGCAAGTAGCGCCCCGGAGCGGAGTACATCGCGGCGGTCGGACACCGACCGGTGACCGCCGCACTAAGTGCGGAGCGCCGCGCTGCGCTCCGCGGCGTCAAGCTCGCCGCCCTCGTCGCCGGACGCTGGGGCCCGTCCGACCGGCAGAGCCACACCGTGGGAACGGCGGTGGCCCTGACCGGCCGCGGTTCGACCGCCTGGGTGCTGGCCGATGACGTGCCCGAGCGCACGCTCGGCCCTGCCCTGGTGTGGGCCGACCGCCAGCATGTCGAGGAGCTCCACGTCATCGTGGACGGACCGGGCAACGCCGCCGGCGCGGTGGCCCGCCAGGCCGGGCTCTTCGCGCCGCCGACCCCGCACGTCTGGATCGTCACCGGGACCACGCTGGTCCCCGCGGTCGCGGCGCCAACGGCCGGCCAGCCCGACGCGCCGTCGCCGCCGGGGCTGGTGGACCTGCTGATCGACGCCGGCCTCGAGATCGTCGCCGAGGGCGGCCTGGTGCGCGGCGAGATCAACGGGCTGGAGGTCGCCCGCATCGTCCACGGAACCACCACAGCGGGCGTGCCCATCGCCGAGCCACAACTCGAGGTCGGGGTGGGAAAGGCGGACCGGGAGCTGACGGCCATGGTCCACGGCGAGCTGGCCCCGGTCGACCAGCTCTCCCGGGTGGTCGACATCGTCCGCGAGCATCGGCGGCCGGGCGCTCCCCGGCATCCGCTCAACCAGCTGGTACCGGAACGGTGGCTGCGGGCGGTCCTGTGCCGCAACCCGAGCATCGTCGGCCTGGCCTCGCTCCGTCCGGCGCCGGGCGTCCGGCCCCGCCCCAACCTCACGGAGCGCGACATCGCAATCGCCGCCGGGTCCGCCACCGACGGCGCGCCGGTCGTCGTGGCGTGCTCGGTCGGCATCGCCCTCGATCTGGTGCCCAACGCCGCCGATGCCCGCGAGGCGATCGAACCCGCCGCCCGCCTGCTGCTGGCGGTGCCGGTGCGTGACGATCATCCCGGCACCCGACGACTCGCGGCCCGCCTCCGCTCGCCGGCGGAGGTCATTCCCGTCCCTGGTGACTGGCGGGCGGCCGGATAGCCGGCCACCGCCTGCCCGTTCGGCGATCGGGGTCGCTACCCTCGCTCGTCGTGCTCGAACGCCTCGCTGAGCTGGACCAGGAGTTCCGTGATACCGAGGCGCGCCTGGGCGACCCCGACCTGATCGCCGACCAGCCCCGCTACCAACAGGTGGCCAAGCGCTACCGCGAGCTGGCCCCGATCGTCGAGCGGTCCCGCGAGCTCGGCACTCGCCGTTCCGACCTCGACGTGGCCAAGGAGATGTTGCCGGACGCGGCCGCAGACGAGCGCGACATCCTCCGAGCCGAGATCGACGCCGCGGAGACCGCGATCGCCCGGCTCACCGACGAGCTGCGCGTCCTGCTGCTGCCCCACGATCCCAACGACGAGCGCAATGTCATCGTCGAGATCCGCGGGGCCGAGGGCGGCGAGGAGGCCAACCTGTTCGCCCGCGACCTGTACGAGATGTACCGCGCCTTCGCCGCCCGCCAGGGATGGTCCGTTGACGAGCTGGGCAGCGATCCCTCGGACCTCGGTGGGTTCAACGAGGTGACCTTCGCGGTCAAGGGCGACGGGGTGTGGGCGCGCATGCACCTCGAGGCCGGTCCCCACCGGGTGCAGAGGGTGCCGGTCACCGAGAGCCAGGGGCGGGTGCACACGTCGTCGGCCACCGTGACGGTGCTGCCCGAGGCCGAGGAGGTCGACGTCGAGATCGACCCCAACGATCTGCGCACCGACGTGTACCGGTCGTCGGGACCCGGCGGCCAGAGCGTCAACACCACAGACTCGGCGGTGCGGCTGACGCACCTGCCGACGGGGATCGTCGTGTCCATGCAGGACGAGAAGAGCCAGATCCAGAACCGGGCCAAGGCGCTGCAGGTGCTGCGCTCGCGGTTGCTGAAGGCCGAGCAGGATCGCCAGGCCGCCCAGGCCTCGGCGGCGCGCCGGGGCCAGGTGGGCGGTGGCGGTCGCTCCGAGAAGGTGCGCACCTACAACTTCAAGGAGAACCGGGTCACCGACCACCGCATCGGCCTCACGCTCTACAAGCTCGACAAGGTGCTGGCCGGCGAGCTGGATGAGATCAGCGACGCGTTGGTGGCCGACGAGCAGGCCCGCCGCCTCGGCGAGGCGACCTGAGCTCGCAGGACCTGGCTGGGACCCACGGTGACTGACACCGCCACTGGAGGCGTTGCCTGGCAGACGCTGCTCGACGAGGCCGCCGGCCGGCTGGCGGGCGCGGGCATCGAGAACGCCGAGCAGGAGGCTCGCTGGCTCGTGCAGCGGGCCAGCGGCCTGGAGGGGGCGGACCTGATCGTCGGGCTCGAGGAGCCCGCGAGCCTGCGCAACGCCACCTTCTTCTACGACATGCTCGAGCGGCGCCTGCGGGGCGAGCCGCTGCAGTACGTGCTCGGGCGCTGGGGCTTCCGGGTGCTCGACCTCTACGTCGACGATCGCGTGCTCATCCCTCGGCCCGAGACCGAGGCGCTGACGCAGATGGCGTTGGAGGAGTGCCGGAGGCTGGAGGCGCGACTGGCCGTCGATCTCGGCACCGGCTCCGGGGCGATCGCCCTGGCGTTGGCGGTCGAGTGGACCGGCATCGAGGTGTGGGCGACCGACGTCTCGCCCGATGCATTGGCGGTGGCCCGGGCCAACGTGGCCGGCATGGGGCGGATCGGCGCCGCCGTACGCCTCGCCGAGGGCTCGTGGTACGAGGCCTTGCCCGCCGAGCTGGCCGGGGCGGTGGACGTGATCGTGAGCAACCCACCGTACGTGGCCGAGTTCGAGGTGGAAGACCTGCCCGACGGGGTGCGTGCGTGGGAGCCGCTGGGGGCGCTGGTGTCCGGGCCGACCGGGCTCGAGGCCATCGAGCGGATCGTGGCCGAGGCGCCCCTGTGGCTGGCCAGCCCGGGCTCGCTGCTCGTCGAGATCGCGCCCCGCCAGGCGGCGGAGGTCGAGGCGCTGGCCCGAGCGGCCGGGTTCGGCTCCGCCGCCGTCTGGCCCGACCTCACCGGCCGGGATCGCATCCTGTTGGCCCGTGCCTGACACCCCCGGATTCCTGCCGCGGCAGGTTTCGCAGACCAGCCCGGACGCGGTCGGCCTGGCGGTCGACGCGCTGCGTGCCGGCGAGGTGGTGGCCCTGCCCACGGACACCGTCTACGGACTGGCGGCGCTGCCGACCGTGGCGGCGGCCACGGACCGGCTGTTCGCGCTCAAGGGGCGGGCGGTCGACACGCCGATCGCCGTCCTGTGCGCCGACGGTGCGCAGGCGCTCGGGTTGGCGGCGCCCGATGTCCTGACCGAAGAGGTGCGCCACATCGCCGAGCGCCTGTGGCCCGGACCGCTGACGCTGGTTCTGCCTCGCCTGCCGGGCCTCGGGTACGAGCTGGGCGAGCCGGCCGACACGGTGGGCGTGCGCTGTCCGGACCATGCGCTCGTGCGGGCCATCGCCGCCGCTGTCGGGCCCATCGCCACCACCAGCGCCAACCGCCACCGGGAGCCGACGGCGCCCACAGCCGACGGCGTGGCGGCCACCTTCGACGGCGGGCTGGCGCTGGTGCTCGACGGCGGACGATGCGAGGCGCCGCCGTCGACCGTCGTCGCGGTCACGCGTACGGCGTGGAAGGTGCTCCGCGAAGGTCCGATCCCCCTGGCCGAGGTCACGGCCGCGGCCCGCGGATGACGTACTGTCCCCGCCGATGATGAGTCGGGGGGACCTTCTGGCGCTGGTGGGGGCCGCACCGGGACCGCTGCGCACCATCGAGGCGGCGCTGACACGCTGGGTCGACCTGCGGCTGGTGGCGGCCGTGCACGAGCACCTGGCCCACCTGTCCGGCCTCGGCGGCGACGGCCCCGTTCCCCGGCCGCTCACCGAGAAGGGTGGGGACACCGGCGACCCCGGCAAGGACGGCCCGGCCGGCGTCGACGAGTCCCTGGCGTACGTCCTGGTCGCGCTGCCCGACCGCTGGCGGGTCGTCGGGCGCGGCCACATCGCCGTGAGCGACGGCCACCAGAGCTGGGTCGGCACCGGGTCGCTGGTGACCGAGCGTGACTCGACCCGGGCGGCGCTCCACGACGCCGGTCCCATAGGAGCCTGCCTCTATCCCGGGCCGATGCTGGGGTGGCTCGACGTCGGCGATCCCGAGCCCGACGAGCGCGCCGGGTGCTTCTGCTGGACGGTCGATGCCTACCCCCGACCGCTCGGTGGCGTGGCCGGCACCACGGAACCAGCAGCACTCATTGCGGCCGCGTCGCGGCTGCCCGAGGAGTTCCTCGGGGTCGAGCACCGTTTCTGGTTCGAGGCCCGGACCGGCATCGTGCTCCGACACGAGGGGTTTCTCGAGGGCCAGCCATGCTCGAGGACCGAGCTCACCGACGTCGTCATGGACGACCCCATCCCGCCGGATGAGTTCTCGCCCCCACCCGAGGCGATCGTGCGGTCGAGCCACGAGCTGCTCCGCGATCACCTGACCGAGCTGGGCGTCGACCCCAACACCGTCGACCTCGACGACCCGGTCCAGGTGCGTCGGGCCCTGCGCGAGGGCGCCGGCTTCCGGCCGGTGGACGGCTCCGATTCGTTAGCCTGATCAAGGCACTGTGAAGCACCCATCAGACCCTCCATCGGGCTCGACGCCTGGCCCAACCGAGAGCTCGTCGTGAGCGGGCACTGGCTGCAGCTCGGGCTGGTGTTCGTGTTGGTGCTGCTCAACGCCGCCTTCTCGGGCACGGAGATGGCACTCGTGTCGCTGCGCGAGGGCCAGCTGCAGCAGCTCGAGCAGCGCTCGTCGACGGGAGCGCTGGTCGCTCGCCTGGCGCGTGATCCGAACCGCTTCCTGGCCACCATCCAGATCGGCATCACGCTGGCCGGCTTCCTGGCGTCGGCGGCGGCCGCCGTGTCACTGGCCGAGCCACTCGAGGGCCCGCTCGGGTTCCTCGGTGGTGCCGCCCGCGCCGTGTCGATCGTCGTGGTCACGCTGGTGTTGGCGTACGCCACTCTGGTGATCGGCGAGCTGGCACCCAAGCGGGTGGCCATGCAGCGGGCCGAGCGCTGGGCGCTGCTGGCGGCGCGCCTGTTGTCGGGCATGGCGAAGCTGACCCGGCCCGTGGTGTGGCTGCTGTCGCGGTCGACGGACATCGTCGTCCGCATCATGGGAGGCGATCCGTCGGTCCAGCGCGAGGAGGTCACCGAGGCCGAGCTGCGGGAGCTGGTCGGCACCCAGGCGTCGTTCACCGCCAAGCAGCGGCTGATCATCGACGGGGCGTTCGAGATCTCCGAGCGCACGCTCGACGAGGTGCTGCGCCCGCGCCCCGACGTGTTCGTGCTGGAGGCGGACCAGCCCGTGGCCGACGCGCTCCGGGCGCTGGCCGGCAGCGGTCACTCCCGGGCGCCGGTGGCGCACGACGGGAACCTCGACGAAGTCGTCGGCATGGTCCACCTGCGCGACCTCCTCGGCCCGGGCGACCGCCCGGTACGCGAGGTGACGGGCGAGCTGGCCGCGTTCCCGGAGACCGCAGGGGTGCTCGACGTGCTCCACGAGATGCAGGTCCGCCGGCTGCAGCTCGCACTGGTGGTGGACGAGCACGGCGCCGCCGCCGGCATCATCACTGTGGAGGACCTGCTCGAGGAGCTGGTGGGCGAGATCTACGACGAGACCGATCGCGACGTCGTCGGGGTCCGCCGCGAGCCCGACGGATCGCTGGTGCTGCCCGGACGGTTCCCCATGCACGACCTGGAGGACGTGGGCGTCGACGACATGCCCGAGGGGCCGTACGCGACCGTGGCCGGCCTGGTGCTCGACGTGCTGGGCCGGGTCCCCGAGGCGCCGGGCGACCGTGTGACCGTGGCAGGGCGCAGCATCGAGGTCCTCGCCGTTGACGGGCGCGCCATCACCGAGGTGCGGATCCGCCCACCCGCCCTCGAGCCGTCGAGCACCAACGGCGATCCCGCCGCCATGGACTCCGCGCCGAGGCTCTCGAGGCAATAGGGCCCGTCTGCCTCGCCTGCTCGCGGCCTCCGGATCAGAGGATCAGCGCGCCGTCGGGGCCGATCTTGACGACGCGGCCGACCTGCTCGGCGCCGGCTCGCATCTCCGCCACGGTGTCGGCCTCGTCCGATGACGCCCACGCGCGCCGACCGTCGTCGAGCAGGCAGGCCGCCAGCACCCGCTCGGCATCGCCGTCGCGGCCGTGCTGGACAACCCATGACTCGACGGTGGCCGTGCCGTCCACCACCTCGGCCAGCTCACGGCCCGGCGTCGACTCCGCCCGTTCCTGCGCATCCGCCCAGCGGAAGCCGTCCGACGGTGGTTCCGTCGAGTAGAGCCCGAGGGTGTGCTTCGTCAGGTAGCCACCGACGCCGGTCACCAGCCCGAGGCTGCCGGGGTTCGCCCGGAGCACCCCCGCCAAGGTCGCGATCGCGTGGGTGCCGTAGTTGTTCCAGGGACCGCCCGCGAACGACAGCCCGCCGGTGACGGTCAGCTGCCGGTCGAGCCCGAGCCCGATCTCGCCGGCGGCCACCTCCACGGCGGACGGGAAGCACGAGTAGAGGTCGACGTGCGCGAGCTCGTCGACCGCCGTGCCGGCCAGCGCCAGCAGTTCGCGCGCTGCGGCCCGCAGCGCCGGCGCCGAGTGCAGGTCGCGGCGGTGCGAGACGATGTAGGTGTCGTGCGCTTGGGTCGCCGCCCGCGGGAACACCCACCGGTCGCGGGGCACGCCCAGCGCCGTGGCGCTGGCCGCCGAGCACACGATCAGCGCCGCCGACTGCTCGACCGCACTGTTGGCGTTCATGAGCTTGGTGTAGGGCCACCAGATCCAGCGGTTGTCGGTCGTCGGGGTGCGGATCTGGTCGGCGGTCAGCGGCTCGCGGATCCAGGCGTGGGGATTCGCGACGGCCACAGCGTTGAACTGGGCCCACAACTCGCTGACACGCACCAGGTGCTCGCCGATCGATCGTCCCGCTGCAGCCCGAAGGGCCTGCTCGAACAGGGCGTAGACCTGGGACGGAGCGAACACCTGGCGTGCGATCTCCGCCGGGTGGTTGAGCTGGAAGTCGGGGGCCGTCTGACGCGCCGGCGGCACCGTGTCGTCCTGCGTCGTCCAGCCGAGCCGCTCGCGCTGGTCGCGTGGGATCGCCGAACGGGTCCGCCAGGCCTCAGCGCCGCAGATCAGCACGATGTCGGCGTCGCCGGCCGCGATGTCGCGGCCGGCCTGCGCCACCAGCCCCTGCGGCTCGTTGCCACCTATGGGGGTGACTGCCTCGTCGCGGGGTGTCGCCCCGACTTGCTCGGCCACGAGGCGTGCCGGGTTGCGATAGTGACGCGACAACGACCGGGACACTCGGACGGCATCGGCACCAACCAGGGCCCGGGCACCGGCACCGCTGTCGTCGGCGGCCCGGCGCAACGCCTCGGCCATCATGTCGGCTGGCTCCACGGCCGGTTCGCCGCGGTCCACGCGGTTGCTCCACTGTCCGACGCCCGCGACGACCGGGGTGCGCGGGTCGAGTGCCATCGGCCCCTGTCTACACTCCCACCATCGACGTTCTCCTCGTCTGCAGCGCCAACCAGTGCCGTTCCGCCATGGCGGAGGGCATGTTGCGCACGCTGCTCACCGACAACGGCGGCCGCGCCGACATCGGCTCCGCCGGGCTGTTGCCGGGTGGCGCGCCCGCCACGCACAACGCCATCGCGGCCATGGCCGCCCGCGGCATCGACATCAGCCGCCACGTCAGCCGGACGATCGACCCCGAGATGGTCCGGTCGACGCCGCTGATCATCGGCATGGCTCGGGAGCATGTGCGCGAGGCGGTCGCCGGCTACGGAGCCGACATCGAGCACACCTTCACGCTCAAGGAGTTGGTGAGGCGGGGCGAGGCGACCGGTCCCCGCCGCCCGGACGAGACCGTGTCTGACTGGTTGGCCCACGTCGCCGCCGGCCGGCGCGGCGCCGATCTCATGGGCGAGGATCACGAGGACGACATCCCCGATCCGGTAGGTCGGTCCCGGGCGCATTACGACGCGACGGCCCACGAGCTGGACGTCCTCTGCCGGCGGTTGGTGGCGTTGATGATCGGCGGGCCGACACGGTCCGAGGCCGATGCCAGCGCTGTGCCCTCACGCCCCGTGGACGGCGAGGTCGGATATGCGACGAGAGGGGCGTGACGTGCGAGTCGCCATCGGTTCCGACCATGCCGGGTTCGCCCTCAAGGGGCACCTGAGCGAGACGCTGATCTCCCTCGGCCACGAGGTCGACGACCTGGGCACCGACAGCGAGGAACCGGTCGACTACCCGCCCATTTGCGCCGCTGTGGCGCGCGCCGTGGTCAAGGGCGAGGCCGACCGGGGCATCGTGCTGGGAGGATCGGGCCAGGGCGAGCAGATCACGGCCAACAAGATCCGCGGGGTGCGCGCAGCGCTGTGCAACGATCTCTACACGGCACGGATGTCACGCGAGCACAACGACGCCAACGTCCTGTCGATCGGCGCGCGGATCGTCGCCTCACAGCTCGCCGACGAGATTCTGACACTGTGGCTCACGACGCCGTTCGAGGGCGGCCGTCACGAGCGACGTATCGCCCAGATTGCCGAGATCGAAGAGGCATGAGCATGGGTTGGCCCACCGTCCCCGACGACGAGCTGTTCGGCCTGATCGAGCGCGAGGTCGAACGCCAGAACACCACGCTGCAGCTCATCGCGAGCGAGAACTTCACGTCCCCTGCCGTGCTGCGCGCCACCGGCTCGGTGCTCACCAACAAGTACAGCGAGGGCTATCCCACCAAGCGCTACTACGGCGGCAACGAGATCATCGACCAGGTGGAGGACCTCGCCCGCGAGCGCGCCAAGGCGCTGTTCGGGGCGGAGCACGCCAACGTGCAACCCCACTCGGGGGCCAACGCCAACATGGCCGTGTACATGGGCCTGCTCGAGCCCGGTGACACGGTCCTCGGGCTGCGGCTCGACCAGGGCGGCCACCTCACCCACGGCTCACCGGTGAACGCCAGCGGCCGGCTCTACCACTTCGTGTCGTACGGCGTGACACCGAGCGACGAGCGCATCGATCTCGACCAGGTGCGCGACCTGGCGCTCGAGCACAACCCCAAGCTCATCGTCACCGGCGCGACCGCGTACCCGCGCATCATCGACCCCGAGCCGTTCCGCCAGATCGCGGACGAGGCCGGCGCGCTGTTCATGTTCGACGCCGCCCATGTCGCGGGGCTCATCGCCGGCGGCGTCCACCCGAACCCGACGCCGCACGCCGACATCGTCACGTTCACCACCCACAAGACGCTGCGCGGGCCGCGTGCGGGGGCGATCCTGACGCGCGCCGAGCTGGCCGAGAAGATCGACAAGGCGGTCTTCCCCGGGCTGCAGGGGGGACCGCTCGACCATGTGATCGCCGCCAAGGCGGTCGCGTTCCACGAGGCCGCCCAGCCGGAGTTCGCCGGCTACGCCCGCGACATCGTCGCCAACGCCGCGGCGCTGGCCGAGGGGCTGTCGGGTGCGGGCCTGCGCCTCGTGTCGGGTGGCACCGACACCCACCTCATGCTCGTCGACCTGCGGAGCTTCGACGCCGATCTGTCCGGCAAGAAGGCCCGCCTGGCCCTCGACCGGGCCGGGATCAGCCTCAACGAGAACACCGTGCCGGACGATCCCCGGCCGCCCTACATCACCAGCGGCCTGCGCATCGGCACGCCGGCGGTCACCACCCAGGGCATGCGGGCGCCCGAGATGGCCCAGGTCGCCTCGCTCATCCACCAGGTGCTCACCCACCGCGAGGACGAGGGCGCCATCGCCGCGATCCGCGACGAGGTCCTCGCGCTCTGCTCCAAGTTCGCCCCCTACCCCGATTGACCTCGCCGAAAGAGCAGCGATGATCGGCTACATCATCGTGATCGGGGCTGCCTTCGTCGTCAGCTGCGCGTCGATGCCGCTGCTGCGGAACCTGTCGTTCCGCATTGGCGCCGTCGCCTACCCCGATGCCCGCCGCATGCACACCCACCCGACGCCGGTGCTGGGGGGCGCCGGGATCGTGGCCGGCGTGCTGGTGGGCTTCGCCGTCGCATGGATGAGCGGGCAGTTCGCTGCCACCTTCCGCACCATCGCCCAGCCCTTGGGCGTTGTCCTGGCGGTCGTGACGATCTACGTCGTCGGGCAGCTCGACGACCTGCGCGAGGTGTCGGCACCGGCCAAGACGGCAGGGTCGGTGCTGGCAGGCAGCGTCCTCGCCATCGCCGGCCTGACGATCGTGTTCTTCCGCATTCCCTTCGTCGGGCTGGTGGCGCTCCCACCCGACCTCGCCACGCTGATCACCGTGCTCTGGGTGGTGGGCATGGCCATGGCCGTCAACCTCATCGACGGGCTCGACGGGCTGGCGGCCGGCGTGGTGGCGATCGCGGCCGGGGCGATCCTGATGTTCGCCGAGTTCCTCGACAACAACGACGCCATCATCCGCGACGACAACTTGGGCGCCCTGATCGCCGCCTGCGTGCTGGGCGCCTGCGTGGGGTACCTCCCGTGGAACTTCCACCCGGCCAAGCTGTTCATGGGCGACGCCGGGGCACTCAGCCTCGGGGTGCTCATGGCCGCGGCCACCATCGCCATCGGCGGCAACACCGACGCCGAGGTGCGGGGGCAGACGTTCTTCTTCTTCGCCCCGCTGTTCCTGCCGCTGGTCATCCTGGGCGTGCCCATACTCGACACCGCTTGGGCGTTGTTGCGGCGGGCCAAGGGTCGGGCCGGCCTCACCATCGCGGACAAGGGCCACCTCCACCACCGGCTCCTGCGCCTGGGACACGGGCACCGCCGGACAGTGCTGGTGCTGTGGGCGTGGACGGGCCTGTTGTCGGCGCTCGTGCTCATCCCCGTCTACACCGGCAAGGGGGAGTCGTTCGTGCCGCTCGGCGTGGTGGCATTGGCGCTGTTCCTCTACACCATCTTCGGTCCCGGGATGGTGGCCAAGCGCAACGGCGACGCCGAGGAGGCGGCAGATGCTGCTCGCCGTCGCCCCGCTCACGCGTCCCGCGAGGCCATAGGATCCGGCGGCGGGTTCCGGAGGCGCTGAGAACCGGCCTGGTCGCTGTTGCCGCGAGTCCTCGGGGGCCGGTCCGCGTCGGCTCGCGTCCGGGGCTCAGACCTTGGTGGCGCGCTCTTGCCAGTGCTCGTCGCGCAGGAGCCGCTTGAGGAGCTTGCCCGACTCGGTGCGCGGCAACTCGTCCCGGATCTCCCAGGACCGGGGCCGCTTGTAGCCGGCGAGGTGCTCGACGGCATGGGCCTCGAGGTCGCCGAGGTCGACGGTGTGCCCGGCCTTGGGCTGGACCACGGCGTGGACCGATTCGCCCCACTCGTCGGACGGGACCCCGAACACCGCGGCGTCCATGACGTCGGGATGCGCGTGCAGCACCGCCTCGATCTCCGCCGGGTAGATGTTCATCCCGCCGCTGATGATCATGTCGTTCTTGCGGTCGCAGATGTAGACGTAGCCCTCGTCGTCGACGTACGCGATGTCGCCCACCGACTTCCAGCCGTCCCGGTCGCTGATGGGCTCGGTCGTGCGGTGGTAGCCGTCGAGCGCCAGGGTGCTGCGGATGAACAACTCGCCAGGTTCCCCGACGGGCAGCTCCTGGCCGTCCGGACCCACGATCTTGACCTGCACGGTGCCGTAGGGCCGGCCGCACGAGCCCGGCTTCCGCAACTGGTCCTCGGGCGGCAGGATCGTGTCGACGCCCAGCTCGGTCGAGCCGTAGACCTCGAACAGGAAGCCGTCGCCCAGCTTGGCGATGACCTCCTGCTTCAGCGCGTAGGGGACCGGCGCGGCGTTGGCGACGAGCGACCGCATGGACGAGAGGTCGGCACGCGCCAGGACCTCGTCCGGCAGCGACACGATGCGCTTGAGCTGCGTGGGCGCCGAGAACGTGTTGGTGACCCGATGCTGGCGCACCAGATCGATCCAGCGCTCGGCATCGAAGTGCCGCAGCAGCACGATGGTGCCGCCCAGAGTGTGGGTGAGGACCGCCCAGGCGAGTGGGCCCGAGTGGTAGAGGGGGCCGGAGGTGATGTGGACCTCCGCGCCGGGACGTAGCCGCAGCTCCTGGAGCAGCGCCATGACCAGGGCAGGGTCGGTCGACGTGCGCAGCGCCCCCTTGGGCTTGCCGGTGGTGCCCGAGGTGTAGATCATCGTGGCCCCGGCGGTGGCGTCACCCACGGTTGGCGGCTCGGCATCCACGCCCTGGCCGTCGTCGCCGGCGGCACCGGCCAGCACCCCGTCCCAACCCAGTGCGCCCTCGAAGGGCGGACCGCCGAACACGACCACGTTGCGGACCTTGGGGAGCCGCGCGCGCACGGCCGCCACCCGGTCGGCTTGCTCGGCGTCCACGATCACGAGCACCGCGTCGCTGTTGTCGATGACGTACTCCATCTCCTCGGCGGTGAACCGGTACGCCAGGGGTACCGCCACCAGCCCGATCTTGCGGGCGGCGTGGAGGAACGTCAGGACCGGGACGCTGTTGGGACCGCACCACACGGCCCGGTCGCCCGGCTGCACGCCCAGCGCCAGGAGCCCGTTGGCCAGGCGGTTGACGGTGCGATTGAGCTCGTCGTAGGTCGTCGACGTGGCGCCGTCGATGATGGCGACGCGGTCGGGCGTGTTCTGGGCGTGGCCGGCGAGGAGGTCGGTGGGCACGGCCGGAGTCTCGCGTTTTCTTCGCGGGATTGGCTTCGGGAGCGACCGATCCCGCGAAGAAAAGGCTGGGGGGGTCGGTCACAACGTCATCACGAACGTGACGGCCACCCCGTCGTCGTCCAGCTCCGTGAAGCCGACGACGCGGTAGAACGCCCGGGCGTCGGTGTTGTCGGTGGCGACCCCGAGGTGGACGCCGTGTGACCCGGCGGCGCGCAGCCGTTCGACCAGCGTGCCGATCAGCCGCCGGCCCCAGCCCTGTCCCTGCAACCGCGGCAGCAGGTCGATGTGGAGGTGGGAGGGATAGGTCGCCACCAGGTCTGCCGGCGTCCGCGCGGGTGAGTGCATGCGGGCGATCAGCTGATCGTCGAAGTCGGCGTCGCCGTCGGTTCGATACGTCGGGTAGCGGCGCCGCAGCTCGGGCCACCACTCGCGCTCGAGGCGATCCTCGAACTCGGCCGTGTCGGCGGCGCCCAGGATGTAGCCGGCCAGCCCGTCCTCGTCCTCGACCACGAAGGCCAGGTGGGGGGCGAGCGCCAGGTAGGGGCCGGCGTAGACGTGTCCCAGGAGGGCGGGGTCCCGAAGCAGATGGGTGGCGTCCCTGCCGGCCGCGCCGGTGCGGACGCAGATGTCGTAGACGGCGTCGTGGTCGCCGGCTCGGTAGGGGCGGAGTCGGGGCACCGAGACGAAGTTTGCCGGGTGGCAAGCCTGACTCGCGAGGTTGCTAACCTGCCGCGCCGTCCCCTGCGGATCCTTGATTTGCCCGGGGATAGACCGTGTCCGGTAGATTGGGAATCAATTCACAAGGTCCTGGAGCGCAACTTTGTGAGGGGGCCCGCGATGCAAGGGAGCGAGGGGTGGCCGATCTGTCCGCCAGGCGTGAGTTGAACCGAGGCGCCGGGGACGCGTTGTCGACGGCGTTCGAGCTGTCGGTGACCCCGGCGTTGCTCGCCCTGATCGGTTGGCGGCTGGACGTCTGGCTCGGCACCGCGCCGCTGTTCCTCCTGGTGCTGTTCCTCTTCACGGTCTGCTACGAGATCTGGAAGCACTTCGTCCTCTACGACGCCCGAATGCGCGACCAGCAGGCG
The DNA here is from genome assembly GCA_046744485.1 of Actinomycetota bacterium. Classification (GTDB taxonomy): domain Bacteria; phylum Actinomycetota; class Acidimicrobiia; order Acidimicrobiales; family VFJN01; genus DASQUK01. The sequence goes on along the minus strand of JBKPHE010000237.1, from coordinate 10,463 downwards.
CGGGTCGCGGGCCTGGGACGGGCCACCGAGCCGGAGGAGCCGGGGCAGTGAGGCCCACCGCCGCCGACGTGCGGGCGCCGGTGCCCGACGCTTCGGGGGACCCCGAGCGCGAGCTGGCGTTCGACATGCTCAGGCGGGGCCTGTGGTTCGCCCCCCTCGTCGTGATCGCGGCCACCGCCATCTGGGGCACCGTCGGGGCGTCCTCGGCCGCTGTGGCGATCGCGCTCGTGCTGGTCAACCTCGTGCTGGCCGCTGTCGCCCTGTCCTGGGCCGCGCGCCGCTCGCTGAACCTGCTCATGGCGGTCGCGCTCGGCGGTTTCGCCGTGCGGATGGGGCTGGTCACCGTCGTCCTGCTGCTGGTCAAGGACGAGCCCTGGATCGACCTCGTCGCCCTTGGCGTCACCGTGCTGGTCACCCACCTCGGGCTCCTCTTCTGGGAGCTGCGCTACGTGTCCGCGTCCCTCGCCTTTCCGGCCCTCAAGCCGGGACCCAAGGAGGCAGTGCACCGGTGATCCTCGGGTTGGAGTTCCCGCCGATCAGCCACGTCATCGAGTGGCCCACGCTCTTCGGTGGCGACGTCTTCGGCGTCAACAAGGTCGTGCTGTTGATGTGGCTCTCGGTGGCCATCGTGTTCGGGCTGTTCTACGTCGCCACGCGTGAACCCAAGCTGGTGCCCACCGGCGTCCAGAACGTCGCCGAGAGCACGGTCGAGTTCGTGGAGGACCAGATCGTCATGCAGACGATCGGGCCCGACGGCCGCGGCTACATGCCGTTCCTGCTCACCCTGTTCACGTTCGTCTTCGTCTGCAATCTCTGGGAGCTGATCCCGGCGGTGCAGATGCCGGTGAACGCCCGGATGGCCCTGCCGATGTTCATGGCGATCGTCGTGTGGTTCGTCTACATCATCACCGGCATCAGGCATCAGGGGTTCTTCGGCTACTTCAAGAATGCCGCCGTCCCACCGGGCGTCCCCAAGGCGATCTTGCCGCTGGTGGCGTTCATCGAGCTGCTGGGGATCCTCATCACGCGGCCCTTCGCGCTGGCGGTCCGGCTCTTCGCCAACATGCTCGCTGGGCACCTGCTGCTGGTGACCTTCGCCGTCATCACGCAGGCGCTGTTCGCATCGACCATCCTCGGCGGGGCGCTGCCCCTGGCGCTGCTCATCTTCCTGATGGGGTTCGAGCTGCTGGTGGCGTTCCTGCAGGCCTACATCTTCACCATTCTCGCTGCCGTGTACATCGACAGCTCCATGCACCCCGAGCACTGAGCACAAACCAAGGAGACGAATCCGTGCTTCACGTCCTAGCCCAACAGGATCCGGGCGAACTCGAGGCGGGCCTGACCGCCGTCGGCCGAGGCATCGTCTACGGCGGCGCCGCCATCGGCCCCGGCATCGGCATCGGCCTGGTGGTCGGCAACGCCATCACCGCCATGGCCCGCCAGCCCGAGGCCGCGGGCATGGTGCGCACCACCATGTTCCTCGGCATCGCTTTCACCGAAGCCCTGGCCCTGTTCGGCTTCGTCCTGTCCTTCATCATCTCCGGCTGAGGAGGCCGTCGTGCGCACCCGCACACTCTTGGCAACCCTGCTACTCGCGCTGGGCGGGCTGCTGGTCTGGGCGTCCCCGGCGGGCGCGCAGGAGGGCGATGAGCCACAGCTCTCCGAGGACACCGAGGAGTGCATCCACCTGGCCGAGGAGGCGGACGACCCCGAGGCCTGCCAGGAGGCGCCGAACCCGATCCTGCCGGCGACCGACGAACTGGTGTGGGGCTCCATCAGCTTCGCAGCCCTGCTGTTCCTGCTCTACAAGTTCGCCTACCCGCAGGTCAGGAAGATGATGGAGAACCGGACCGAGCGGATCCGCTCCGACCTGCAGGCCGCCGAGACGGCCAAGGGCGAGGCCGAGCAGGTCCTGGCCGAGTACCGGGCCCAGCTCAACGACGCCCGGGCCGAGGCCGGACGGATCATCGAGGAGGCGCGCCAGGCCGCCGACCGCATCAAGCGCGACCAGGAGACCCGCCTCCAGACCGAGCTGGCCGAGCTGCGGGCGCGCGCCGTGGCCGACATCGAGTCGGCCAAGGCCCAGGCCGTGTCCGACCTGCGGGGCGAGGTGGCGCAGCTCGCCATCGGCGCCGCCGAGACCGTGGTCCAGCGCAGCCTGGACGAGGCCACGCAGACCCAGCTGATCGAGGACTACATCAACCAGGTGGCGGCGCAGGGTTCGTGAGGGCGGGCGCCACCACTCCCTCCTAGGAGCAACGCCGAGATGGCAGACGACCGCACGCTCGCCTACGCCGAGGCCCTCTTCGGGGTGGCCCGAGCCGAGGGGACCCTCGGCGAGGTCGAGGACGAGCTGTTCCGCTTCTCGCAGACCCTTCAGGGCAACGACGAGCTGCGGAACGCGCTCACCGACGCCAGCATCCCCGCGGCCCGGCGCCAACAGATCGTGGAGGACCTGCTGGGCGGGAAGGCGTCCTCCACCACCGTGGCCCTGGTGTCGATGGTGGTCGGCACCGGCCGGGCCCGGCAGCTGCCCACGATCATCAAGCGCCTCGTGGAGATGAGCGCGGCCGAGGCCAACAAGGAGGTCGCCGAGGTGCGCTCGGCGGTGCCGCTCACCGACGACCAGCGCGACCGGCTGGCCAAGGCCCTCGAGGACGCCACGGGCAAGCAGGTCGAGGTCAAGGTGGTGGTGGACCCTTCGGTGCTGGGCGGCATCGTGGCGCAGGTGGGGGACACCGTCATCGACGGGTCGGTGCGTCGCCGGCTCGACCAGCTGAAGAACGCACTCTGAGAGGCCGAGCGATGAGGCATGCAAGAGGGCACAGAACAGTACTGGATTTGCAGCGTGGGCCCGGGCCACACAGCGAGGCCTCGCGGCCACACAGCACCGACCGCCAAGTGCCACGTGAGTACCGACCGAATTTCTAGGACGCGAGGACGACACCGATGGCAGAGCTGACCATCAACACCGACGACATCGCCGAAGCGCTCCGCAGGAACCTCGAGGACTTCAAGCCCGGGGTCGAGACCGCGCAGGTCGGGCGCGTCACCGAGGTGGGCGACGGCATTGCCACGCTGTCGGGCCTGCCCGATGCTGCCGTCAACGAGCTGCTGGAGTTCGAGAGCGGCGTGCTGGGTCTGGCCCTGAACCTCGACGAGGAGTCGATCGGCTGCGTGGTGCTGGGCGACGCCTCGGAGGTCAGGGAGGGCGAGCCGGTCAAGGCCACCGGGCGCATCCTGTCGGTGCCGGTCGGCGACGGCCTGCTCGGCCGGGTGGTCGATGCGCTGGGCAACCCCATCGACGGCAAGGGTGCGCTGGTCGGCGTCGAGGACCGCCGCATGGAGATCCAGGCCCCCGGCATCATGGGCCGCCAGCCGGTGCACGAGCCGTTACAGACCGGCATCAAGGCCATCGACGCCATGACGCCGATCGGCCGGGGCCAGCGCGAGCTGCTCATCGGTGACCGCAAGACCGGCAAGACCACCATCGCCATCGACACGATCATCAATCAGCGCGGCCTGGGCGTGAAGTGCATCTACGTGGCCATCGGCCAGAAGGAGTCGACGGTCGCCAACACCGTGTCGACCCTGGAGCAGCACGGCGCCCTCGACTACACGGTCGTGGTGGTGGCCGGTGCCTCCGACCCCTCGCCGTTCAAGTACCTGGCGCCCTACGCCGGCTGCGCCATGGGCCAGCACTGGATGGAAAACCGCGAGCACGCCCTGGTGATCTACGACGACCTGTCCAAGCAGGCCGAGGCCTACCGGCAGATCTCGCTGCTGCTGCGCCGGCCGCCGGGCCGCGAGGCCTACCCCGGCGACGTGTTCTACCTGCACAGCCGCCTGCTCGAACGCGCCGCCAAGCTCTCGGAGGACAAGGGCGCCGGCTCGTTGACCGCGCTGCCGGTCATCGAGACCAAGGCTGGCGACATCTCCGCGTACATCCCCACCAACGTGATATCGATCACCGACGGCCAGATCTACCTGCAGGACGACCTGTTCAAGTCCGGTGTCCGCCCCGCGTTCGACACCGGCCTGTCGGTGTCCCGGGTCGGCGGCAACGCCCAGATCAAGGCCATGAAGACTGCGGTGGGCACGCTCAAGGGCGACCTGTCGCAGTTCCGTGAGCTCGAGTCGTTCGCGGCCTTCGGGTCCGAGCTCGACAAGGTGTCCCAGGCGCAGCTCGACCGCGGGTACCGGCTGGTCGAGCTGCTCAAGCAGCCGCTCAACAGCCCAATGCGCGTCGAGGAGCAGGTGGTCTCGCTCTATGCCGCCACCAACGGCTTCCTCGACCCCGTGCCGGTGAGCGAGGTGCACCGGTTCGAGGACGAGCTGCTCGAGTGGTTCCGCAGCCGCCACGCCGACATCCTCGACGCCATCCGCACGGAGGGCGAGATCCCCGACGTCGAGGCGTTCACGGCCGCGATCAAGCAGTTCGCCGAGGAGTTTTCGTGGGAGCAGGCCGCCGACGACGCAGGCGCTCCGGCTGCCGCCCCGTCCGGGGCCGAGGAGGCGGCCGGGCCGACCGCCGGCGCGGCCTCGGGAGACGGTGGAGGAGAGGCGACCGAGTCGGCCGAGGAGGAGGGCGACCGCTAGTCATGCCCGGCGGCCAGGAACGGGCGCTGCGTCGGCGGATCCGCTCGGTGCAGGCGACCATGAAGATCACCAAGGCGATGGAGCTCATCGCCACCAGCCGCATCGCCAAGGCGCAGCAGCGCGTGGCCGCCGCGCGGCCCTACAGCGAGCAGATCACCGAGGTCATCCGCAACCTGGCAACGGCCGGTGCCGGCGGCGACTCGCCGCTGCTCGCCGAGCGCGACGAGGTGCGGACCGTGGCCTACGTGGTCGTGGCCCCCGACCGCGGCCTGTGCGGCGCGTACAACAGCACGGTGATCCGCGCCGCCGAGCGCTCGATGCAGCGCCAGCGGGGGCAGGGCCGCCAGACCCGGCTCGTCACCGTGGGCAAGAAGGCCACGTCGTATTTCCGCTTCCGGGGCTGGGACATCGACGCCAACTTCGAGGGCTTCACCGACCAGCCCACCTACGAGGACGCCCGGCGGATCGCTGAACACGTGGCCACCCGCTTCGAGGAGGGCGAGTACGACCTGGTCGAGCTGGCCTACACGCAGTTCCTGTCGGTGGCCTCGCAGCGGGTGGTCATCCGGCGGTTCATGCCCCTCGACCGGTCGATGCTCGAGCGGGCCGCGGAGGGCCCGCACGCCGACTACGAGTTCGAGCCCGACCCCCAGGAGATCCTCGACCGGCTGCTGCCCCGCTACGCGGAGGCCCGGCTCTTCGCCGCGCTGCTCGACGGGGCGGCATCCTTCTTCGCCGCGCAGCAGCGGGCCATGAAGTCGGCCACCGACAACGCCGATGACCTGATCACCCGCTACACCCGGGCCATGAACCGGGCCCGCCAGGACGCCATCACCACCGAGATCATGGAGATCGTCGGCGGCGCCGAGGCTATGCGTGGCGCCAAGGCGGACGGGAGCGATCTGTTGGTCGACCACGCGCTCATGTCCGCCGACGTCTTGTCCGACCACCTCGAATCCTCCCGCCAGTAGGGCACCTAGGAGCGCAGGAAATGACCGTCACCGACACCGACACCGACACCGGGGCGACGCTCAATGACGGCCGTGTCGTCGCCATCGCCGGCCCGGTCGTCGACGTCGAGTTCCCGCCCGACGCCGTGCCCGCCATCAACACCGCGCTCGAGATGACCGTCACCGTCGACGGCCAGGACATACCCGTACGGTCCGAGGTGGCCCAGCAGATCGGCGAGTCGCGGGTGCGGGCCATCTGCCTCCGGCCCACGGACGGCCTCACCCGGGGCACGCCCGTGCGCAACCTCGGCACCGGGCTGACCATGCCGGTGGGGGACGGCGTCCTCGGGCACGTGACCAACGTGATCGGCGAGCCGCTCGACGTTCCCGAGCTCGACGCCTCGCAGATCGAGGACCACTGGGACATCCACCGCGAGGCACCTGAGTTCGACGCCCTCGAGCCCAAAAGGGAGGTCTTCGAGACCGGCATCAAGGTCATCGACCTGCTGACGCCCTACCTGCGGGGCGGCAAGATCGGCCTGTTCGGCGGCGCCGGCGTGGGCAAGACCGTGCTCATCCAGGAGATGATCCGCCGTGTCGCCGAGCAGTTCGGCGGCGTGTCGGTGTTCGGCGGGGTGGGCGAGCGCACCCGCGAGGGCACCGACCTCTACCTGGAGATGAAGGAGACCGGCGTTCTCGAGAAGGCGGCGCTGGTGTTCGGTCAGATGGACGAGCCGCCGGGTGTGCGCCTGCGCGTCGGCCTCTCGGCGCTCACCATCGCCGAGTACTTCCGCGACGTGAAGGGCCAGGACGTCCTGCTGTTCATCGACAACATCTTCCGCTTCGTGCAGGCGGGTTCCGAGGTGTCGACGCTGCTCGGCCGCATGCCCTCGGCCGTGGGCTATCAGCCCACGCTGGCCGACGAGATGGGCGAGCTGCAGGAGCGCATCACGTCCACCCGGGGCCGCTCGATCACCTCGCTCCAGGCCGTCTACGTGCCCGCCGACGACTACACCGACCCGGCGCCGTTCACGACGTTCACGCACCTCGACGCCACCACCGAGCTGTCCCGCGACATCGCCGCCCTCGGCATCTACCCGGCGGTGGACCCGCTGGCCTCGACGTCGACCATCCTCCAGCCCGACGTGGTGGGGGAGCGTCACTACGCCGTGGCCCGGCGGGTGCAGGAGATCCTGCAGCGCTACAAGGAGCTGCAGGACATCATCGCCATCCTCGGCCTCGACGAGCTGTCCGAGGAGGACAAGGTGACGGTGGCCCGCGCCCGCAAGATCCAGCGGTTCCTGTCGCAGCCCATGTTCGTGGCCCAGAACTTCACCGGCCTGGAGGGCATCTTCACCCCCGTGGAGGAGACGGTGGCGTCGTTCGAGGCGCTCGTCAACGGCGACCTCGACGAGCTGCCCGAGCAGGCGTTCCTCAACGTCGGTGGGGCCGACGACGCCCGCCGCAAGGCCGGCCAGCTGCGCCAGCGGACCGGCGGCGAGTGACCTTCGGTAGGTTGCGTCCGTGACTCTCCACGTCGAGGTGGTGTCGCCCGAGCGCATCCTCTACTCGGGCGAGGCCGACATGGTGATCGCGCGCACGATCGGCGGCGGCGAGCTCGCCTTCCTCACGGGGCACGCCCTGTTCGTGGGTGCGCTCGACATCGCCACGGTCACCATTAGGTCGTCGTCGGGCGACGAGGTGGTGGCCGTGCACGGCGGGTTCGTGGAGGTCTCCAACGACCGGGTGACGATCCTGTCGGACGTCGCCGAGCTGGGGAGCCAGATCGACGTCGAGCGGGCCCGGCGGTCCGCCGACGAGGCCGAGCAGCGGATCCGGCAGGCCGACGACGCCGAGGCCGAGGCCGCCGCCCGCCGCGCCCACGTGCGGATGGCCGCCGCCGGCGGCGTCCGGGGCGCCTGATCCTCGCCCATCGCGGGCGCGGCCTCGCCCTCGATGTGACGGAACGCAATGCCTCGGGAAAACTGGCGGCCGTGGCCGGGGGGATGCGGAGTCCGGTTGGGGTGCTCGTGCTCGCGAGCCTGATCGCGGCGTGCTCCGGGGGGTCGGGCGGATCCGGAGGTTCGGATGAGTCGGGCGCAGCCGACGACGAGTCGGCGGCGGCCGCGGCTCGCCAATCCGAGGAATTCGACGGCGGCGATTTCTACGCCGCACCCGACCCGGTGCCCGACGACGAGCATGGCACGCTGGTGCGCTACCAGCCGGTAGATGGCCTCGACGTGGGCGGGGCGGCCGCCTGGCGCATCATGTACGTGTCCGAGTCGCTCGAGGGCGAGCCGATCGTGGTGACCGGGACGGCGCTGGTGCCGCCCGGCGAGGGACCGGCGGGAGGCCGTCCGGTGCTGTCGATCGCCCACGGGACCAGCGGCATCGCCGACGAGTGTGCCCCGTCGAAGCATCCGGTGGCCACGGAGCTGTCCCTCATGGGACCGTTCGTCGATGCCGGCTACCTGGTGGTACTGAGCGACTACGAGGGGCTGGGCACCCCGGGCCGCCATCCCTATCTGGTGGGAGCGAGCGAGGGCCGGGGCGTGCTCGACGGCGCCCTCGCCGCCCGCGAGCTGCCCGATGCCGAGGCCGGCGACCAGCTCTCGATCTTCGGGTACTCGCAAGGCGGTCACGGTGCACTGTGGGCCGGCCAGCTGGCGGCTGACTGGGCGCCTGACTATGACCTGGTCGGCACCGTGGCCGGCGCACCAGCCACCGAGCTCCCTGTCATCTTCGGTGCTGCCGGATCGCTGCCGATCGCCGGGTTCCTCTACATGATCATCGCCGGTTTCGCCGACGCCTATCCCGAGGCCGAACCCGGACTGGTGCTCACCCCGGCCGGCGAGGCGGAGCTGCCGCACGTGGACCAGGGCTGCGTCAGAGAGGTGATCGCGCACTTCGCGGGCACACCCAAGGCCGAGCTCCTGAAGCCGGGGCTCACCGAGGTGGAGCCATGGGCCGCCCTGGAGGCCGCCAACGACCCCGGGCGCGTGGCGACCGACACCCCGATCCTGATCGTGCACAGCGCCGCCGACGACGTCGTGCCGGCCACGCTCAGCCAGATCCTGGTACAGCGCATGTGCACCGAGGGCCAAGTCGTCGAGCGCCGGGTCTACGAGAAGGGTCAGGGTCACGTCGATGCGGTGCCGGACGCCGTCAGTGACGCCTTCGAGTGGCTGCAGCAGCGGGCCGCCGGTGACGAGCCCGTGTCGACCTGCACCGCAGGCTGACGTGCGAGCGAGGCGAGCACGGCGGGCCGACGGCGCGAGCGCCAGCTCGCCCGGGGGCGATGGGTGTGGGGCGCAGCCCCACCAGAGGCGCTGAGGGACCGCGCCGATGCCCCGGCGCCGGTTGGGGGTCGTGCTGCTGCTGCCGGAGCCGGCGGCGACCGAGGTGGACGGCCTCCGGCGGGCCCTGGGCGACGGTTCGCTCGGGCGCATCCCGGCCCACCTCACGCTCGTACCGCCGGTGAACGTCCGGGAGGACGACATGCCGGCGGCGCTGGACCTCCTCCGGCACGCGGCGACCCAAACTCGCCCGTTGGATCTGCGGCTCGGCCCGGCCACGACGTTCCATCCGGCAACACCGGTGGTCTATCTGGGCGTCCACGGCGATGTCGCCGCGCTGCACGCGCTCCGCGGTCGCATGTTCCACCCGCCGCTGGAGCGCCCCCTGACGCGGGCGTTCGTCCCACACGTCACGCTGGCCGACGAGTTCGACCCGGTCCGCATCCCGGCGGCGGTGGCTGCGCTGGCCGATTACGTCGTCGACGTGCGCTTCGAGGCGGTGCACCTGCTCGAGGAGGGACGCAGCCGGGTGTGGCGGCCGATCGCGGACGCGAGGTTCAGCCACCGCTGGCTGCCCGGGTGAGGTCTACGCTGCCCGGCCATGTCCGATACCTCGCCCCGGTCGGCCGGGTGGCGCACTGCACTGGTCACGGGGGCATCCTCGGGGATCGGCGCTGCGCTCGCCCGTCAGCTCGCCGCCGAGGGCACCGACCTCGTCGTCGTGGCCCGCGACAGGGCCCGCCTCGACGCTCTTGCCGCCGAGCTCAGCGACGCGGGGCGCGCCGGTGGCGGTGTCGCCGTCGAGGTGCTGCCGGCGGACCTGGCCGACGCGGCGTCGCTGGCGGGGGTCGAAGCCCGCGTGGCCGACGCGGAGGCGGCCATCGACCTGGTGGTCAACAACGCCGGGTTCGGCACCTACGGCCCGTTCATCGACGCCGACATCGACACCGAAGCGCGGGAGATCGCGGTCAACGTGACCGCGCTGGTGCGGCTCACGCACGCGGCGGTGCGGGCCATGGTTCCACGGGCCCGCGGGGCGATCATGAACATCGCGTCGATGGCGGCGCTCCAGGCCACCCCCGGCAATGCCACCTATGGGGCCACCAAGGGCTTCGTGGCGATGTTCGGCGAGGCCGTGTCCAGCGAGCTCGCCGGCACCGGCGTGACCGTCACGACCGTGCTCCCGGGCTTCACCCACACCGAGTTCCACGAGCGGGCTGGCGTCGAGCCGCGGCGTCCCTTGGGGATGCCGTGGCAGTCGGCCGACGACTGCGCCGCCGAGGCGCTGGCCGCCGAGCGCACTGACCTGGTCGTGGTGGCCAGGGACCGGGCGCGCCTCGACGCGCTCGCCGACGACCTGGGAAACGCAGGCGGCGCGGGCGGGGGTGTCGCCGTCGAGGTGCTGCCGGCGGACCTGGCCGACCCGGGCTCGCTCGCCGCGGTGGAGGCCCGCGTCTCCGACGCCGACAGGCCGATCGACATCGTGGTCAACAACGCCGGCTTCGGCACCTACGGCCCGTTCGTCGACGCCGACATCGACGCCGAGGCGCGTGAGGTCGCCGTCAACGTCACCGCGCTGGTGCGGCTCACCCACGCCGCCATCCGGGCCATGGTGCCC
>JBKPHE010000115.1:0-6103 GCA_046744485.1 Actinomycetota bacterium | reverse complement strand
ACGCGTACGCTCATCTGCGAAGTGGCCTCCTGTGCCCGGCGACTGTGGCTCTCGACAACCACATTCTCCCTGGCCAGGAGGCCCTCTTCGCGGACGCGCGCCCACCCGTCAGTCACCTAGACGTGGATCTGAGTAGCTACCGCCGACGGAGATCGGGACGCCCACACGACCGTCGCCGTCGAACAGCCACAGCGAGTCCGGGGCTGTGCCGGGCCCGTACCAGACGACGTCGTCGAACCCGTTGGCGTCGATGTCGCCGCTGAAGGGCGAGTACGTGCCACCCACCTGGTAGATCGGCGGGGCTGCTGGCGCCGTCACGAACGGGACGGTGATCGCCGGAGCGAACCCACCGGCAGCGTCCCGGACACCGGCTACGAAGACCTGGTAGGGGACTCCGGCCGTGAGGGGGCGCGCGGGTGTGAGGGTCACGGTGCGACCGACGCGTGACACGCTCGCGTCCACGCCTACGGCGGTGCGCCCGTCGAGCAGGAGGACCGTGCCGTTGGTCACCGACGAGCTGAGCAGGTCGCGCCCGAACGTGATCGACGGTCTCGTCGTGGTGGCGATCGACCGCGCCTGGGGGGCCGGAGCCGCGTTCGCGAGCCACGGGCCGGCCCCCTCGGGCTGGGGCTCAGGGCCTGCGGGTCCGAGATCCACTCGCAGGCCGTAGTCGGCGGGGCTCACCGACGCCGCGTAGTTGGCAACCTTCAGCACGTGCCGGCCCGGAGCGACGTTGGCCTGGATGGTCTCGGGCTGGCCCGCGAGCGTGGCGTCGGCGGTGGCGACGAGGCCACCGCCCGGGCCGTACAGCTCGACCACGGGGTCCATCTCCGCGGCGCGGTTCCCGCCCCCGAACGCCGGCGGAGTCACCGTGATCTGTGCCCCGGCCGTCGTGGGTACGTCGAAGGCGAACCAGTCCTCGTCGAGCTCGAACCGCAGGCCCTCGGTGACGGGGGTGCCGACCGGGATGAGGCGGGGCGAGGTCGGGAGATCGCTCGCGTCGCCGGCCAGGTCGGGCGCGGAGATCGTGCCATGCGACCCGACGTCGAGTGCGGCCGCGGCGTCGACGATGCCGAAGCCGTAGGCGTCGTCCACCCCTGCCGGACCGGCGTCGCGTGCGGTTCGGACGAGCTCGTATGCCACCTTGTTCCAGCTCCAGGCCGGATGGCGCTCGCGCACCAGGGCGGCGACGCCCGCGACGATCGGCGAGGAGAACGACGTGCCCGTCACCGGGGCGATGGCCATGGTCGGTCCGGCGGCCAGCTTCGTGCTCACGACGTCGATGCCCGGCGCCGCGAGCGTGATCCACGGGCCGTGGTTCGAGAACCACGCGAACCGGCCCTGGGCGTCGGTCGCGGTGACCGCCAGGACGCCCGGGATGGCCGCAGGAAAGCTCGGCAATCCGGTGGCCCCGTTGCCTGCGGCAGCCACGACCAGCACATCGTGGTCCAAGGCGTAGCCGACCGCCTGGTCTAGGGCGGTGCTCGACCCGAACCCACCCAGCGACAGGTTGATGATGTCGGTGCCCTGGTCGGTGGCCCACGTGATGCCGCTCGCGATGTCGGCATCGAGGCCCGTGCCGTCGGGCCCGAGCACCTTGACGGGCATGATCTTGGCGTTCCACGCCACTCCGGCGATGCCGCCTCCGTTGCCTGTCGCAGCGCCGACCACGCCGGCGACCTCCGTGCCGTGGCCGTTGTCGTCGCTCGGATCGGTGTCGAGGTTCACGAAGTCGCGCCCGGCGACGAGGTTCGGCGCCAGGTCGGGATGATCGCGGTCGACACCGGTGTCGAGCACGGCGACGACGGCGGACGTGCCGGTGTCGGCGACGTCCCAGGCCGTGGGCGCACCGATGCGCGTGAGGTAGGGCTGCTGGCTGGGGTAGCTCGCGTCGTTCGGCACCCGCGAGGCCGAGCGGACGCGGTTGGGCTCGACCGCCTCGACGTCGGGTTCGGCCGTCAGCTCCGCGGCCACCCCGGCGAGCTCGGGCTCGGGTGCGGTGACCTCGAGCGTGTCGGTCCCGGCGATCGGGTCGGCCTCTGCGCCGGTCTGCTCGACGATGTCCTCGGCCGCCGACGGGGACACGTCCGAGGCGAACGTGACGAGGAGCGAGGTGGAGTCCTCGGCCGGCGGCCCGCCGGGCGCCCCAGGCACGGCCTTGGGGGCGGCAGCCCCCGCAGTCTCGGCGGCCGACCCTGCGGCCTCCGCTCGATCGATCCACGCGCTGGTTGCATCGTCTAGCTCGAGCGCCGGCGGCGGCTCGGTGCCAGTTCCCGCCGGCCCCGCGTCTGCGCTCCGAAAATGATCCATCGGCGTAGGTGCAATGACCGCGCCCGCGGCCACCACGCCGAGGATGGCGACGCTCGCCCGTCGGCGCCGACGCTTCGGACCTCCTGCCAACTGCGTTCCCCCCTGCCCAGACCCCGACGGATCTGCCCAGCTCGTGGCGGGCAGATTAACCGTTGCGCCCAGGCGCCGTCGGGCCCTGTCGCACGGGCTCGTCTGTCAATGGGCGTCGAAGAAGTCGAGGATGACCTCGGTGGCGTCGATGACCCCCGGCTGGGTGGGCGCGCCGGCCCGCGGCCATTCGTGGCCCCAGCCGGCCAGCGTCCATAGCTCGACCGCCGTCCCGTCGTCGCACTGGAACCAGCGGGCGACCGCCAGGCCCGGGGTCGACTCGTCGATGGCGGGCTCGGTCTCGCAGCCGTCGAGCGACGCCCACGCCGCCATGCGGTCGGGGACGGAGGGATTCCCCAGGTCGAAGCCCATGAGCGAGCCGCCGGTGTAACCGGCGATGGGGTCGGCGTCGCCGTGGACGGCCAGCACCGAGACAGGGTCGTCGCCCGGGCACGCGCCGCTGAGGTTGACGCCCGAGACCGGTGCAATAGCCGCGAACCGGTCTCCCAGCTCACAGCCCAGCGTCGTGCTCATGCCGGCGCCGTTGGACATGCCGGTGGAGAACACCCGGTCGGCGTCGACGCAGTACTCGTCGCTGACGGTGTCGAGCAGCGAGTCGATGAAGGCCACGTCGTCGGCTCCGAGGTCGGCCAGCGGGACGGTTGCGCCGTTCACGGTCACCTCGCCCGGATCCGACCCGAAGAAGTTCCAGAACGCCAGCCCCTCGAAGCCGGCACCGCGGGCCGCGGCGGGAGCGTTGTCGGGCGCGTCCAGCGGGGCCCCCTGGGGGGTCACCACGATGTAGCCCCGCGCGCCGGCGAGGGCCGGAAGGTCGGTGCTGGCGTCCTGGCTGGCGATGTCACCGCCGAACCCGTGCAGGTTGAACACCAGCGGTGCGGGCTCGGTGCCGTCGTAACCCCGCGGGAGGTGCACGACGTACTCGCGCCGGAGTGCGTCGACGACGATCGTCCTCGGAGCCGGCCCGGCGTCGGTGCTGCGCGCCGGCACGCACTCGGCCTCGGCCGCATCGGTGCCGTCGGGCGCAACCGCACCGTCCCCCGGTGCGTCGCCATCGGCCCGGCATCCGACCACCATCACGAGGAGGGCGAGGGCGAGCCACCGGAGTCGGCCGAACACACACCAACCGTAGATGTCGACGGTGAGCGGGCGACTGGCGCTACGCCGAGGTGAGCTGGACGACGACGAGCGTGGCAATCGAGGGGAGGCAGACGAGGTGGTCCCGGCACACCGACCGGGCGAGCCAGCGCTGTACGTCCGGCGGGTCGCGGCGCGTGCCCAGGAATCCGGCACCGGGCCGCGATCATCGACTGCATGCCGATATGTCTGGCCCGGGCCATTCCCCGGGGGCGGGGATGCAGTGGGTCACACACAGTGAGAGACAGCCCGCACGGGCGCTGTTACTGTGCGGGCCAAGCGGTTCGGGTGGACGGCGCGGAGGATGCCTGGGTCGAACCGCGTGAGTTGGCGGCTCCGCCGGATCAGCAGGGGGTTCACATGCCCAGATCTCATCGTGTCGGCAGGGTCACGGCTCTGGCCGCGGCGCTCGCGCTCACGGTGGCCGTGGCCGTTTCGGTCGCCCCCGCCTCGGCGCAATTGCAATGGGAAGTGGTGGCGTCCGGCCTCGACAACCCTCGACACCTCTCGTTCTCACCGACGGGGGCGCTCTACGTGGTGGAGGCGGGCCGCGGCGGTGCGGGTCCGTGTGTGGAGCATCCCGATCTGGGCGAGTTCTGCCTCGGGTTCAGCGGCGCAGTCACCCAGGTCCGTGACAACGGATCCGACCAGCGGGTCCTGACCGGCCTGCCTTCCATCATCAACGAGGAGGGGGAGACCCTCGGGCCGTCGGACATCGCGTTGACCGGCAGCCAGAAGTTCGTGCTCTCGGTCGGGCTTGGCGGCAGCGACCAGTTCCGTGCCGGGTTCGGACCTGATGGCACCCTGCTCGGCACCCTGGTCACCGGCAAGTTGCGCCACGGCGGGTTCTCGCTGTTCGCGGACGTGCTGGCGAACGAGGCGGTGGCCAATCCCGACGGCACCGACATCGACAGCAACCCCGTCGGCCTGGTGCGCCAGGGTGAGGGCTACATCCTCGCCGATGCCGGCGGCAACGCCGTGGTGCGCGCATCCCACAAGGGCACCTTCACCACGATCACGTCACTGCCCCCGGGCAGCGCGTTGGCGCCCCCGTTCCTGGGGCTGCCGCCGGGGACCCAGATTCCGACCGACGCCGTGCCGACGTCGGTGGTCAAGGGACCCGACGGCGCCTACTACATCAGCCAATTGACGGGCTTCCCGTTCGAGCCGGGCGATGCCAACATCTGGCGTGTCGTCCCCGGCCAGGCGCCGACCATCTACGCGTCCGGGCTCACCAACCTGACCGACCTGGCCTTCGCGTCGGATGGCTCCCTCTACGCGGTCGAGATCTCCAGCATCGGGCTGCTGAACGGTCCGATCGGCGCACTGGTGAGGATCACCCCCGGCGCCAGCCAGCACACCACCGTGGCCGACGATCTCTTCGCTCCCTATGGGGTCGCCCTGACCGATGGCGCTGCCTACGTCTCCACCTGCGCGGTGTGCATGGGCGGTGGCGAGGTGATCAAGATCCCGCTCGACTGACGGCGGCCGCGATCCGCGCTTCCCCGCGCACCCGGGTCGAGTTCGGTGCGTGGGGTAGCCGTCGCGAACCCGACCCACCCCCACACGCCGGTGTGGCCAACGTCACAAACAGCAGCCTTCTCCCACGGCGGCCACTCGTCGATAATGGTCGTTATCCACGACCGGCCGACGCAGGGAGTCCCCATGGCGCTCGACGAGCCCACCGCCAACGCCGAGATGATCGGCCGCGACGAGATCAACGACCTCGAGGCCATCCTCTCGGTCACCAACACCGACGTCGACGAGGCGATCCATACCGTCAACGACAATGCCGACGCCATCTTCACGTGGGACTACGAGAAGGGGGCCCGCCCGGGCCTCAACAAGCTCTACGAGAAGGCAAAGGGCGCCCAGTGGAATGCCCAGACCGACCTGCCCTGGGACACCGAGGTCGACCTGGAGAAGAACGCGGAGATCCAGCGCCTCCAGTACGCCGAGCTGGAGCAAGACGTCACGGGCACACCGCTGGAGAAGTTCTCGGAGCAGGACATGATCCAGCTCTCCATCGAGTCGGACAACTGGACCCTCAGCCAGTTCATGCACGGCGAGCAGGGTGCGCTCCTCTGCACGGCCAAGATCGTCGAGAGCGTGCCCTGGGTCGACGCCAAGTACTACGCCGCCACCCAGGTGATGGACGAGGCCCGCCACGTCGAGGTGTTCGCCAAGTACCTCGACGAGAAGCTCCGAGGCCACTACCCGATCAACGCCCACCTGAAGATGCTGCTCGACGACATCATCAACGACAGTCGCTGGGACATGACCTACCTGGGGATGCAGGTCATGGTCGAAGGGCTGGCACTGGCGGCGTTCGGGTTCATGCAGCAGATGACCCCCGACCCGCTGCTACAGAAGTTGCTGCGCTACGTGATGAGCGACGAGGCCCGGCACGTGGCGTTCGGTGTCCTCTCGCTGAAGGAGTACTACTCGGAGCTGTCGACGCCCGAGATCCGGGAGCGCCAGGAGTTCGCCTTCGAGGCGGCGCTGCGCATGCGTGACCGCTTCCTCCAGCAGGAGGTGTGGAGCCGCATGG
>JBKPHE010000013.1:0-16868 GCA_046744485.1 Actinomycetota bacterium | reverse complement strand
CGGCTCTCCATGCGCGCGAGCGCCGCACCCAGGCAGCTGTGGATGCCGAGCCCGAACCCGAGCGACTGGCTGGGCGGCCGATCGATGTCGAACGCGTCGGGATCGTCGAAGAAGCGCTCGTCCCGCGTGGCTGAGCCGGTGATCAGCAGCACGGGGTGGCCGGCCGGCAGGGCCACGCCGTGGAACTCGGCGTCCTGCAACGAGAACCGGCCCTGGTACTGCGACGGCGGCCAGATCCGAAGGATCTCCTCTACCGCCGCCGGGATCCTGCCCGGGTCGTCGATGACCTTCCGGTACTGCTCGGGATAGCGTGCGAACAGCACGAAGGCGTTGGCGACCAGCTTGGTGACGGTCTCGGCCCCGGCGCCGCCGAGAAGGGTGGCGAAGCCGGCGATCTCCGTGTCGTCCAGCTTCGTCACGCCCTGGCCGTCCTCCCGGTCGACCTCGGCCTCCGTGAGGCGGCTGATCATGTCGTCGCCCGGGTGGCGCCGCTTCTCCCGCACCAGCCCGTAGAAGTACGCGCCGGCCTCCAACGACGCCGCGTCGCCCTCGGCGGTGGGCCCCAGCTGACCGGGCTCGCGGTGCAGCTGGAGGTCGAGCCAATGGCGGATCTGCTGGCGGTCGCCTTCGGGCACGCCCAGGATGCGGGCGATGATCTCCACCGGGAACGGTCCGGAGAGCTCCGCGACGGCGTCGAAGTGGTCTCGGCCGTCGAGTGGCTCGACGTAGGTCTCGATCACCTCGCGCACGATCGGCTCGAACGACTGCACGGCCCGGGGCGTGAACACCCGGCTCACCAGGGCCCGCAGCCGGTCGTGGCCCGGGGGGTCCATCATGATGATGCTGCGGAACATTGCCACCTGTTCGGGCGGCGTCGACAGCGTGTGCAGATCGACGCCGTGGCTGCTGGAGAACGTCTTCCAGTCCTTGTGGGCCTCGACGACGTCGTCGTAGCGCGACAGGGCCCAGAAGCCGTAGCGCTCGCTGTGGTACACGGGTGCCTCGTCCCGCAGGCGCCGGTACATGTCGTAGGGGTCGTCGAAGAAGACGTCGGAGAAGGGATCGAACTCCACCCGCGCCTCGTTGGTCACCTCGTTGGTCACCTCGCCGGTCGACCCATCGGACATTGACCATCCCCCCTGCGACTCGCGCTGGTGGAGAACGACGTTATCAGTGGCGGCGACGGCCGTTGGCCCGCGAACGCCGCCCGGCCCTGGCGGTCGCCGCCGACGCCGCGTCGCCGGGCGGCAGGGCGGCACCGAGGCAGAACGCCCAGAGCTGCTGTGGGGCAACCTCGACCCCGGTCATGTGGATGCCCAGCACGTACATGTGGGCGGCGGAGATGAGGGTCTCGGAGAGCAGCATGGTGAGGGCGGCCACGTCGATGTCGCTGCGGAACCGGCCGGAGGCCCGCCCGGCGTCCACGATCTCGGCCAGCAGGTCGATCTGTGGCGCGATGGCGGCCGCGAAGTCGGCGGGGCGCTTCTCCGCCAGTTGCAGGTGGTAGATCGTGAGCGCCCGGGTGCCCGGTGCCGAGGCCTGCTGCGCGGTCCGGTACAACCCGGTGACGTAGGCGTGGAGCTGGTCGACCGGGTCGTCGGCGCGCTCGATCTCCCGGCGCAGCCGCTCGACGAAGCCGCGGATGGCCTCCTCGAACAGCGCCAGCAGTAGCTCGTCCTTGCTGCCGAAGTGCTGGTAGAACGACCGCAGCGACATCTTCGACCGCTCGACGATGTCCTGCACCGTGAAGTCGATGCAGCCGGTCTCGGCGAGCAGCTCGCTCGCGGCGGCGAGGAACCGGTCGCTCCTGCTCACCGCCCGGGCGCGGGCCGTGCGGAGCGAACGCTCCACCGCCCGCTCACGCCACGAGGCATCGGTGCGGACACCGTGGTCGCGCTGGGCAGCTTCTGTCTGCTCGGTCGGCATGGTGTAAAGGTAATTCTCCGAGACGCAATGCGTGGCTCTCCCCACGAGACTACTCTCGGCACCCGAACGCACGTCTCCCAGGGGGTGGCGATGAACATCGACGAGATGATCATGGTGAGCGTGGACGACCACGTGGTCGAGCCACCCCATCTCTTCGAGGGACGGCTGCCGGCGCGCTACGCCGACCTGGAACCGCAGTTCGTCACCCGCGAGGACGGCACCAACGCCTGGCGCTACGAGGGCCAGGAGATCGCCAACGTCGCCCTCAACGCCGTGTCCGGGCGCCCACCAGAGGAGTACGGCATGGAGCCCACCTCGTTCGACGAGATCCGGCCCGGCTGCTGGGACATCCACGAGCGCGTCAAGGACATGGACGCCAACGGCGTCCTCGGCTCGCTCTGCTTCCCGTCGTTCCCGCAGTTCTGCGGCCAGCTCTTCGCGCGCACCGAGGACAAGGACGTGGCCCTGGCCATGGTGCGGGCCTACAACGACTGGCACATCGACGAGTGGTGCGGCACCTACCGGGGGCGCTTCATCCCCTGCATGCTCCCCGCGATCTGGGATCCCGAGGTCTGCGCCGCCGAGGTGCGGCGCGCCGCGGCCAAGGGTGCCCATGCGGTGACGTTCTCGGAGAACCCGTCCAAGCTCGGCTGGCCCAGCATCCACTCCGACCACTGGGACCCGTTGTGGACCGCGTGCTCCGACGAGAACGTCGTCGTGTGCATGCACATCGGGTCGTCCTCGCAGCTGGTCATCACGGCACCAGACGCCCCCATCGACTGCCTGATCACGCTCACGCCCATGAACATCGTGCAGGCGGCGGCCGACCTGGTGTGGTCGCAGGTGCTGCGCCGGTTCCCCCGGTTGAACATCGCCCTCTCGGAGGGCGGCATCGGCTGGATCCCCTACTTCCTCGAGCGCGTGGACTACGGCTACGAGCGCCATCACCGCTGGACGGGACAGGACTTCGGCGACAAGTGGCCCAGCGAGGTGTTCAACGAGCACGTCATCACGTGCTTCATCGACGACCACTTCGGCGTGGCCAGCCGCGAGTTCCTCAACATGGACCGGGTGTGCTGGGAGTGCGACTACCCCCACTCGGACTCGACGTGGCCGACGGCGCCGGAGACCCTCACGAAGCAGCTCGACGGGGTCTCCGACCACGACATCGACCGCATCACCCACCTGAACGCGATGCGGCTGTTCAGCTTCGACCCGTTCAGCGTGCGGCCGCGCGAGGAGTGCACCGTGGGTGCGCTGCGCCAGCAGGCGGCCGGCCACGACGTGAGCATCCGCTCCACCAACCGGTCGCACATCGGTGCCCACAAGGCGCTGTCCACCGACCTGGAAGCTCCCCGCTGAACCCGACCAGTCGGCGTTTTCCTCGCGGGAACGGTCGTCACAACGGCCAATCCCGCGACCAAAACGCGAGACGTCAGTCGCGCGGCAGGCCGAGGCCCTGCTCGGCCACGATGTTGCGGTTGATCTCGGTCGTGCCGCCAGCGATCGACGTCGACCGCGACGAGGCCAGGTTGTAGGCCCACTCGCCCGATAGCGCCCCGACGCCCAGGAGGTCCGTCGCCAGCTCGGCCAGCGCCTGGTCGGCACGCGACCACGCCAACTTGGCCAGGCTGCCGGCGGTGCCGCTGGCGTCGACACGTTGCCCGCGCCCACGGCCGCTCGGGCCGGGGCGGAGCTGGGCGAGCGAGCGCTCGGTCGTCCAGCGCATGCAGGCGATCTGGCTCCACACCCGCGTGACCCGCTGGCGAGTGCGCCGATCCCTGAGGGCACCGCGCGTCGCCGCCTCGGCCAGGAGCGCGTCGAGCTTGCTGCGCAGCACGAGGTGGAACCGTGCCACACCCGCCCGCTCATGGCTGAGCGTGGTCATCGCCACGGCCCAGCCGGCGTGGAGCGGACCGAGCAGCGCGGTGGTCGGCACACGCACGTCGCTGAAGAACAGCTCGCTGAAGCTGACCTCGCCGGTCATGGTGCGCAGCGGCCGAGCCTCGATGCCCCGGCTGCGGAGGTCGACCAGCAGGCAGCTGATCCCCCGGTGCTTGGGGGCGTCGGGATCGGTCCGGACGTAGAGCTGACACCAGTCGGCGAGGTGGCCGAGGCTGTTCCACGTCTTCTGACCGTTGACGACGAACCCACCGACGTCGGGCTCGGCCCGGGTGCGCAACGAGGCCAGGTCCGAGCCGGCGCCGGGTTCCGACATCCCCTGCGACCAGATCTCGTCGCCCCGCAGCATGGGCCGCAGGAACCGCGCCTGCTGCTCGTCCGACCCGTAGGCCATGATCGCCGGGGCGATGTTGGCGACCCCGATCGCGTTGATCGGTCCGGGTGCCTGCGCGGCATCCATCTCCTCGTAGCAGGCGACCTGCTCGTCGAGGCCGGCGGCACGGCCGCCGTGCTCGACCGGCCACCCGGGTGCCGCCCAGCCCGCGTCCGCCAGCCTGCGGTTCCAGGCGCGGAGCGTCCCCAGCGTCTCTTCGGCGACGGGGCGCCGCCCCGCGTCCACGACCTCGGGAGTGAGGTGCGCGCGCAGCCACGCCCGCAGCTGGCGGCGCAGCTCCATCCGCCGCTACCCGGCCAGCGCAGCCGCCGACGGGTGGACGACCTCCTCGGCATAGCGCCGGAGCCCCTCGACCGCATCGCGCGAGCGCTGCCACGGGCGGACGATGACGCGCCCGACGCCGGCGTCGGCGTAGCGAGCGACCTCGCCGACGTCGGCAGGTGTGCCGCCGATGGTGATCTCCACCCGGCCCTCCCGCCCGGCGTCAGCGCGCAGGGCGGCCAGCCGCGCGGCCTGGGGTGGGATCTGCTCCAGCGTGTGGTTCATGGGCACCCAGCCGTCGCCCACCGTGGCGGCGCGGCGCAGGGCCGCCGGACCGTCGCCGCCGATGACGAGCGGCGGGTAGGGCTGCTGCAGGGGCTTGGGCTCGAACATCACCGGCTCGAAGTCGAAGAACTCGCCGTGGTGTTCGATCTCGGACTCGGTCCACAGCCGGCGGCACACGTCGATGGCCTCGTCGACCCGGCGGCCACGGCTGTCGAATTCGAGGCCGATGGCGTCCCATTCGGCCCTCAGCCAACTGGCGCCGATGCCGAACTCGGCGCGGCCGCCCGACACGATGTCGAGGGTGGCCACGGCGCGCGCCGGCACGAACGGGTGGCGCAGCCCGATGTTGTACACGTGGGTCGAGAAGCGGATGCGATCGGTGCGGCCGGCTAGGAACCCCAGATAGGTGAACGCGTCGAACACCGGCACGTCGGCGGGTACGGGTGGATGGTCGGCCCCATGGAACGGGCTGCCCTCGGTCTGCACCGGGAAGACCAGGTGCTCGGGCAGCCAGACCGAGTCGTAGCCGAGGCGGTCCGCCTCCTGGGTCACGTCTGGCCACACGCGGGGATTGAGCATTCCGAGCGAGATGGCGAACTTCACGGCGGCTCCCAGGTCCGGTGGTTGATCAGCGGAAGATGGTCTCGGTGTCGCCGGCAAGGCCGTCGAACATCTCGACGGCGGGGTCGCCGACGTGGGGCTGCGCCGACCGGGACGGCATGATCCCCTCGCGCCGCCGAAGCCCGGCCATGCTCTCGCGACGGCCGGAGTAGGACGCCGGCTGGCGCACCATCCAGCAGATGCCCTCGGCGGCGACCTCGGCCGGTTCCCAAGTGGAGTGATCGCTATCGGGCGTGTTGGCGACGAAGCCCTCCGAGGCGACGGGCACGTCGATGCGGAAGCAATTGACCGCGATGCCGTCCTTGGCGAGTTGGCGGGCGGCGTCGACGGTGAGCCGCTCCAATCCGATCTTGCTGATGCCGTAGGACATCAGGGCGGGGATGGGGTTCAGCGCCGCCAGCGACGACACGTTGACGATCCGACCTCCCTGACCCGACGCACGCATGTGGGGCGCGGCCGCGCGGATGGCGATGAGCGGGGCGCGCAGGTTGATCTCCATGATGAGGTCGTGGCGACGCATGGGAATGTCGAGATCGCCGACGAACGTCACGGCGGCGTTGTTGACGAGGATGTCGAGGCGCCCGAACTTCTCCACGGTGGCACCCACCATTGCGGCCACCTGGTCGGAGTCGGACAGGTCCGTGGGAACGGCGACGGCCTGCCCCGGCCCGTGGACACCTGCGATGGCGGCCACCGTGGCGTCGAGCGTGCCGGGCGTGCGCTTCGGGCTGGCATCTGTGGAGCGGGCGGCGCACGCCACGTGGCAGCCGGCGTCGGCCAGGGCGATGGCGGTGGCGGCGCCCACGCCGCGGCTCGCGCCGGTGATGAGCGCCACCTTGCCCTCGAGGGCGTAGCCCGCCTCCTCGGCCCCGGTGTGGTCGCTCATGGCCCCTCGCGGCACGCCTCCACGCCGCTTGCCGAGGCGCTCGGTTCCACTGCACTCCCCTCCTCGGACCCGCTGCCGCGAGTGCCCTTCTCCGTAATCGGAAGGGTAGTCTCCGGTCGCGTCGTAGCTCACCCGGCAGGACGCGAAGGGGGACCATGCCTGACTACGAGTACGTGACCTACGAGACGCTGGACGAGGGCGCCATCGCTCGGATCATGTTGAACCGGCCCGAGGCTCGGAATGCGCAGAACCGCGGGCTCCTCGTCGATCTCGGCAACGCCCTCCTCGAGGCCGAGGCCGACGACCGCGTGCGGGTCGTGATACTGGGTGGGCTGGGGCCGATGTTCTCCTCAGGGCACGACATGGGCTCGAAGCAGGCCATCGCGGAGCGGACGCCCGGTCCGACGATGCACCCGACCGTGGGGATCAACGGTGGAACCCGGCAGGGCGCCGAGGCGCTGATGCTCCAGGAGTGGCACTACTACTTCGACAACACCCGTCGCTGGCGCAACCTACGCAAGATCACCATCGCCCAGGTCCACGGGACCGTCTACGCCGCGGGCCTCATGCTGATGTGGGCGTGCGACCTGATCGTTGCCGCCGAGGACGCGAAGTTCGCGGACGTGGTGGGCACCCGGCTGGGCATGTGCGGCGTGGAGTACTTCGCCCATCCGTGGGAGCTCGGCCCTCGCAAGACCAAGGAGCTCATGCTCACGGGCGATTCGATCGACGCCCAGGAGGCCCACCAGCTCGGCATGGTCAGCAAGCTCTTCCCCGAGGCCGAGTTGGCTGAGCGCACCTTGGAGTTCGCCCGTCGCATCGCGCAGCTACCCACCATGACTGCACTGCTGATCAAGGAATCGGTCAACCAGACCGTCGACAACATGGGCTTCCACAACGCCCTCAACGCGTGCTTCACGCTGCACGAGCTGAACCACTCCCACTGGGCTCAGGTGCACGAGAACAAGTACCCCGTCGCCCTGCCCGAGGACGGCATCGCCGACTGGCGGTCGGCGCCGCCGGTCAAGCCGGCCCGCAAGGACATGGCCGAGGCGCCCGCCCCGTGAGGCGGGCTGATCCAGCTCACCCGCCCGGGCTTCGGCGAACGCGACGGGGCGCCCGGCGGATGCCGGGCGCCCCGTCCCTCAGTGGATCCGGACCGACGCGTCAGGGGGCGACGGCCGCGGCGGCGTTGACGATGCCCTCGCCGTAGTTGCTGTTGACGTCGGCCGTGCCCACGCACGTGGCATTCCACGACCTGGGGCGGCCCTCCTGCGTGTAGTCCAGCAGCGCCGGGTCGGGGCACGACGTGTCGCTGGCCGTCGACGTCAGGATGTCGTAGACGGTGTCGGGATCGAGGTCGAAGCCGCCCGCGCCGTCCGATGTGCCGTGGGCCTGGATGATCAGCGCCACGACGCCGGTCACGTGCGGCGACGCCATCGAGGTGCCTTGCAGGTACTGGTAGTAGGCGCAGGGCTTACCGGCGCCGCAGTCCCGCTTGTAGAACGGGTCGGTGACGCCGCCCGACTTGTTCACGCCGCCCTCCTCCTGCGCCACCGCCAGCGGGTAGCTCGACAGGATCATGTTCTCCGGCTCCATGAAGTCGTTGGTGCCGAAGTGATCGCGGAACCAACCGCCCGGAGCCGCCACGTCGATGACGCCCAGGCCCCACGTGGAGTAGTCGGCCTTGACCTTCGACGGCCCGATCGCCGACGCCTCGATCACGCCAGGTGCCTCCGACGGCAGGTCGAGGCAGTCCTTCGTCACCGTGAGCGGCTTGGCGGTGTTGAGCGGGAAGTCGGGACTGGTGTCGTCGAACCGCGTCGGCGCCGCGAGGTCGGTGTGCTGGTTCCCGGCGGCGGCGACCAGCGTCACCCCGTTGCTCCGGGCGAAGTCGACCGCCTCGATGATCCCGGCTCGGATCGTCGCCTGCTCGAGCAGCTCCTCGTCGCTGATGTCGCCCTCGACGATGTCGTCGCGGGAGTCGCAGTTGTAGAGCCACGGGTCGGTGTAGAAGCTCATGTTCACCACGTCGATGCCGTTCTCGCCGGCATAGGCGATGGCCTCGACGGTCTCGAAGAAGAAGAAGAACCCCGAGTCCTGGCCGGCCCGCAGGTTGACCAGCGTGGCGTCCGGCGCCACACCGGCCACCCCGATGCCGTTGTACGCGGCGCCGACGATGCCGGCCACGTGTGTGCCATGGCCACCCTCGTCGACCGTGGCCGGGTCCTCGCAGGACTGGTCGGGCTCCGCCTCGCAGGCGCCGTCGATTACGGGGATGTCCGTGGTGAAGTTGCGGCTGAGCGCGGCGTTGAAGTTGGGCGCCAGGTCGGGGTGGGAGCTGTCGATGCCGGTGTCGATGATCCCGACGGTGACGCCGTCACCCGTGGCGGTGGCGTGCGCCAGGTTGGGGGTGGCGCCGATCATCTGCATGCCCCACTGGAGCGACGAGAACGTCTCTGGCCCCGCCTTCTTGGGGCTCGACGTGGCCGCCGCGCCGGCGCCGCCGGCCTTGACCTTGGCCGCATAGGTGGCCCGGTCCTCGAGGGCCCGCTCTTCCGCGAAGCGATGGGCGGCGCCCTTGGTGTTGCTGCCGACCGCGTGGTTCCGGACCACGCCCTTGGCCTTGCCGCTGGCAATCAGGGCCTTGGAGAACCCGGAGTTGTCGGTGGTGACCCTGGCGATCCCCAAGCTTCCGATCTCGTCGACCACGGTGCCGCCGGCAGTCGTGGCGACAGCCACGGCAACGGCACAGATCCGCCGGCCGTCGAGCTGAGGGCCATCCGGACCGGTGGCGATCAGGGCCACCCGGCCCGCGGCGCCGGCGCCTCGGCCGTCACGACCTGCCCGGTTGGTGCCGCGTCGGCCATCGCCTCCGGACCACGCCACTCCGCCGTCATCATGAACAGCGTTCGCTGGTCGGCACCCCCGAGCATGCACGCGAAGCACCCGCGGTCAAGGTTGATGGTCTGCAGGACCTCACCGCCTTGACCGACCCGCACGCAGCACCGGTTGGGGACGTCGCCGTACCAGACGGCGCCATCGACGTCGACGCAGATGCCGTCGGGCACGCCGTCGCCGAGATCGGCCCACACCCTCCGATTCGACAGGCCACCGTCGGCGTCGATGTCGAACGCCGTGAGGCGGCTCGCGTAGGACTCGGCGACGACGAGCGTCGTGTTGTCGGGCGTCACGGCCATGCCGTTGGGGAACGAGACGCCGTCCGCCACCTGGCGAGCCGAGCCGTCGGGCCCTACCAGTGCGACGATCCCGGGCGCGACCTCCTCGCCCGCCATCATGTCGAAGCCGATGCAGTTGAGATAGGCGTTTCCCCGGCCGTCAACGACGATCTCGTTCCACGGCCGGTCACACAAGCTCGTCAGGTCGACATGGGTCTCGAGCGATCCGTCGGAAGTGCCACGCAACAGCAGGCGCTCGCTCCCGGCAACGACGAGCAGGCGCCCGTCCGGCAGCCAGTCGATGCTGAACGGAAACGCCGCAACGCGGGTCATCACCTCGCTCTCGCCGTCGAGGTCGACCGCCACGACCTCGTGCGCGCCCCAATCGGAGAACCACAGGCGGTCTCGATGCCACCGCGGCGACTCCCCGAACACGATGCCGGTCATCAAGGTGTGGAGCTCGGGCACGAAGTGGATCCCTTCCTCGACGTCGTAGCGTCCCCCTCCACGTGAGACGGCGCCAACCAGCCGAACTCATCGCGGCGCCTCACGGGGTCTCCGCTATCCTGAATCGTCCCGTTCGGGGGTGTAGCTCAGCTGGCTAGAGCGCTTCGGTCGCATCGAAGAAGTCGTGGGTTCGAATCCCATCACCTCCACCAGCCGAAACCCGCGAAGCTGCAGGTCAACGGCGATGCAGCCGGTCCTGGGTGTTGTCCACAACAACCATCCAGAACCGGTAGGCGTCCAGTGCTAAGGGCACGTGGAGGGCACGAATCTGACGGCGTGAGGTTGGTGCCGGATGGCCGTCGTGGGCAGGCCTTCTTCATCCGTCGTACCGACGACGACCCGATGGTGTTTCGCCGGACTCGAACCTGCGACAACCACTCCAAGGTGAGATATGACCGTCTAACGCGGTCTACACGGAGACTCCGTCGGGCAGTCCAGGGGCGTGCACTCCAGCGCACTGAGGCGCACCGATTCGGCTGTCGTGACCGGTGGCGCGTGCCGACACCAGGCCGAGGAAATCCCCTGAGTTGGGGTCCCGCCTAATCCAGAGGCTTCGGCGCCGTCGATGTGCGTTCGGAATGGTGGGGCTTAGCGTCGTCGCGACGCCAGAGCGCCGGTTCCGCGTGCGGCTCTCCGTGTCGAGGCCGACGTAATGGGCGCCCTGCGGTCGTGCGTTCTGGAGGCCGGGTCAGGTCGCCGTCGCCAGCTGGACGTCGTGGCGTCTCGCGATCCGTCCGCAGATGGTGGTGACGGGCTCGGCGCTGCGTTCGGCTGCAGCCCGCACGTAAGTCACCAGCGCTTCGAGCGTCCAGAACCACAGGTCATCGGTACGCCACCACATCACTTCATCGAGCAACCCGGGATCGACGCCGCCCCTGACCATTGCCGCCGCCCGAAGCGCATACTCGGCCTTGTGGTGCTGGGCCCTCGTGTGGGCCCGGTCTTCGGGAAGGCGACGCTTGCGGATGCCCTCGAACTCGAGCGGCTGCCCCCGGGTCGCACCACTTTCCTCGATGGCGTCGGCGGCGAGCTCGAGCAGGACCTCGCCGGGAAAGGTGTTGTTCTTAGGGTGCAGCGGCGCGAGGCGCGCAGCGATCTCACCGAGCTCCAGATCGCTGGCGATGCCGGACAGCGCCACTCGTATCGTCTGGGTCCGGTCCTCGGTTGTTGTCGCTGTCTGCTTCGCCATCGCCACGACCGTACATCGGTCAGACGACACCCATCCGGGCGCATAACGCAGGCCGAGACCCCCGCCGACAGGCCGCGGATCGGCAGATCTATGTCCATTCGCTTCCACGGCGAGACGCAGGTCAGCTCCATGGCGGCCCGAGAGCGCGTCCGCTGCGCCGTGCCGCATCTTGGCTGGCGCGATCATGGCGCCGCGTCAAGCTCGGCGATGTGATCGTCCCGCCGGGTTGCTTCGCCATCCTGCTTGGCATGCGGGTCACGCAGGCGCGTCAGGGATCTCGTCGCTATCGGCGGGCACCCCCATGAGGTCGAAGAATGCCGACAGGGTCGTGTCCAGGGTCTCGTCGGTTACAGAGTCCGGGTCGAGGAGCCGGTGGATCGACAACCCTTCGAATACGGCCAGCGAGATCTCCGCCATCTGACGGGCTGGGTACCGGGCGGTGGCGCCGCGCGCGGCGTGCTGTTGCTCGATGAGCCTCTGGACGAGGATGCGCCAGCGCTCGATGCTTGCCGCGAGTTTGGCCCGGGCCTCGGCGTTGCGGCTCGCGTACAGGACGAACTCGAGGTACAGCGGTTGCATCGACTGGTCCCAGATGAAGGTCGGGGTACGGATGAGGTCGGCCATCTGGGGTAGCAATTCGTCGGCATCGGGCCCGCTGGTCTCGAGCACCTCCTCAACGACCGCGAACTGGCGCTCGATGCGGTCCTCGACCAGTGCCAAGAACAGGTCGTCTTTGTTTTTGAAGTTCGAGTAGACCGCGCCCTTGCTGAATCCCGCCGTGGCGGCGATCTCGTCGAGCGTCGCCGTGTGGAAGCCGGCCCGGGCGAAGACGATCGCGGCGGCGTCGAGGAGGTGCTGGCGGGTCATGGCGCGTCGCCGCTCGGGGGTCAGGGGTTCGAACGTCACCATCCGACACATAGGTACTTGTGATACTTATCGACAAGTGGAATACTGATCAGTATGTCGATGACGCATCGGGATCGCATCGGCCCGAGAGTAGCCGGTCCTGCAGACGAGGTGCTGGACTGGCTGGTCCGCCAGCGCGCCTGGGAGCTTCGCCTGGCTCAACTCGAGGGCGCCACGCCCACAGCCCTGGCAGCGCTCCTCGCGTCCTCGATTGGTGGCTTGCCCGGCGGACATCTCGTCGTCGATCACGAAGCACCCGCAGAGCCCGCCGTACCGGACCGCGCTCGCTGATAGCGCTACGTCACGGCACCCGGCGCGACCCACGCACAATGCCCGAACCGAGCGCACAGCGCCGGCCTGATGACAAGCACAGAGTGCCGTAGCGCCTAGCGGCAGATCGGTGCTAACGGTGGGGCGTCCCCGATCGGGCACATCCAGGGACGCTGCTCCCTCTTCGGGCAGGGGTCACAGCCGCGCCTCGGCATCCTGCTTGAGCGCGGCCAGCGTCTCCGGCATGCCCGGCACCGCCAGTTGCTTCATCATGTCGGGCACCGGCGTCGCGCTGTCCTCATCGACGCCGAGGCCCTCGGGATACGCCGGCATTACCTCCCACGACTGGGTCACCTCGGTACGGGCACGGTCCAAGGCCCGGAATCGGAAGCCCCAGCGGACCATCTCAACTCGGCCCTCGAGGCCGTGGTTGATGAAGGTGAACTCGCGCCCGCGGTCGGCGACCACCACGCGGCAGCGGGTTTCCCACGTCGAGTCGCCAATCGCGTTGGTGCCGGTGAACCACTCGCCGTCATCGTCATAGGACCCGCCGGTGCACACGGGACTCCAGCGGCCCATCTGCGACACGTCCGCGACCAGGTCATAGAGATCCTCGGCCGGGCACTCGATGACGATCGACGCTTCGTTGCGGTAGCGGCTCGTGTCCATGACGATCGACGGTACGGGATCATAGGAACGGGCCGCGAGTCGGAACCGAGCGAACGCCGCCTGGCAAGCGGGCAGTCCAGAACGACGGTGCGCGAGATCGGCAGCTAGGTGCGCCCGGCCATCCGACACGTTGATCAGCATCGAAACACGGACATGAAGCCACGACACTTCCTCGCCCGTCTCGCGGCTGTCGTGACGGCGGCCGCGGCCATCGGAATGTTCCTGGGGCCGGCCCGCGCCGATGCGTCCGACCACGACGACCCGGATGGCACGGTCAACCGGGACTCGACGTCGGCCATGGCCGCGGACATCGACGGCTGGGGCAACCGGGACCTCGACATCGGTGCCCTTAACGCGTCCATGGCCGAGGAACTCGGCTCCCGGCTGGACGGCTGGGACACCCCAGACATGGATCTCAACCCGACTGACTTGTGGGAAGCCATGGCCTTCGGGATCGGCGACCGGCTGGACGGCTGGGCCACCCGGGACCAGGACATCGGCGCACTTAGCTCCACCGACGGGATTGGCGGCATTCTGGACGGCTGGGGCAACCGGGACATGGATATCGGGACGTTCTAACTGCGACCCTGGAATCGGCCGGCGGATGCGTGCCCGTGGGGCGAGCCGGGTGCCCAACACTCCGCGGATCATCGCGGCTGTCGGACGGCGACCCGCCCCCCGGCCTCCCCGACAACGCCGAACGGCAGATCTGTATCGGTGCCCGAGGGCAACTCATGCCGCGTTGCATACCGTCGGGCAGCCTTCTCGTGCCGCACGAGAACCGTCGTTCTGGATGGGGGCTGGTGTCGGAGCGATCAACTCTTCCGAGCGGCCTGGCGGCGGGCCGGGAGCCGCGGTGTGAGCAGGTTGGTCATCTCCTTGGCTCGCTGTCGTCGGTCGGCTGGGTCGGTCAGGGAGCCGGTCAGCTGGGCCTCGTTGAATACCCCCCATAGCAAGCTGCGCAGGAAACGTGCCCACGATGGGACGTCCCCAGGGGGAGCGATTCCGGCCGCGTCGACCAGCGTTTCCAGTTGCTGTCCCCATCGGTCCCACAGTTCGTGGCCGACGGCCTTGGCGTCCTCGTCGCCGTAGAGCACCTCGACATGAATGAGTCGGGCGTAGGCCGAGCGTTCGTGGAGCATCTGCAGGTTGCCCTCGATGATGCGCAGCAGCGCGTCCTCGGGAGGCGCCGCGCGGAGAGCGTCGATGATCTCCGGGCCCACCTGTTGGGGCAGCGGTTGGAAGTAGCCGGCCTCCTCGAATAGGGAGCGGAGCAGGTCCCGCTTGGATTCGAAGTGGTAGTAGGCGGTCCGGACGTCGACCCCGGCCCGGCGGGCGAGCTCCCGCATGGACGCGCCCCGGACGCCTCGCTCATCGAACAGCTCGAGTGCGGTTGCGAGCAACTGCTGCTTGCGGTCCACGTGTGACACAGTACCGCTTGTTCAACCAACGTTGGAGGAGTAGCGTTCAACCAACGTTGGAGGAGGCGGAATGGACCCACGACTGCCGCCCGGGCCGCGTCTGCCCTGGTTCGTCCAGACAATGGCATGGGGCCTGAGGCCGTTCCGGTTCTTCGACGCCTGCCGCCGCCGGTTCGGCCCCACGTTCACCATCCGCCTCTACGACCGGCGGCCCGTTGTCGTGGTCAGCCTGCCGGCCGATATCAAGACGGTCTTCGCGCTGGCCGCCGAGGAGGTGGAGGTCGGGGCGGGCAACGCGGACATCCTCGAGCCGTTCCTCGGTCCACGTTCGCTGCTCGTGCTCGACGGCGAGGTCCACCGGCAACAGCGACGGCGCCTGCAACACGCCTTCCACGCCGAGCGCGTCGACGTCTACCGCCAACTCATCGCCACCACCACCCGCGACCGGATCCGGATGTGGCCGCTCGGCACGCCCATCACCGTTCACGAAGAGATGCGGGGGATCACCCTTGACGTCATCCTCCACGCGGCCTTCGGCGCCGACGACCCCGACGAGCTGCAGCGACTGCGAGGCGCGCTGGCCCCGTTCCTGGCGGACAGCTCGGGCTCGTTGTTCGTGCTCATCCCGCCATTCCGCCACGAGCTCGGCGGGCGAACGCCCTGGGCGAGGTTCGTGCGACAACGAGCCGCCGTCCACCGCGAGGTTCTCGCATTGATCGGCCGGCGCCGCACCGACCTTGAGGCCCGCCACGACATGCTCTCGGTCCTCCTACGCGCAGGCGACACGCCCGACGAGCAGCTGCTCGACGAGCTGATGACCCTCGTGCTCGCCGGGCACGACACCACGGCGACTGCATTGGCGTGGGCATTCGACCTCCTCGCCCACCACCCGACCGAACTCGACCGCCTGCGGGCCAGCCTCGATCGCCAGGAAGACCGCTATCTCGACGCTGTCGTAAACGAGACGCTGCGGCTGCGTCCCGTCGTCGGCGAAATCGCCCGCACCCCCCTGCACCCGCTCGCCCTCACCGCCGGTGAGATGCCCGCAGGCACCAGGGTGATCGCGTGCATCCACCTGGCCCACACCGACCCGGCCCGCTACGACGACCCGCTGACGTTCCGGCCAGAACGATTCCTCGACCGTCAACCCGATCTGGCCAACTGGCTGCCCTTCGGCGGCGGTATCCGACGGTGCCTCGGTGCCGGCTTCGCCACCATCGAGCTGCGCGAGATCATCCGCCAGGTCGTGACTCACGCAAGCTTCCGGGCCGCCACGACCGACCTCGAGCAACCCAAGCGCCGAGCCGTGACCATGATGCCCCGACACGGCACCCGCATCGTCGTCGACCAGCTACGATCCGCCGACGCCATCCCTACTCCGACCCGCGTCAGCCGCGGCAAGGACGTCCGAACCGCCGGGTCACGCGCTGACGGTCGGCACCCTCGGTTCAGACCTGGCGCGTACATACTCGGCGATCTGCTCGACTGAAGACCAGAGCCTCACATACCGAACGCGCGCCCCATAACCCGCGTCCCTGAACCACGCCGTGCGACGTCACCTAACGCCTGGTAGGTGGGACGAAACGCGCACCGATTGCCCGATCCGGCGCTCACCGACCTGCTTGCTCTAACCCGTGGTTAGCAGGTTTGTCGAGCACCACCGCTCGAGCTCGCCGACCTCCTTCGAGGGTCAACACGCCGTCGTGGGCCAGCGTTCCGGAATGACCCCTGAGCGTCGCGAGGTCGCCTACGAGGTTGGCTCGACGACCTTGGTGACGACCCAGCGGTGCTTGCCGATCTTGCGGTCGCGGACGAATCCAAGCTTCTCGTAGGTCGACAGGGCGCCGTTGAACAGGAAGCCTGCAGGAACCGAACCCGCGGCTTCGGGATAGCCCTCTACCCTTCCGCCGCCGAGACGTGCGATCAGATCGAGCGCCCCATCGAGCGCCGCCGTGGCGACGCCCTGGCGCCGGTGCCCCTTGCCGACGAAGTTGCAGGCGATCCGCCAGTCCGGCCAGCTCGTGAGGCTGTTCTCATAGGCGGCCCGGTTCTTGATCTTCGGCACCTCGTCCGGCGCGCCGAACTGGCACCAACCCACGCATTCGTCCCCATCGAACACAAGGGCCGCATGCGCCCGGCCTGCCCGCACCCGTGCGAGCTTGCGTTCCCGGTTCAGCGCCGGCTCGCGGCTGTCATCCGGATGAAAGCCCATGCACCAGCAACCCCCGAAGACGCCGTTGTTCGCCTCGACCAGTCCGGCGAACGCATCCCAACTCGACTCGTCGAGAGCAGCGATCGTGTACCCCGACCCCACCTCAACTCAGCCTAGCCCGCCAGGCCGCATGGCACTCGGCTGCGGCGGCGTTCTGTATCCGGATCGGGCTGGGCCACGGCCGCTCGAAGCGGGCAATCGGTACGCCTTCGGTATGTGCGGCATAGCCTTGCTGGCCAC
>JBKPHE010000127.1:0-5247 GCA_046744485.1 Actinomycetota bacterium | reverse complement strand
CAGGTTGTCGAGGACCGCCTGGTAGAGGCCGATCTGCTCGGCGGTCATGCCGCAGTGGTCGAGCTCGTCGATCTTGTCGGGCAGCTCGGCGGCGATCTCGGGTTCGGCCTTGGTGCGCCTGAAGACCAGCAGGCCGTTGAGGGCCCGCAGGGCCGCCTCGCCGGGGGCGCCGGTGCCGTTGCGC
This sequence comes from Actinomycetota bacterium, assembly GCA_046744485.1. Classification (GTDB taxonomy): domain Bacteria; phylum Actinomycetota; class Acidimicrobiia; order Acidimicrobiales; family VFJN01; genus DASQUK01. Next base: position 5,063 of record JBKPHE010000127.1, on the reverse strand, counting down.
GGCGTCGACAACTGCTGGATGAACGCCGGGCGGGGGCCCACGAGGCCCGGGTTGGTGTAGTCGAGGATCGACCACAGGTCGCCCAGCCCGTTCTCGATCGGGGTGCCGGTCAGCGCCAGGCGCGACCGGGCGGGGATCCGCCGCAGCTCGCGCGCCACTTCGCTGGCGGAGTTCTTGATGGCCTGCGCCTCGTCGAGCACCGCCCGGTGCCAGTCGACCGTGGCCAACGCGTCGACGTCACGCACGGCCGTGCCGTAGGTGGTGAGCACCACGTCGGCGTCGCCGGCCACCTCGGCGACCTCGTCGGCCTCGGCGCGAGCGGCGCCGTGGTGGACCTGGACCCGCAGATCCGGAGTGAACCGCCTGGCCTCCGCGGCCCAGTTGCCCAGCACCGCGGGCGGGGCGATCACCAGCACGGGGCCCTGCCCGCGGGTGTCCAGCAGCTGGGCGAGCATCGTCGGGGTCTTGCCCAGGCCCATGTCCATGGCCAGGCAGCCACCGAGCCCGACTCGATCGAGGAACGCCAGCCAGCCCCGCGCCTCCGCCTGGTAGCTCCGCAGCTTGCCGACGAAGCCCTCGGGGGGTGCGAGCGGCGCCGGCGGCTCGTCGCTGGCGCCCCGGACCAGCTCGACGGCCCAGCCGCTTCCGGCAACGATCGCGGGCCCGGCGAGGGCACTCTCCTCCAGGCCGACGGCGTGGCGCAGGATGGCGGCGCCGGTCAGCTCGGTCGACCCGCCCTGCTCGGCCAACGCCTTGGCGGCCGCCTCGAGGTCGGCGTGGTCGAGCTCGACCCAGCGACCCTTGGCCTGGACGAGGGGCCGCGCCTGGGCGGTGAGGCGGGCGATGGCGGCGGCATCGAGCTCGAGGTCGTCGAACAGCACCGACCAGCGGACCTTGGACAGCTGGTTGGGCCCCACCTTGGCTGGTCCGGTGGGCCCGGCGGCCTCGAGCCGCAGGCGGGGCGACGGCCGGGTCCACGACGCGGTGGGCACGCGCACGTCGAAGCCAACCGACTGCAGGACGCGGCCCGTGCGGGTCATGAGTTCCCAGGCCTCGTCGACCCCGAGGACGACGTGGCCGCGCCTCCCGGTGCGGCTGAGCGCCGGCAGGAGCCGTTCCAGGCGGCGGAGCTGGGCCTCGACCCGTTGGGCCTTGGCGCCGGACGCCGACACCGCCTGCTCGACGGGGAGCGGCTGGCGTTCGAGCCCGGTGGCATCCACGGTCAGGAGCCAGCCCCCGTCGGCCTCGGGGGGGTCGAGCCGCACTGTCAGCCCGACGTCGCCGTCCCCCACCACCGGCGCCGCCCAGCGGCGCAGGTCGTCAGCCACCTCGGTCGCCGGACCGTGCGCGGCGGCGAACGCCTCGCCGGCCAGTCCCGCCAGCACGGCCTCGGCCACGTCCCGCCGGCTACGGGCGACGGGCGGCGTGGCGGCCGTGACCAGGCGCGCCGCCCCTGCGCGGCAGACGGCGTCGACGGCGGCATTCAACGCGGTGCGGCACAGGCGTTCGGGTCCGGTGCCCGGGTCGAAGGCGCGTACCGGTCCCGGCATGCGGGCTGACAGCTCGCGGATGCGCTCCCGTTCGACGACGGCGGCGATCCACTGGACGACATAGGAGCCGTTGCGCTGGCGGCCGCGGGCGGCAGCCGATCCCCCGCGTCGGAGGGTGGGCACCATGCGGCCCCGCGCCACCAGGTCCGTGGCCCAGGCCGCCACCTCGCCCAGCCAACGCACGCTGGGGCCGGCATCCAGGGCGAGCTGGCCGGCGCCCACGCCCACGAGCCAGCCGAGGGCCGCCGTGAGGGGTGCGGAGACCGCGGGCGCCCGGTCGCCGGAGGGCAGCGGGGCGCCCTTGTGCTTCTCCCATTCGATGGCAGAGCCACCGGCCTCGTCGATCAGCCGCTGCAGGTCCTCGCGTCCCGCGGGCGTGGCCGACGGATTGCCGGCCCACAGCACCACCTCCCCGGGAGCCCACGACGCCTGCAGCGCCGGAGCCTGGACCAGCTCGGCCTCCGCCTCGGCGGATGGGGTCACAACGGCGTTGTCGCCGTCGCCCAGGGTGGCCGGGTCGGGCAGCTCCACGTCCTCGCCCGTGACGCGCCGGAGCGCAGCCGCCACGGCGGCGCGCTCGTCCGACAGGTCGGCGAGGGCTTGGTCGCGCTCGTAGCGGTCCGACCGCGCCACCGCGTCCAGCGTGTCCTCGATCTCGTCGAGCATGTGGTGCAGGGTCGCGGCCCAACGTTGCGGCTGCGCCGCTAGCGCCGGTAGGTCGTCTGCGGCGATCTGCCCGTCGACCTCGGACGCGACGAGCGCCTCGAAGCTGGTTTGGTCCAGTTGGGTCTCCATCGTCTGCTGGCCCATGTCGGCGTACGGCGCCGCACGGCCAGGTGTCCGCCATCTACCCAGGGGGATGGCTTCAGTCAGTTTAGGGGTCCTGAGCCCGAATCGGTGACACCTGCCCCCCGCAGGCTAGGTTGCCGATAACGGCCGTTACCACGTGCCACAGGCCACAGGCCACAGGGGGAGGTCGGCAGGCAGTGATCCGTTCCGATGTTCATCCCCGGTGGCGGTGAGCGCCGTGCCCGCTCCCTGGCCGTTGCGCTTCGGCGCCTTCTTCGCCCCATTCCACCCGGTCGGCCAGAACCCGACCCTGGCGCTGGAGTACGACCTCGACCGCGTGGTCGCCCTCGACCGGCTCGGCTACGACGAGGTCTGGTTCGGCGAGCACCACTCGGGGGGCTACGAGATCATCGCCTGCCCCGAGGTGTTCATCGCCGCCGCCGCCGAGCGCACCCGCCACGTCATGCTGGGGACGGGCGTGGTGTCGCTCCCGTACCATCACCCCTGGTTGGTGGCCGACCGGTTGGTGCTGCTCGACCACCTCACTCGCGGGCGCCTCATCTTCGGCGCCGGACCGGGGGCGCTGCCCAGCGACGCCTTCATGCTGGGCATCGAGCCCGTGGACCAGCGGCCCATGATGGAGGAGTCGCTCGAGGCGATCCTGGCCCTGTTGCGGGCCGACGAGCCGGTCACACGCCAGACCGACTGGTTCACGATGCGCGACTGCCGGCTGCAGGTGCGCCCGTACACCCACCCCCACTTCGAGGTGGCGGTCGCAGCGATGGTTTCGCCCTCGGGACCGCGGCTGGCCGGCACCTACGGCGTGTCGCTGCTGTCGCTGTCCATGACGCTGCTCGAGGGCTTCGCCGCCATCGGCCAGGCGTGGGGTGTCGTGCAGGAACAGGCGCAGGCCGCCGGCCGCCCCGAGCCCGATCGGCGGACCTGGCGGGTCCTCGGCGCCGTCCACCTCGCCGAGACCCGGGACCAGGCCATCGAGGACTGCACCCACGGCCTGCAGGACTTCGCCGACTACTTCGGGGGCGGCGCCGGCTTCGTGCCGCTGGCCAACCAGGTCGACGGCGGTCCCCGCACGCCGCGGGAGTTCGTCGAGACCTACGCCGCGTCGGGCAACGTCGTCATCGGCACCCCGGACGACGCCATCGCCTACATCGAGGGATTGCTGGAGCAGTCGGGCGGGTTCGGCACGTTCCTGCTGTTGGGCCACGACTGGGCCGACCCCGAGGCGACCATGCGGTCGTACCGCTTGTTCGCCCGTGAGGTCGTGCCCCACTTCACCGCGCAGCTCGCCGCACCGCGGGCGTCGCACGAGTGGGCAGTGGAGAAGCGGAACGACCTGTTCGGCGCCGCCGGCCAGGCCATCCTCAACGCCATCACGTCGCACGTGGAGGAGGCGCAGGCCAAGGGCAGCGCCGCCGGCGGCGACGGTGAGGCGCAGGGGGACTGATGCGGGCGCTGGTGCTGCGTGCGGCCTCGGAGCTGGTCGTCCGGGACGACGCACCGGACCCCCAGCCGGGCTTCGGGCAGGTCCTGGCGCAGGTCAGGGCGTGCGGCATCTGTGGCTCGGACCTGCACTTCGTCCAGCACGCCGCCACCATGCTCGGGCTGGTCGCGGACATGGAGGGGTTGCCCGACTTCGGGGCGCCGCCGCTCGATCTCGGCCGGGACGTGTTCATGGGCCACGAGTTCGCCGCCGAGGTGCTGGAGGTCGGGCCTGACACGGTCGGCCCCGCTCCCGGGACCATCGTCACCTCGGTTCCGATCATGCTCACCCCGACGGGCCTGCGAGACATCGTCTACAGCAACGACCTCCCCGCCGGCTACGGCGAACGCATCCTGCTGTCGGCGCCGTTCGTCCAGGTGGTGCCCAACGGCCTGGACCCGCGCCACGCGGCCCTGGCCGAGCCGATGGCCGTCGGCCTCCACGCCGTCAACCGCTCGGGGATCGGCGCCGGCGACGGTGCGGTCGTGCTCGGTTGCGGCCCGGTGGGCCTGGCCGTGATCGCGGCACTCGGGCTGTGGGCGGTGGAGCCGATCGTGGCCGCCGACCCGTCACCGGCCCGCCGGTCGTTGGCGACGGTCATGGGCGCGCACGAGGTCGTGGATCCCGTGGTCGAGCCGGCCTTCGACGCCTGGAAGCGGGCCGGCCGGGGTCGGGCACCCGTCGTGTTCGAGGCGATCGGCGTCCCGGGAATCATCGACGATGCCCTGCGGGTGGCGCCGGCGCAGAGCCGCATCGTGGTGGTGGGCGTGTGCATGCAGCCCGACACGGTCACGCCCTTCTTCGGCATCGCCAAGGAACTGAGCCTGCAGTTCGTGCTGGGTTACGACCCGGTGGAGTTCGAGTCCAGCCTCCGCTCGATCGCCGAGGGTGCGATCGACGTGGCCCCGCTGATCACGGGCGAGGTGGGGCTCGACGGCGCGCCCGGTGCCTTCCGCGAGCTGGCCGACCCCGAGCGACACTGCAAGGTACTGGTGGTCCCCTGACGGATCCGAGGGAGGCGCTCCGGTGATCGACGACGAGACCCTGTCCCGCCGGGCCCGGCGGCTGGCGGCGACGATCGAGCCGTGCGTCGGGCAGGGCTAAATCTCGCCCGAGGGTGACGGGGAGTCCGTCGCGCGGGGGGTCGGCCCCAGCCCCGGCACCATCGCCAACGGTGTCCAACTACCCGACGGGCCGGCGTACTTCTGCAGTCGCGGCTCGGC
>JBKPHE010000028.1:0-3569 GCA_046744485.1 Actinomycetota bacterium | reverse complement strand
CCGTAGATCATGGCGATGCCATAGAGGAAGAAGGCCGACGAGAAGGCACCGAGAACGAAGTACTTCATGCCCGCTTCCTGTGACGTCACGCGCCGCCGGTGCATGGCCGCCAGCACGTAGGCCGCCATCGACAGGACCTCGAGGCCGAGGAACAGCACGATCAGGTCGTTGGCGTGGGCCATGATCACGCCGCCGGTGGCCGACAGCAGCAACAGGACATAGGCCTCGACGCCCTCGAGCTGCTCGCGCCGCAGGTAGTCGTCGATGAACAGCGCCGCCAGCACCACGGCGGCACCGAGCAGGAACGTCACGAACGTGGAGAACCCGTCGACGCCGACCGACCCGGCGAGCGTCGAGAAGGGTCCCCGTTCGTCGTCGGTGACCTCGATCCACAGCGGGATGGCGGCGCCGATGGCCCCCAGCCCCACCAGGCAGGTGAAGATCGTGTAGCCGACGGTCGAGCGGCGGGTGGACACGAACGACGACACCAGCATCAAGGCCAGCGCGCCGCCGACCAGCACCAGCATGGGGGCGACCGCGCCCCAGTCGACGCCGGGTCGCTCGATCGGCACGGGATCGACCGGCAGGGGCTGGCCCAACGCTCCCAGGATGCCGATCACCCGCCCGCCTCCTCGTCCCTGGCCTCATCGCCCGCGGACACGGCCGGGCCCTCGGTCGCGACCGGCGGCTCCGTGTAGTCGCTGTTCGCCTCGACGTGGTCGATCAAGCGGTCGACCGACGGCTGCATGCGTTCGAGCACGGGCTTGGGATAGATGCCCAGGAACACGATCAGCCCCAGCAGCGGCGCCATCACCAGTCCCTCGCGCCAGTTGATCTCGGGGAAGTGGCGGTTGTCGTCATCGGGTTCCCCGTGGAACACGCGCTGGTACGCCCACAGCAGGTAGAGGGCAGCCAGGATCACGCCGGTCGCAGCCACGACCGTCCACCATCGCCGGGTGAGGAACGAGCCGATCAGCACCAGGAACTCGCCCACGAACCCGTTGAGCCCCGGCAGCCCGATCGACGACATCATCACCACCGTGAACACCGCGGCGAAGATCGGCGCCGCCTTCTGCAATCCCTTGAGGGCGACGATCTCGCGGGTGTGCCGCCGCTCGGAGCTCATCCCGACCAGCAGGACCACGGCGCCGGTCGAGAGCCCGTGGTTGACGCTCTGGATCAAGCCGCCCTGCATCCCCTGGGTGGTGATGGCGAAGATGCCGAGCACGATGAAGCCGAGGTGGGCCACCGACGAGTAGGCGACCAGCCGCTTCAGGTCGCGCTGCATGGTGGCGACGATGGCGCCGTAGACGATGCCGATCACGCCCAGCGTCACGAGCGCGGGCGCGAAGAAGGACGCGGCGTCGGGGAACAGGTAGAGACCGAAGCGCAGCAAGCCGTAGATGCCCAGCTTCAACAGCACCCCGGCCAGGATCACCGACCCGGCCGTGGGCGCCTCGGTGTGGGCGTCGGGCAGCCAGGTGTGCAGCGGGAACAGCGGCACCTTGACCGCGAACGCCAGGACGAAGGCCAGGAAGATCCACCGGGCCGCGGCCCAGTCGAACGGGTTGGCACCGGCGGAGTTGTCGGTCACGGTCCGGCCCTCCGCGATCTCGACCAGGTCGAAGCTCAGCGGCACGTCGGCCTGCAGCTCGTCGACCCGTTGCTGCACGACGGGCGGTACCGTCTGCTGGTCTCCCTGCTCGGCCAGCAGCTCGGCGGCCTCGGCGCGGTTCTGGTCCTCGACGGCGTCGCGGTTGAGGTATGCGAGGGCGACGATGCCGACGAGCATCAGCGCCGAACCGAACATCGTGAACAGGAAGAACTTGATGGCGGCGTAGACCCGCCGTGCGTAGCCCCAGCCCCCGATGATGAAGTACATCGGCACCAGCACGATCTCGAACATCACGAAGAACAGGAAGAGATCGAGCGCCACGAACACGCCCAGGCAGCCGGCCTCGAGCAGCAGCAGCCACGCGTAGTAGGGCTTGGCGTCGTGCGACGGTGTCGACCCGAGCAGCGCGAGCGGGAACAGCACCCCCGTCAGCACGACGAGGAACAGCGAGATGCCGTCGACCCCCAGGTGCCAGGAGATGCCGAAGTCGGCGACCCACGAGCGGTTGACCTCGAACTGCATACCGGCGTCGTTCTTGTCGAACGCCGCCAACACGTAGATCGCCAGCGCCCCGGCCGCCGACGAGAACAGCAGCGCTACCCCCCGGTGCAGCTCGGCCCGCGCCCGCGGGATCAGCGCCACCGCCACCGCTCCCACCGCCGGGACCAGGACGAGGGCGGTCAGGACCGGAAAGTCGGGCGTCCCCTCCTGGGCCAACACCACCGGGCCCATCAGAACGACACCCTCGTGATGAAGTAGCCGAGGACGACCACCACCCCGATTGTCACGCCCAGGGCATACGAGCGGACGAATCCCGACTGCACCGGCCGCAGTCGTCCACCGACGCCCCGGACCACGGCGGCCACCCCGTTCACCGCGCCGTCGATGACGTGGGCGTCGAACCAGGCGATGGCGTCGAACGACTTCCTGCCCGGTCCGCCCACGAACGCGGTCACCTCCTCGTCGTAGTACCAGGCGTGCGCCAGCACCGCGGGCTCGATGGCTCGCACCCGTTTGCGTAGGTAGACGACCGATGCGAGGGCGATGCCCACCAGCCCGGCTCCGATCGCGACCGCCGCGAGGGCGACCTTGGCCCCGGTGGACACCGCGATCTCCGCCTCGTTCGCGCCCAGCACCGGCTCGAGGAAGCGCTCGAGGAAGTGGACGTCATCGTTGAACGGCAGGTTGATCACGCCCCCGGCGATGGAGAGCACTGCGAGCACCACCAGCGGCGCGGTCATGAGCCAGGGGGACTCGTGGGGCTCGCCCTGTGCGTGCTCGTCGGTCTCCAGATCCAGCTCGTTGGCCGCGGCCCCGACGCTGGCCGGCTGCGGTGCCGGTTCGGTGCGCCAGCGGGGCTCGCCGAAGAACACCATGAAGACCTGGCGGCTCATGTAGTAGCCGGTGAGCAACGCGGTCACGAGCCCGATCGCCCACAGCGCCCTCCCCTCGGCACCGCCGCTTCCCCAGGCGAACAACAGGATGTCGTCCTTCGACCAGAAGCCCGCGAACGGCGGCACGCCGGCGATCGCCAGCCAGCCGACGATGAAGGTGACCGCCGTCAACGGCATGAACCTGCGCAGCCCGCCCATGCGGCGCATGTCCTGCTCGCCGTCCATCCCATGGATCACCGAGCCTGCGCCGAGGAACAGCAGCGCCTTGAAGAACGCGTGGGCGATCATGTGGAAGATGGCGGCCACATAGGCGCCGACTCCCACGGCGAGGAACATGTAGCCGAGCTGGCTCACCGTCGAGTAGGCGAGCACCTTCTTGATGTCGTTCTGGGCGACGGCGATGGTGGCGGCCACGAACGCGGTGATCACGCCGATCCAGGCGATCACGTCGGGCACCCAGTCGTAGCCCGCGCCCAGGATGGGGTTGACCCGGGTCATCAGGAACACACCGGCGGTCACCATGGTGGCGGCGTGGATGAGGGCCGACACCGGGGTGGGAC
>JBKPHE010000177.1:0-3476 GCA_046744485.1 Actinomycetota bacterium | reverse complement strand
AGAGCGAGGAGACCACCGCCAGCGGACTGGTCATCCCCGACACCGCCAAGGAAAAGCCACAGCAGGGCGAGGTCCTGGCCGTGGGCCCGGGCAAGCGCTCCGAGCAGACCGGCGAGATCATCCCCATCGGGGTGAGCGTTGGCGACACCGTCCTCTACAGCAAGTACGGCGGCACCGAGGTCACCATCGACGGCGAGGACGTGCTCGTCCTCTCGGCTCGTGACGTACTTGCTCTAGTGAAGAAGTGAGCGGCTGATGCCCAAGATCCTCAAGTTCGACGACCAGGCCCGGCGTGCGCTCGAGGCCGGCGTCAACAAGCTCGCCGACGCGGTGAAGGTCACCCTCGGCCCCAAGGGCCGCAACGTGGTGCTCGACAAGAAGTGGGGTGCCCCGACCATCACCAACGACGGCGTGTCGATCGCCCGTGAGATCGAGCTGGACGATCCCTTCGAGAACATGGGCGCCCAGCTCGTGAAGGAGGTCGCCACCAAGACCAACGACGTCGCCGGTGACGGCACCACCACCGCCACCGTGCTGGCCCAGGCGCTGGTACACGGGGGCATGCGCAACGTGGCCGCCGGCGCCAGCCCCACCGAGCTGAAGCGGGGCATGGAGAAGGCCGTGTCGGCTGCCGTCGAAGCCATCGCCGATCAGTCCAAGGAGATCGATGACAAGTCCGAGATCTCCCAGGTGGCGGCCATATCGGCGGCCGACCCCGCCATCGGCGAGGTGCTCGCGGATGCCATCGACAAGGTCGGCAAGGACGGCGTGGTCACCGTCGAGGAGTCCAACACCTTCGGCATGGAGCTCGAGTTCACCGAGGGTATGCAGTTCGACAAGGGCTACCTGGCGCCGTACTTCGTCACCGATCAGGACCGGCAGGAGGCGACCCTCGAGGACGCCTACGTGCTGCTGCACCAGGCCAAGATCAGCTCCGTGCAGGACCTGCTCCCGGTGCTCGAGAAGGTCATGCAGACGGGCCGCCCGCTGCTGATCATCGCCGAGGACGTCGAGGGCGAGGCGCTCGCCACCCTCGTGGTCAACAAGATCCGGGGCACGTTCAACAGCGTGGCCGTCAAGGCCCCGGGCTTCGGTGACCGCCGCAAGGCGATGCTGCAGGACATGGCCATCCTCACCGGTGGCCAGGTCGTGGCCGAGGAGGTCGGGCTCAAGCTCGACAACATCACGCTCGACCTGCTGGGCCGGGTCAAGAAGGCCATCGTCACCAAGGACGACACGACCCTCGTCGAGGGTGCCGGTTCCACGGACGAGATCAAGGGCCGCATCCAGCAGATCCGCAACGAGATCGACAACACCGACTCCGACTGGGACCGCGAGAAGCTGCAGGAGCGGCTGGCCAAGCTGTCCGGCGGCGTGGCGGTGGTGAAGGTCGGCGCTGCGACCGAGGTCGAGCTCAAGGAGAAGAAGCACCGCATCGAGGACGCCCTGTCGGCCACCCGGGCCGCGATCGAAGAGGGCGTCGTCGCCGGTGGTGGCGTCGCGCTGGTCCGGAGTCGTACCGCCGTGGGCAAGGTCGTCGACTCGCTGAAGGGCGACGAGGCCACCGGTGCGCGGACCGTCTACCAGGCGCTCGAATGGCCGGCGCGGTTGATCGCCGACAACGCCGGGTTTGAGGGTGCGGTGGCGGTGCGACACATCGAGGACGAGACCGGCTCGATCGGCCTCAACGCCCTGAGCGGTGACTACGAGGACCTGGTCAAGGCCGGCGTCATCGACCCGGCCAAGGTCACACGGGCCGCCCTCCAGAACGCCGCATCGATCGCCGCCCTGGTGCTCACGACCGAGTCGCTCGTGGCCGACAAGCCCGAGCCGCCCGCCCCCATGCCGGCAGGCGGTGGTGGCGATCCCATGGGCGGCATGGGCGGCATGGGGATGATGTAGGCCCCATCCTTCCTGCGTCACATACGCACGGCGACGGGCCCGCCACTCCGGTGGCGGGCCCGTCGGCGTGCCGGGTGAACGCGAGCGGCCTCGGCCTGTCGCGGGCGGAACCCGTCGCCTCGGGTGCGAAGGGGAGACCGGTGGGGTGCGATGTCAGCGCGACCGGCTGGGGAGCTCGCTGGCGCCGACGTTGGTGACCAGCCAGGCGTTGAGCGGTCCCAGCGAGCGCCAGCGGTCGGCGACGGTGTCGCGGGCGGCCGTCGAGTGCATCCACGGCCCGGGCTCGTGGTCCCACCAGCCGATGATGCCCTTGAAGCGCAGGAGCTCGATGCGGGGGTGGTCGGCGGGATAGCCGCGGGGCGCCGTCTTGAGCTGGTCGTGCGCCCCGATCTGCCCGCCCCGACCACGGATGTCGGCGACGATGCCCTCGAGCTCGGGCCCCGTCTTGTCGTCGTCGATCGACTCCCGGAGCCGGGCGAGCTGGTCGGGCGCCGGCATGTAGGCGCCGCCGCCCACCATCATCCCGTCGGCCGAGACCGACATGTACAGCGTGCCGACACCCTCGTGGGCCGCGCCGATGACGGCGGCCGCCGCCGTCTTGTAGGGGGACTTGTCCTTTGCGAAGCGGGTGTCGCGGTTGGGTCGGAACACCTTGGCCTCACCGAACTCCGGGCGCAGGTCCTCGAGCAGGTGCTCCAGCGGCGCCCGGACCTCCCGCTCGTAGCGCTGCTTGTTGGCCTGCCACCAGTCCCGGGTGTTGTTGGCCGCCAACTCCTCGTAGAACCGGACCAGTCCCGTCCCGAACCCCTCGAACAGCACGGCATCGAATCTACGCCCTGGCCTGACGCCAGCCGTCGTGGGGGCATGGTTCGCCACCAAATCATTTTGAGCGTAGGAACGCCGGATCCGACTACCCGTGGCCACGATTGGGTAAGGCCGAAAGCGGTGCTCGGTTCGTCGACCCGCCGACGACCGGCATCTGGGGGCCGGTCACGGAACGGTCTCGCGGCGGCGGCGTTGTTGGCGAGCGTGATGGTGGGGTGCGGTGGCGGCGGCGAAAGCGGCACGCCCACACTCACCTGGTACATCAATCCCGACAACGGCGGGCAGCAGGACCTGGCCTCCAAGTGCACCAAGGCGGCCGGCGGCGACTACCGCATCGATGTGGCGCTGCTGCCAAGCGATGCCGATGGCCAGCGGGAGCAGCTCGTCCGTCGGCTGGCGGCCGACGACAGCTCGATCGACATCATGAGCCTCGACCCGGTGTTCGTGCCCGAGTTCGCCAACGCTGGCTTCCTCCGTCCCTTCAGCGACGAAGAGGCCGCTGTGGTGACCAAGGACGTGCTCGACGGTCCCAGCAAGACGGTGGAGTGGGACGACAAGGTGGTGGCGGCCCCGTTCTGGGCCAATACCCAGCTCCTGTGGTACCGCAAGTCGGTGGCCGAGCAGGCCCGCATCGATCCCGCCAGCGGGCCGGTCACGTGGGACCAGGTCATCAAAGCCGCCGAGCAGACCAACACCACGGTCGAGGTCACCGGCGCCCGCTACGAGGGCTACATGGTGTGGATCAACGC
>JBKPHE010000199.1:0-21042 GCA_046744485.1 Actinomycetota bacterium | reverse complement strand
GCCCCCGGCAGACCAACGTTGAACACCCGTGTGTTCGCCGTGTTGGTCAGGTAGAAGCGGACGACCTCACCGACCTGGGCGTTGAGCGCCAGAGCGGTCTCGCCGGCGACCAGCAGCACGTCGCCAAACCGTCCCATGGCCGCGTACGACGTCTCGGTGCGGCTGAACGGGGCCACCTTGCCGTCCTCCAGGAGCACGTCGTCGAGCGTCAGGAGGACCTCACGGTGCGCCAGCGGCCAATACCCGGCGTCGGCGGGCACGACGAGGATGTTGCCGTACAGCCCCATCTCCTGGCCGTAGTCCTCGCGGATGTGCGGGTGGTACCAGTAGACACCGGGGTCGGGGAACTCGACGCGGTAGGCGAACGACCCGCCCACGGGGATCGGCGCCTGTGTGTGGTGCGTGCCGTCGTAGCGGTTCTCCAGCCGCACGCCGTGCCAGTGGACTGTCGTCTCCAGGTCCCCGTCGTTGGTGACGTTGACGGTGCTCTCCGAACCTTGGGGCACCCTCAGCGTCGGACCGGGGATCGATCCGTTGTAGGCCAGCATGCGAACGGCCGCGTCGCCGAGCTGCTTGGCCACCGGCGCGATGCGAAGGTCGAGCTGGTCACCGTCGGCCAGATCGACCACCTCAGGAGGGACCGACTGGGCCAGACCGGCGGTCTCGGTCGGGAATCGGTCGCTGGTCGGAGCGGCATTGTGGTCACTGGGGCTCGTCATCTCTCACACCCTTTCCCCGCGCCCGCGGCACGACGCGCCCTGGCCGGCAATCGACGGTGTGCGCCACGGGGACGGTCTACGCCTTGTGGAGCATCGAGCCGCCCGGGAGGGGGTCGGCGGCTCCCTGGAAACGCTTCGCGATCCGCAGGCTTCAATTTCCGACCCTCCCGTTGGTGACTGTCGAGTGGGTCAACCGGCCACTGGCCGCAAATTGCCTCCGCGTCTCGACTACCCGCCAGAGGCGGGCCGACAAACTGATGAGCGCGGATCAACGCCAGCGCCCGACGTGCGACGCGGGCCTGCACTCGAGGCCGGCCGTAGCGGCCCCGAATGAGCAGGTCAGCGGATAAGGCGCTCGACCAGGTCGGGCCGGTCGGTGAGGTTGTCACTGACACGGGTCATGAACAGCTCGGTCAAGGCTGGGATGTCGGTGTGGTCCCAGTCGATCGTGCCGCCGGGTGGCTGGGGGTCGTACTCGATGGCGAGCTGCACGAGGCGGGAGATGTCGGCGTTCGTCAAACGTTCAACGAGGTGAAGGGCCATGTCGATCCCGGCCGATACACCCGCGGACGTGATGTGCTTGCCGTCCTCGACCCACCGCTTCCGGACGTACTTCGCGCCGAGCCGCTCCAGCATCCCGGCGTAGGCCCAGTGGGTCGTGGCGTGGCGTCCCTCGAGCAGCCCCGCCGCCGCCAGCACCAGCGCGCCGGTGCAAACGGAGGTCACCAACTCGGCCGACTGTTCCGCCGCCCGCACGTAGTCGAGGATGGCCTCGTTCGCCAATGCCCTGATCGTCGGTGCCCCGCCGCCCGGGACGAGCACGGCGAAGGGATCGGGTACGTCGTCGAAGACGCCGTCGGGAGTGAGGCGGATAGGCGTGTCGGACGGCACGCTCTCGATCCGCTCACCGACGACTGTTGTCCGGAAGCTCGGGTCGATCAGCGGCAGGGCGGACATGACCTGCAGAGGACCGATGAGATCCAGGGGCGTCAACCCCGGGTACAGCACGAAGGCAATCGTCTTCTGCGCCTGCGCCTCAGCGCTCACCGCAGGCTGCCTCCGGCCGAGATGCGACCAGGCTCAGGCACCCCTACCCACTTCTGTGCCGTCGTGTCACGCGGGCCGCCCTGATCGAACCGCCGCAGGGCAGAGGTCACTGGGACCCTCGCCAGCCGTAGGCGAGCACGATGCCCATGACGTCCTGGTGGGGTTCGGAGTTGTCGTAGCGCGAGGTCACCGTGAACGTCTGGCCCGCCCCGATCTGCTCATGGGTTGGGCATGTGCTGATCGATGTCGGTGCGTCAAGAGGATGCGTGTGGTCGTACTTGGCGACCATCGTGCACTGCAACCCGTCCGCGTTGTCCCGGATGGCGATGTCGATGCCGCCTCCGTGGAGGTGTCCGCCCGCCGTCACCAGGTAGCCATCCCACGGTGCCGCCCACGTGCGGGCCAGGGTGTGGACGCTGCCGGGGCCACCGTTGCCGGGCACGTCGTAGGTGGAGTTCCCGCACCCGGTGACGTCGAGGAAGAACGGGGTGACGCCACGGCTGTTCTGAGCGGTGGCGGCGGGCTGGTAGCCGACCGTGTACTGGATGTACACCTCGCGGACCGTGTCGCTCATGTTCATCAGGTGCCACAGGGCGTTCCAGCGCTCGCTGCTCCCCACCAGGTAGGCGTAGGGTTCGGGCAGGCTCATGGGCGTGCGCTCGCTCCCCGCGCCCGCGAACCGCTCCGGCCAGTTGCTGCAGAACGGCGATGTACGGGCCGGGTTCATGAGCAGCACGTGATGCAGATGCACGGCGCTGTGTGGGACCGGATTCCCGGCCGCGTCGACCACATCGAAGGTGATCGACTTCATCCCGAAGGAGCCCGGCGGCCGCGGCACGTTCGCGCGGCTCGCCTGCGTCTCCGAGCCTGGTTGACCCTCCGGGGCCAGCGAGAACGGCCCGATCCGGTAGGTGCCTACCACCACCTCACCGCCGCCCGGTGGGGCATTCACGATCGGATCACACGCCACCGTCCCCGCCACCGCCAACAGCGCGGCGGCCCCGGCGACCCCGAGCCTCCTCAGCGAATCACGTCGCATGGCATCCCCCTCAATCGACGCGTCGCCCACCCACTCGGCTAGCAGAACAAGGCTCAACGTACCTCGCCGTTGGCCAAAGTGCACCGGTCTCCGACCATGGCAGATCTCCGCGAGCATCGGCGGCTACGAGGACACAGCAGCGCACAGCGCCAAAGGGCATTAGCCGCACCACCGATCACGGGCCCATGCGCGATCGTGGCTTGATGCGTCGGCGGCCAGCTTGACCCGGAACACCCGGGTCACCCGGTTCGGCGCAGGATCCAGAGTCCCGAGTTCATGTCGCTGGCGTAGATGAGCCCTGTGCTCTCGTCGTAGGCGACGCCCCACGCCTGGGGCGTGTTGGTCAGCACGCCGCGCTGCGATGGCTTCACCGGGTTCTGCGCCGCCGGTGGCACGAAGTAGGCGACCTCGCGGGGGTGGCTCGGGTCGCTGGCGTCGACCACTCGGATCCCGTCGGAGTACCACGAGAGCAGCACATCGGTGCCCACCACGAGCGGATTGTGGATGACGTAGTCACCGGCAGCCTGGTCGTTGGTGCCGAGCGAGTTCGGCGTCCGGTACTCGCCGATCTGCACCGGCGCGGCTAGATCGGAGTAGTCATAGACCCGCATGTAGCCGAAGCCCTTCTCGGTGTCGGGACCGGAGTTCTTGCAGAAGTCCTCGTCGGCGGTGAACAACAACGCCCGTGCGTCGTCGTAGCTGGCGGAGTGGGCGTCCCCGTCGGCGTTGGCGGGGTAGACCGTGTGACCCAGCATCGTCGGGGTCGTGGGGTCGGACACGTCGAGCGCGACGAAGCCCGAGTCCCAGTACGAGACGAACGCCAGGCGCCCATCGTTGGAGGGTTCGGCTACGTGCCCGTAGATCGGGTCGGGGTCACAGCCAAGCCCGGGTCCCAGCGGTCCACCGGTGTCCTTCACGACCCCCAGTCGGACACCTCGAACGGAGCCGCAGGATTGGTGATGTCCCTTAAACGCCGCGCCGTAGCAAGTTACATCGGCATTTGCTGGGGATTCTTCGCTCGGGGGGCAGGGCTCGAACCTGCAACAACCGGCTCCAAAGGCCGGCGTTCTACCAGTTGAACTACCCCCGACCGGGTCATCACGGTACCCGGTTCCCGTGGGGCCCGGTTTGCTCGAACAGGTTCGGCCGCCGCTAGGGTGGCGCCCCTCATGGGTTCGTTGATCAAGAAGCGCCGCAAGCGCATGCGCAAGAAGAAGCACAAGAAGATGCTGAAGCGCACCCGTTGGCAGCGCCGGGCCGCCGGCAAGTAGCCGCCGGGATCAGCCGTACGCCGGCACGGTGCGGGCAACCACCCTCCCGGCGCCGGGGTACGCCCCCTCCACGTACCACGTCGATCCCGAGCCGGCGAGCACCGGCGCCTGCCCCGTGGCCTCGCCCAGGCGGTCGCGCCAGCGGGCCAGGCCGGGCTCGACGCTGAGCGCCGCCGGCTCGAGGTCGTTGGGGCCGGCCCCCGTCGGTCCGCCCAGCGCGTCCCAGGCCCGGTACACCGCCACCGTCGAGCAACCGAACGGGGGCGTCACGAGCGTGAACCTCCGCTCGACGAAGGGCAGCGGGTCCAGCCGGTCACCGATGCCGGACACGCGCGCCCGTCCACCCCGCAGGCAGAACGGGACGTCGGCGCCGAGCGTCGCCGCCAGCTCGACGTCGTCGTTGCCGGCCCAGCGCAGCACGGCGGCGGCATCCGCCGACCCACCGCCGAGCCCGCCGCCCGCCGGGATGCGCTTGACCAGCCGTACCTGCGCCTGGCGGCCCACCGCCCGCAGGGCGCGCAGCACCAGATTGTCGTCGTCCACCGGGACGCCCGGCGGCAGCCCCGGCGCCGCCGGCACGCCTGGCTTCAGGCCGCCGCCACCGGCGGCCGCTGCGGGCCCGGACGACGCGTCGGCACCTGGTCGGCCATCGACGATCTCGAGCCCCGAGCCCTCACTGAAGGTCAGCTCATCGGCCAGGTCGAGGCTCACCATCTCGGCGTCGAGCAGGTGATAGCCGTCGGCGCGCACCCCCGTCACCCGCAACGAGAGCGTGAGCTTGGCGGGAGCGAGGACGACGCTCAGTCCGTGGTCTTCTGCTTGCCCAGCCACACGCTGACGGCCAGGAGCACCGCCGCATAGAAGATCCCGGTCGCCAGGTTCTGGAGGCTGCCGAACAGGCGGTCGCCGAAGTCGGCGCCGAGGTCGTCCTGCGTCAGCGTGTAGATGAACCAGAGCCCGTACAGGCCGAGCACGACCCAAGCGGCGATGAACACGAGCTTGGGCAGGTCCAGGGGCGTGCGGGACGGCGGCGCATAGCCGGAGTAGTGCTGGCCGTAGCCGGACGGCTGGTACTGGTAGCCGGGCGGCGGCGCGCCAGGCGGTGGCGGGCTGCCGGGTTGCTGCGGAGGTGGTGGCACCTGGCCGTAGGGGTCCGGCGGAGTCTGATCGCTCATGCCCGTCACCTTGTCACACCGAGTTCGCCAGAGGCCGTGCCTACGGGCACGGCCGGGGCCCGAGCGGCCGGGCGCGAAGCGCCAAGAGCGGGAAGCATGGCAAACGCTCGCTACATCCGCAGTGAGTTGATGTCAGATCGCGTTCGCCAGGCGGCCCCAATCCGCCAGGCTCAGCTCCTCTGCCCGGGCGTCGGGGCGTACGCCGGCGCGCTCGAACGCGGACGGGTCCACGACCGACGCCAGCGAGCGCCGCAACATCTTGCGGCGGTGGCCGAAGCCGGCCTCGACGAGGCGGAACAGGCGTTCGGGGGCGGCGTCGACGGGCGGTTCGGGCAGCCGGCGCAGGCGCACCAGGACCGACTCCACCCGGGGCTGGGGGAGGAAGACCGTGGCCGGCACCCGGCCGACCACCTCGGCCTCGGCCCAGAACGCGACCTTGACGGACGGGATGCCGTAGGCCTTGCTTCCGGGCCGGGCCGCCAGCCGCTCCCCGACCTCGCGCTGGACCATCACCAGCATGCGGTCGATCGCCGGGACGTGGGCGAGAAGGTCGAGCACCAGGGGCGTGGCCAGGTTGTACGGCAGGTTGGCCACCAGCGCCCACCGATCCTCGCCACCGCCGGCACAATCGGCACCGAGCAGCCCGTCCCAGTCGATGGTCATGGCGTCGCCCTCCACCACGCGCACCCCGAGGGGCTCGACCACCGACCGCAGCACGGGCAGCAGGTGGCGATCGAGCTCGACCGCCGTCACCTGCGCGCCGGTCTCGGCCAGCGCCACCGTGAGCGACCCCAGGCCGGGGCCGACCTCGACCACCCGGTCGCCCGGACCGACGCCGGCGAGCCGCGCGATGCGCCGCACCGTGTTGGGATCGGCGACGAAGTTCTGTCCCAGCGCCCGGCTGGGCGACAACCCGTGCTCGGCGAGCAGGTCGCGCACCTGCCGGCGGGTCAGGGTCACCCGAAATCCTGCCGCGGGATCGTTTGCCGGGGCCACCGAACCCGCGGCAGGTTCACTGGAGGCGGTACACCCGCTCGGCGTTCGCCCACGTCGCGCCCGCCACGGCGTCGACCGCCACTCCCATGGCGTCGGCGACTGCGGCACCCACCAGCGGCACCAGCGCCGGGCGGTTGGGGCGACCGCGGTAAGGCACCGGCGCCAGGTAGGGGCTGTCGGTCTCCACCAGCAGCCGCTCGAGCGGGCACACGGCCGCCGCCGCCCGCACGTCGTCGGCCGACCCGAACGTGACGATGCCGGAGAAGGACAGGTACCCGCCCCGGTCGAGGCAGGCCCGGGCATCGTCGGGCCCGCCGGTGAAGCAATGGAACACCGTGCGTGCCGGCACGCCCTGGGCGTCGAGGACGGCGAACGTGTCGTCCCAGGCCTCGCGCGTGTGGATCACCAGGGCCAGGTCGCGCTCGTGGGCCAGGGCGATCTGGGCGGCGAACATGTCGCGCTGCACCGGACGGGGCGAGTGGTCGTAGTGGTAGTCGAGCCCGCACTCACCCACCGCCACCACCCCGGCGGCGCCCAGCAGGTCGACGACCCCATCGAGCCCGTGGCGGGCCTCGTGGGGGTGCAGGCCCACGGTGGCCCACACCACACCCGGGTGCCGCGCCGCCGCGCGCACGGCCTCGGCCGAGCGCAGAGCGTCCGTCCCCACGGTGACCAGCCGCTCGACGCCGGCGTTCCGGGCGTCCGCCACCATGGCGTCGACCTCGCCGGCGTCGACCTCTTCGTCGACGTCCCAGCCCAGGTGGCAGTGGTCGTCGGTCCAGCGGATCACCTGTGCTTCCCGCTCTCGGCCTTCGGCGGGGCCGCTCGGGCTGTCGACGTGTTGTCTCCCGCTCCCACGGCCGCTCGGGCCGGGCTCGCTCTCTCGCCCTACGGGACGCTCGCTCACCGCCCGCCCCGCGGTCGTTACTCCGCCGGCAGGCGGGGGAACAGCGGTGCGCCCTTGGCCACGGGGACACCGCCGGGATAGCCACCCCAGTTGGCGGCCTCCGGCAGACGCTGGTCGAGGACGGATCCGGGAAGGCCGATGCGCCCCCACGCCTCCTGCGCCGTGGTGGGAATCGCCGGGCTGGCCAGCACCGCCACGATCCGCAGCGCCTCGAGGGCGTCGCCGAGCACCGCGGCGACCTCCGGACCGGGATCCATCCTCCAGGGCTCGTTGGCCTCGAGGAAGCTGTTGGTCTCGCGGATCAACCGCCAGGTGGCCTCGAGCGCGCCTGCCGGCTGGACGTCTGCCCACGCCGCCGCCGCGGCCGCGTAGACGTCGGCGGCCACCGGCGCCAGCGGGCTGTCGGGCCGTGGCGGGGGCCCCACCCCGCCGCTCTTGCGGCCGACGACCGTCGCCACGCGCGACAGCAGGTTGCCGAAGTTGTTGGCCAGGTCGCTGTTGTACCGCTCGACCATGCGCTCGTAGCTGAAGTCGCCATCGGGGCCGAACGGCGTGTCGCGCAGGAAGTGGTAGCGGAAGCCGTCGACGCCGAAGTCGTCGACCAGGTCGGCCGGTGCGATCTGGTTGAGGCTGGTCTTGCTCATCTTCTCGCCGCCGACCAGCAGAAAGCCGTGGACGGAGATGTCGGCCGGCGGATCGATCCCCGCCGCCATCAGCATCGCCGGCCAGTAC
The DNA here is from genome assembly GCA_046744485.1 of Actinomycetota bacterium. Lineage (GTDB taxonomy): Bacteria > Actinomycetota > Acidimicrobiia > Acidimicrobiales > VFJN01 > DASQUK01. The sequence continues at coordinate 13,156 of JBKPHE010000199.1, read as the reverse complement.
ACGCAGTGGAACCGCAGGATGTCCTTGCCGATCAGGTGGTGCACCGCCGGCCACCACGTGGCGAACCGCGCGTCGTCCTGGCCGTAGCCGATGGCGGTCACGTAGTTGATGAGCGCGTCGTACCAGACGTAGGTGACATGGGCGGGGTCCCACGGCAGCGGCACGCCCCAGGAGATCGACGTGCGGCTGATGGAGAAGTCGGCGAGTCCACCCCTGATGAACCCGAGCGCCTCGTTGCGCCTGCTCTCCGGGCGCACGAAGTCGGGATGCGCGGCGTACCAGTCGAGCAGTGGCTGCTGGAAGCGGGAGAGCTTGAAGAAGTAGTTCTCCTCCTTCACCTGCTCCACCGGACGGAGGTGGATCGGGCACAACCCGTCGATCAGCTCGTCGGGCGTGTAGTACGCCTCGCACGACACGCAGTACAGGCCCTCGTAGATGCCCAGCTCGATGTGGCCGTTGTCGTAGGCGCGCTGCAGGAACGCCTGCACCGCCACGTGGTGGCGACGCTCCGTGGTACGGATGAAGTCGTCGTTCGAGATGTCGAGCAGCTTCCAGGTGTCGCGGAAGCGCTCGGACGTCCTGTCCGCCATCTCCTTGGGACTGATGCCGTTCGCTTCGGCCGCCCGCTGGATCTTGAGCCCGTGCTCGTCGGTGCCGGTGAGGAAGAAGGTGTCGTCGCCCAGCAAGCGGTGCCAGCGGGCCAGGGCATCGGCGATCACGGTGGTGTAGGCGTGGCCGATGTGCGGGGCGTCGTTGACGTAATAGATGGGGGTCGTCACATTGTAGCGGGCCTTGCTTTCCGCTCTTGCCGCCGTCGGGGGCGGGCCGCTCGGGCCACGCTCGCTCTTTCGTCCTTCGGATCGCTCGCTCACATGCCGAGGCTACTGGCCGTAGTGGCCGACCCGACCGTGATATCTCCCGGCGGCGGCGGGCCGGGTAGGGTGGCTCGGCCGCCGCAGTAGGTCGTTGCGGCCAGCTTCGGCCCAGAGGCGCCCGCTGGGATGTTGTTGGAGGACAGACACTGAGCCCTGCTCGACCGCCGTCACCGCGACGGAGGAACGACCGAGCCAAGCGAGACCGAGACGGCCGCAAGGTCCGCCCCGCCGACGAGTTCGGTCGGGACCAGCCGCCGTCCCGAGGTCCCGGCCGCGCCCCCGAATCAGGCGACCGGGACGCACCGCGTCGATCCGATTGGCCCCCGCGCCGGGGCCACGACGTACCGGGTGAGCCGGACGACCCCGACATCCCGCGGATCACGAGCGTCCATCCCACCGCGGACACGTCGCCTCGGCCGTGGGAGGAGGCCGCGGCGGCCGCCGCCGCCACCCGCGGCGCCGCGGTCCAGCACCGCCCGCCCGGCGACAGCGTGACGCCGATCTCCCCCCGGGCATGGCGGGAGGAGGTCGCCCGCCGGACGGCCGGACGGGCCCCCGGGGGGGCGCCGTCCGCCCGGCGCAACACCGCGCCTCCGGTTGCCCGGCCCGCTGCGGCTCCGCCGGGCCCCCGGCGGTCGTGGGACGATCCACGCCCGATCCCCCAGGACTGGCGCGAGCCGGCCCCCAGCGAGCCCCGCCAACCTGTCGATTGGGGCGACCCGGCTATCGCCCGACCATCGGACGACTGGGACGAGGAGACGAACTTCCGCACCCCGGATGCCCCCCACACGGTTGCCTCGCCCACCGCCCCGTCCACAGCCCCGTCCATCTGGGACGAGCCGCCGGCCGGCCTGGAGGACTGGGCCGACGACGGCGTGGGGCTCCGCACGGCGCCGGTCGAATCGCCGCCACGGTGGGCGCCCGATCGCGACGGCGACCACAGGCGGCCGCGCCGGGCGGCGCCCCGGCGAGGTGAACGCCCGTCACCGGCCACCGTGGATCGGGGTCCCCGGCTGCCGCACGTCCCCGGCTTCGATGGGCTGCGGGCGGTGGCGCTGCTGGCGATCCTCGCCTTCCACCAGGGATACGACCTGGTCAGAGGTGGGTTCCTCGGCATCTCCAGCTTCTTCACCCTCTCGGGCTTCCTGGTCGCGACCCTGCTCCTGGCCGAGTGGTCGCAGGACGGCCGGGTCTCGGTGGGACGGTTCTGGGAGCGCCGGGCGCGCCGCCTGATCCCGGCCCTCGTGTTGGTGCTCGCCGCGGTCGTCGTGCTGCAGGTGACCATGCGGGTCGGCGCCGGCCCCGGGTTCCGGGGGGACGTGGTGGCCGCCGCCGGTCAGGTCCTCAACTGGCGCTTCGCCTTCGGGGGCGACGGCTTCGCCAGCGTCCTCACCGATCCCTCGCCGGTCCAGCACATCTGGTCGGTATCGCTGGTGGCACAGGTCTTCCTGCTCCTGCCGCTGGCGTTCGTCGGGATCATGCGGCTGGTCGGTGCCCGGTGGCGGGCGGCGGGGGCGCTGTTCGGCCTGGCGGCCGCGGTCTCGTTCGTGGCCGCATCGATGACCGCCAACCGGTCCGGCAACGACGGGGTCGCCTACTACGGCACCCACACCCGGATCGGCGAGCTGCTGGTGGGCGTCGTGCTCGCCTACGCCGTGCTGAGTCCGTCGTTCCGCCGGCTCATGGAGACGCCGCGCGGCGCGGTCGTCCTGCGCTACGGCCCGCTCGTGGCGCTGGCCGGCCTGGCGTGGCTCTGGAGCACGACGAGCCTGTACTCCTCCAACCTCTTCGGTGGGGTGACCGCGATCAACGCCCTGCTCACGGCCTTCGTCGTGCTGGCGGTCACCATCCCGGGCCCGGCCACCACCGCGCTCGGCTGGGGGCCGCTGCGAGCCATAGGCGTGATCAGCTACGCCGCCTACCTCGTCCACTGGCCGATCTACCTGCTGCTCGACGAGGACCGTACCGGCCTCGACTCACACCTGCTGTTCCTGGCCCGCCTGGCAGCCACCCTCGGGGTCGCGGCGCTGCTGACCTGGGCCATCGAACGCCCCGTCCGCTATCGCCTCGCAGTCCCCCGGCGCCAGCTCGGCATGGCGCTCGGCGCCGGACTGGCGCTGGTGGCCGCCGTCGCGCTGGTCCTCCCCGAACAGCCGCCACGCAACGTGAGCCTGACCGTCGACAACGGCGATGGGGCCGGCGATCTCGACGTCGTGGCGCCGGCCGCCGGCGCCGACGAGATCGTGCGCATCGCCCTCGTCGGCGACGGGCTTGCCGGCTCGATGACGGCGGGCCTGGAGACCTGGAACGCCGAGGAGCCCGACCAACAGGTGCGCGTCGACACGCATGTGGCCCCCGGCTGCCCGGTCAGCGCTCCCGGCCCGGTGCGGTTGGCGGGTGAGACCATCGGCGAGGACATCGCCTGCGTGGGGTTCGGGCCCCGCTTGCCCAAGCTGCTCGACGCCTCGGGCGCCGACGCCATCGTCGTGGTCGGCGGGCTGGCCGACCTCGGGGAGCGCGAGATCGACCGGAAGTGGCGCCACATCGGGGACCCGGTGTTCGACGATTGGCTCGGCGACCGCTATGACGACCTCGCCGACACGCTGGCCGGGCGGGACATACCGGTGCTCTGGGCCACGTACCCGCACGTGCGACTCGCCCCGGGCAACGATGGCGAGGGTGACTGGACGACGGTGGCCGACAACGATCCGCTGCGGGTCGAGCGGCTCAACGAGATCATCCACGACACGGTGGCGGGCCGCGACGGCTTCTCCGTGATCGACCTCGACGCCTGGACCCAGGACCTGCCCGCCGGCGGTGCCTTCGGCGCCGACTACCGGCTCGAGGGTCGCGACCTCACCGAGGCCGGGGCGGATGCCGCCGCCCGCTGGCTCGTGCCCAAGGTCCTGGATGCCACCGGTACCGAGCCGCCCGCCGCCGACGACAGCGGCGACACGACCACCAGCACCACCGCTCGCCAGCCGTAACGGCCCGACCCACGCACGAGCGCGCCGCCGAGTCGGTGGCCGCGATCGGGGTGCCATGCTGGGGCCCCCCATGGCCACCTTCATCCTCCGCATCGACGATCCGGGCGGCCCCGGCCCCGGCGCCCCGCGCCTCGCGGTCAAGGACCTGCTCGATGTGGCCGCCACGCCCACCACCGCAGGTTCCGCCGTGGTCGCCGCCACCGCCGGCCCGGCCGCCACCGACGCCCCCTGCGTCGCCGCGGCCCGGGCCGCCGGTGCCCGGATCGTCGGCAAGACCAACCTCCACGAGCTGGCGTTCGGCGGAACGGGCATCAACCCCCACTTCGGCACCCCGGTGAACCCACTCGACCCCACGCGCATCCCCGGCGGGTCTTCGAGCGGCTCCGCCGTCGCCGTGGCCACCGGCGATGCCGACGTCGCCATCGGCACCGACACCGCCGGGTCGGTCCGCACCCCGTCGGCCTGCTGCGGCACCGTCGGCCTCAAGACCACCTGGGGTCGCATCCCGACCACCGGTGTGTGGCCGCTGGCGCCGTCGCTGGACACGGTCGGCCCGATGGCGCGGGACGTGGCCGGCGTCACCCTCGGCATGCAGCTCCTGGAGCCCGGGTTCACGGCGCAGGGCCCGAGCGCGACCACCGTGGGCCGCGTCCGGCTGCCGACCCGGGTCGATCCGGTCGTCGACCGGGCCGTCGACGACCTGCTGGCCGCCAGCGGCCTCGACGTGGTCGATCTCGTCCTGCCGGGGTGGGCGGCCGCCGCGCGGGCGGGTGGCACGGTGCTCTTCGGCGAGGCCTGGCTGACGGACCACGCCGTCTACGAGGCCGACGCCGCCGGCCTGGGGGCCGAGACACGGGACCGACTCGAGCAGGGGCGAGCCATCCCCGCCGCCGACCTCGCCGCCGCCCGGGTCCACGCCCGCACCTGGCGGCAGGAGCTCGCCGCGGTGTTCGCGGGTGTCGAGCTGCTGTCCCTGCCGACCCTGCCGGTGCTGGCCACGCGCCTCGACGAGCCGCCGCCCGACAGCCGGACCACCAACGTGCCCGTCAACCTCGCCGGCCTGCCGGCGCTCGCGCTGCCCGCACCCACCGACGGGCCGCTGCCGGCCAGCGTCCAGCTGGTGGGACCGGGCGGGTGCGAGCCGTTGCTCCTGGCCACCGGCGCCGTGCTGGAGGCGGCGGCGCTCACGCTGTCCTGACGCCTCCCTTCCCATGACCCGCATACCCGTCCGAGCCACGATCGACGCTCCCCGCGGCGCCGTGTGGACACGGCTGGCGGACATCACCGACCACGTCCACTGGATCCGACGCCCGCACCATCCGGTTCACGGGCGAGCGCCGTTCCGGCGTCGGGACCACGTTCGAGTGCGAGACACGGATCGGGCCGCTCCGCACCACCGACGTGATGAAGGTGACCGAGTGGCGCCGCGGCCGGTCCGTGGGCGTGCGCCACAGCGGGGTCGTGTCGGGCGACGGGCGCTTCGTCCTCCGCCGCGGCCGGCGCGGCCCCACCCGTATCCGTGGGACGAGCGGCTGCGCTTCCCCTGGTGGCTGGGCGGCCCGGTCGCCGGCCTGGTCGCCGCCCCGGTGCTCCGCCTGGTCTGGCGTGGCAACCTGCGGCGGCTGGCCTCGTTGGTGGAGAATCGAGGCCATGGCTGAGGAACCACGCACCAGCCGGCCCTACATGCCCGGCTACGGGACGCGGGGCCCGACCGAGGGCACCGGCCTGCTCCCGTGGTCGTGGGCGACCGAACGCCTCACCCGATCCCACGACTACTGGGTGGCGACCAGCCGGTCCGACGGCCGGCCCCACGTCATGCCGGTGTGGGGTGTGTGGTGGGACGACGCGCTCTGGTTCAGCAGCGGCCTCCGGTCCAGCAAGGCCCGCAACCTGGCCGCCGATCCCCGCTGCGCGATCACCACCGACAACCCGCAGGAGCCGGTCGTCCTGGAGGGTACGGCCAGCGCAGTCCGGGAGGCGGACGCGATACGGGGCTTCGCCCAGCGGCTGGGCGCCAAGTACGAGACCGACTACGGCGCCGACTTCTTCGACCCCGACGTCAACGGCACCTACCGCGTGGCACCGACCTGGGCATTCGGGCTGATGGAGAGCGACTTCGAGGGCTCCCCGACCCGGTGGAGCTTCGGCTGAGCGCTGCGGGACGCTACGCGACCACGAGGCAGCCGGCGTAGAGGGCGACCGCGATGACCCCGCACGCCACCACCGGAAGCACCGGCGGCGTGTTGCGACCGAGGCGCGGGCCCCACTCCCACAGGATCCAGCCGCCCACCGCCCCGGCTATCAGCCCGCCTATGTGCCCACCGATGGAGATCCCGGGTATCGCAAACGTGAGGATCAGGTTGATCACCAGCAGGGGCCCGATGCCGGTGCTGAACGGGTCGACGCCCCGCGACCGCAGCGCGATGAAGGTGGCGCCCATGAGCCCGAAGACGGCTCCGGAGGCGCCGAGCGTCAGGGCGTTCGGGTCGAGGATCAGCGTGAGGAACGACCCGCCGAGCAGGGACATGAAGTAGAGCACTGCGAAGGCCCAGCGCTTGATCGCCGGTTCCAGCAGGTTCCCGAGCTGCCACAGCAGGAACATGTTGAACCCGATGTGCAGCAGGTTGGCGTGCAGGAACCCGGCCGTGATCGGTCGCCACCAGTCCCCGGCCGCCACCGCCGGACCGTAGAGCGCACCGTCGGCCGTCCAGTTGTGGTCGCCGGACTGGTTCGACCCCGACACCATGTCGCCGATGAAGATGGCCAGGTTGGCGGCGACCAGCGCCGTCGTGACGACAGGACGGGTGGCCAGCGACCGCAGTGGGACCATGCGCTGCCGGCCCGAGCGAGCACACTCGGGGCAGTGGAACCCCACCGAGGCCTGGTTCATGCACGACGGGCAGATGGGCCGGTCGCAGCGCTGGCAGCGCACGCCGGCGCGGCGGTCGCCGTGTCGGTAACAGGTCTGCACGCTCGTGGCCACCGCTGGAGGCTACCGGCGCGGCGCCTGATTCGGCCGGTCAGGCCGCCGACGGGTCGGCCGACCCGGCGCCCCTGACGGCGACGTCCGGAACGCATGCGAGCCGGCGGCCGCCGATCCGGTCCCGCAGCAGCCACTGGGCGCAGAGCCCGGCGCCCGCGATGGCGGCGGCCACCGCGAACCCGCCGCGGTAGCTGGTCAACGACACCGCGACACCGATGAGGGTGGCACCGAAGCCGCTCGACAGGTCGAAGAACACCGAGAACGTGCCGACCGCATGGCTCCGCTCGCTCTCGGGCGCCGCGGCCATGACGGCAGTGAACAGCGACGGGTACATGAGCGACATGCCGATCCCGAGCGGGATTGCGGCCAGCCAGATCGCGGGTACCGATGCCCACACGGCCACCAGCCCCACGCCGAGGCCCACGCCGCAGAGCGCGAAGGTCGAGCCCCGGCGCCAGCCGAGGCGATCGGGCAGGCGGGCCCCGACGATCCGCACGACGAGGACCAGCCCGGCGTACAGACCGAACACGCCGCCCACGCTCTTCTGGCCCAGGTCCTCGGCGAACAGCGGGACGAAGGACGAGAACGCGATGAAGGGGATGAGCCCGAGGAACAGGATCGCACCCGGCCACAACGCGTCCCGCTGCAGGAAGCTGCGATTGGGCGCGACCGCCACCGTGCGCCCCCTGGGAATCCACAGGCTGGTGACCGCGGCGCAGGCGCAGCAGCCCGCCAGGGCGATCCACAGCGTGGTGAAGCCGTGGGTGACCAGGTACTCGCCGATCGGCGGTCCGACGGCCAGGCCGCCGTAGAGCGCAACCGAGAAGTAGGACGCCGCCTCGCCTCGGCGGTGGTCGGGCGCCAGGTCCTGGGCGGCGGTGGCCACGCCGACGAACATGGCCGCCTCGCCGGCGCCGGTGAGCAGCCGGGCGAGGACGAGCATCCACAGCTCGGTGGCGACGCCGTAGAGCAGGATCGAGACGCCGACCACGGAGGCGCCGGACACCGCCAGCACGCGGCGGCCGCGCGTGTCCCCGATGCGCCCGGTCCAGGGCCGCAACAGGGCGGCCGTCACCGCCAGCGAGCCGACGCCGACGCCGACCCGTATGCCCCCGCCGCCCAGCTCGTCCTCGACGAACCGGGGCACGGTGGGGATGAGCGCACCGAGGGCGATGAAGTAGGCGAACGCCGCCAGCATCACCACCGCGAACTGCGGAGTGAGCAGGCTCTTCTCGTCGTCGTCTAGTGGAGCCGGAGGGAGGTCGGCAGGCACAGGAACACCCAGTTTCCCACCAGGCGCCCGGCGGCCTCCACCCCGTTATGCGGCGGGAACCAGCCAGCGGACAGCCAGCGGCGGCAGCGTCAGCACCGCCGAGTCGGGCTGTCCCTGCCATGGCGTGCCGTCGGTGTGCACCTCCGGCTGGACCAGCCCGCTGCCGCCCCATCGCTCCTCATCGGTGTTGAGCGCGTCGACCCAACGGCCGGCCGAGGGCAAGCCCATCCGGTAGCCGTGCCGAGGCACCGGCGTGAGGTTGGCGACGCAGGCGACCACGCCGGCATCACCGCCCGAGCCCAGGCGCAGGAAGGCGTAGACCGAGGTGTCGCGGTCGTTGGCGTCGAGCCAGGCGAAGCCCGCGGGTGTGGTGTCCCCGGACCACAACGCCGGGTGCGCGGCCTCCACCGCGTTGAGCTCGCGGAGCAGGTCGCGCACGCCCCGGTGCAGCGGATCGGCCAGCAGGTACCAGTCGATCTCGCGGTCCTGGCTCCACTCGCGTTCCTGCGCCAACTCGGCGCCCATGAACAGCAGCTGCTTGCCGGGATGGGACCACGTCCAGGCACACAGCGCCCGAAGGTTGGCGAAGCGCTGCCACGGGTCACCCGGCATCTTGCCCAGCAGGGAGCCCTTGAGGTGCACGACCTCGTCGTGGCTCAGCGGCAGCACGTAGTTCTCGGTCCAGGCGTAGGTCAGCCCGAACGTGAGCAGGTCGTGGTGCCAGCGGCGGTGCACGGCCTCGTGGCCGAAGTACTCGAGGGTGTCGTGCATCCAGCCCATGTTCCACTTCTGGCTGAATCCCAGGCCGCCGGCGTCCACCGGTCGGGACACCCCGCCCCACGCCGTCGACTCCTCGGCCACGGTGAGCACGCCGGGGAAGTCCCGGTGGACCAGAACGTTCATCTCCTGCAGGAACGAGATGGCCTCGAGGTTCTCCCGCCCGCCGTGGCGGTTGGGCACCCACTCGCCGTCGCCGCGGGAGTAGTCGAGGTAGAGCATCGAGGCGACCGCGTCGACCCGCAGGCCGTCGACGTGCATCTCCTCCAGCCAGTAGCGCGCGCTGGCGATGAGGAAGTTGCGCACCTCGTTGCGGCCGAAGTTGAAGACGAGGGTGCCCCAGTCCGGGTGCTCGCCCTGGCGGGGATCGGCGTGCTCGTAGAGCGCGGTGCCGTCGAAGCGCGCCAGCGCCCAGTCGTCGCGGGGGAAGTGGGCGGGCACCCAGTCGATGAGCACACCGATCCCGCGGCGATGCAGGTGGTCGACCAGGAACCGGAAGCCGTCGGGATCGCCGAACCGGGCGCTGGGTGCGAAGTAGCTCGACACCTGGTAGCCCCACGACGGGTCGTAGGGATGTTCGGTGGGGGGCAGCAGCTCCACGTGCGTGAAGCCGAGGTCCGCCACGTGTTCGGCGAGGGCCTCGGCCAGCTCGCCGTAGCCGTGGTAGCGGCCGTCGGGGTGCCGCCGCCACGAGCCCAGGTGCACCTCGTAGACGGCCATCCGCTCGTCCCAGGGACGCGCCGCGGCGCGGCGGACCATCCACTCGCCGTCGCCCCATCGGAAGCCCGATCGAAAGACCACGCTGGCCGTCTCGGGTGGCGCCTCGCCGGCGGTGGCGAGGGGGTCGGCCTTCAGGCGCAGCGATCCGTCCGCGCCCAGCACCTCGTACTTGTACCTGTGCCCGGCCCGAGCGTCGGGCACGAAGATCTCCCACACACCCGAGACCCCGAGCGTGCGCATGGGATGGACCCGGCCGTCCCAGCCGTTCCAGTCGCCCACCACCCGCACCGCCCGGGCCGAGGGCGCCCACACGGCGAACGCGGTGCCCTCCACGCCCTGATGCACCCCCGGGTGGGCGCCGAGCACTGCCCAGAGGCGCTCGTGGCGACCCTCGCCCACCAGGTGGATGTCGAGCTCGCCGAGGGTGGGCAGCAGGCCCCAGGGCTCGACGACCGTGTGCTCGCCACCGCCGTCGCCACCCCAGCGGTAGGTGACGCTGTAGCCGGGGGCCGGCGCGACCTCCACCATGGCCTCGAACACCCCGCCATCGTGGATCCGGCGCATCGGCCGGCCCTCGAGCGTGGCAGACGACGCCTCGGGCCGCCACGCCCGGACCACCAGTTGCCCGCCGTCGTCGTGGACGCCCAGGAACCGATGGGGGTCACGGCACGCTCCCGCCACGAGTGACTCGATCTCGGCGGTACTGGGGACCGACGCCACAGGCGGTCCTGGCTAGGCAACCAGTGCGAGCGTGCGCCGCACGGCTGATGCCGGGATGTCCACCCAGTCGGGCCGGTGCGAAAGCTCGTAGATGATCTCGTACAGCGCCTTGTCGAGCTCGAAGGCCCGCAGCAACGACTCGCGGTCGGCGGACGACGCCGGCAACAGCCGGTCGATGCCGGTGACCGACTGGTAGCCCCGCCAGAACTCGTCCACGGCCCGGGACTCCCACTGGTCCGCCAGCTCCACGAGCTCGGGGTCGACGTCGCGACCCCGCTCGGCGAGACCGGTGCGGGCCGCGTAGTGGAAGGACCGGACCATGCCGGCCACGTCCCGCAGCGGCGACGAGGCCCGCACCCGTTCGGCGACCGGCCTGACCGGTTCGCCCTCGAAGTCGAGCACGAACCAGCCGGCGTCGGCCAGCAGCATCTGCGCCAGGTGGAGATCGCCGTGGATGCGGGTGGCCCGTCCGGCGTCGGCGACATCGGCCAGGGCGGCCAGCGCAGCATCAACGGCGGCGGCGTCGACGACATCGGCCACCGGCGTCGCCGCCGCGGCCGCAACGTCCGGCAGCCGTTCGAGCTGGGCCCGGAAGCCGTCGAGCCAGTCCTTGGGCGACCCCGGCTCGACGCCGAACACCTCGGCCATCGCCAGGTGCAGGCGCGCCGTCACGTCGCCGAGCGTCAGGGCCTCGGGGCCGAAGTCGCCCCCCGCCTCCTCGGGCGGCACCCGGGTGTTGAGCAGGTCGCGCAGCGAGGTGTGCGCCAGCTCCCACGCATCGGTGGATCCCAGCAGGTACTGCCGCACGACGGCCAAGTCGAACCCCTCGTACCGCAGCTCGGCCAGTTGGGGGACGACGTGGGGGAAGCCCCGCTCCCCGAGCAGCCTGGTGATCTCCACGTCGGGATTCGGCTCGGGGTACACCCGGCGGAACAGCTTGAGTATGAGCCGCTCGTCGTAGACCACGGACGTGTTCGACTGCTCGACGACGAGGGGTCGGGCGACGTCCGCCGACTCGTCGGGTGCCACCTTCTCGAGCACCAACAGCGCCAGGTCGGGGTCGACGAGCGCGTCGTAGTAGATCCAGCCGTCCACCTCGCCGAGCGTGACCCGCGCCTTGCCCTGGAGGAACTCGCAGTCGCATGGCACCGGCCGCCCGCCCAGCACGATCTGGTAGCTGGCGCGGCCACCGTCGGCGGCGATGGCGTCGACCAGGAGCCACACCAGCATCGGATCGTCCTCGCGGGCGTCGAGGCCGGTGACCGCCACGTCGGCCGGCGGCTCGCTGCCGGCGTACCACCGTTGCCGGGGCAGGAAGCCTCCCAGCAGCGGCGCCAGCGCCTCGCCTAACTCGTCGAGACTGGGCACACCACCTGCCTAGCACGCCCGCCCGACCGGTTCTGTCAGCGCTCAGGCACCGTATCGGGCCTGAGCGCTGACAGCGCGGCGTAGGCGGCTATGTCCTGCTGATCCTGATCGGGACCGTCAGCGCCGTCGGCGCCGACGGCGGCCCGAGCAGCAACTCGCCGAAGTAGTCCTGGCCGGCGGTCATCGGGTGGGCGAAGCCCACCGTGAGGGTGATCGGCGTGCCGGCTGTGACCGGGCCGACGGGCAGGCCGCTGACGGTGAGGTCGTTGCCCTGGACGGGGTCGATCGTGAGCGGGAAGGTCGGTGACCCGGTCACACCGAAGCCATGGACCCAGACCTGGTAGTTCCCGTCGGGTGGCGCCACGAGCTCGACGGACTCGTCCCCGGTGGGCGTAGTCGACGAGCCCACGATCTCGTCGGTGGTGAACGCGCCGTCGCCGTTGGCGTCGAACACCACGAAGAGATCGATGTCGTTGCCCGGGAGCGCCGTGGTCACGGTGAGCCGCGAGGCGTGCTCGAGTGTCACGTCCCGCTTGATGGAGGCCGTGTTGGGGTCGTTCGGATCGTCCTGCTGTGCGGTCTCGGTGGTCACCGTCGGCTGGCTGAGACCGAACGCCTCGGCCGTCAGCCCGTCGAGGTCGACGCCCGACTCGAACGTGACGTCGAAGCTGCCGGTGTCGGCGGCCGTCGAGACCTCCACCGCGGACGGCGTCACCGACGCGCTGCCCACCGTGGCCGTGAAGGGCGTGTGGAACTCGTCGCCCTGCCAGCCCACCTGGTGCAGCGCCACGGCGTGCAGGCCCTCCTGCGCGGGCGCGGCCACCACGTCGCTGGCCCCGCCGGTGGCGGTGTCGAACCGCCAGACGCCGGCCCCGACGTTGGTGTTCGGGCTCTTCCCGACGGTGTCGATGATGTACGGGGCCCCGAACACCGAATCCGGGAAGAGCTGGAAGCTGTTCTGCGACCGTCCCATCAACAACGTGTCGATGTCGGTGAACGGCGCCGTCCCGTCCCAGGACGTCTGCGTGAGGAAGAGCGAACCGGGCGGCGGCGCCTGGGGCACGTCCATGTAGAAGAACCGCCAGTCGCCGGACTCGGCGCGCCAGGTCCAGTCGCTGGCGCCGAACACCGATCCGTTGTTGTAGAGCAGGTCTGCCTGGGCGTCGGCGACATCGCTGCCGCCGAAGGTGAGGGCCCCGGTGATCGAGCCGTCGAGGTCTTGCGACACGGTCGCTGCCACGGCCACCTCAACCGGCACCACCATCGAGTCGTCGCCGTTGGTGAGCACGATGGCCCCCGAGTACATGCCGAAGGGTGTGTCGGCCGGCACGTTGATCGACGCGTCGAACGACCCCGAGGCCGACCCGGGCGTCGACAGCCAGTCCCAGTCGGCGTTCGAGTACCAGTCGATCTGCACGTCGAAGTCGGTGACCGGGATCGCGTTGTTGTGCGT
>JBKPHE010000023.1:0-4886 GCA_046744485.1 Actinomycetota bacterium | reverse complement strand
CCGCGTAGACCTATCCCGGCTGCACCTCGCCGATGTCCTCGTGCCACAGCGCCGGCTCGGCGGCGATGAACTCCCGCATGAGCTGGCGGCACTCGGCCGAGTCGAGGTTGACCAGTTCGACGCCCTGCTGGCGCAGCAGCCCCTCGGCGCCGAGGAAGGTGGCGTTCTCGCCGATGACGACCCGCCGGATGCCGTACAGCAGGATCGTGCCGGCGCACATGAAGCACGGCGACAGCGTGGTGACCATGGTGGCCCGCCTGTAGGTGGCGGCCGGCAGCCGGCCGGCAGCCTCGATCGCGTCGGTTTCGCCGTGGCGGATGGCGCTGCCGAGCTGGACCCGCCGGTTGCGCCCGGCACCCAGCACCCGTCCGTCCGCCACCAGCACGGCGCCGATCGGTATGCCGCCCTCGGCCCGGCCGAGCCGCGCCTGCTCCAACGCCAGCCCGAGCCAGCGCTCGTCCTCGCTCGCTGCCTCCGGCCCGCTCATCCCGGTGCGCCGAACAGCGCGGTGACCAGATCGGTGGCCGCGTCGGGGGCGTGGACCTCGAGCGCCACGCCACGATCGTCGATCACGATCGAGAACCCGAAGAACCGGCAACAGCCGTGTTCCGCGGCGGCCAGGCGGGCGATCTCGGTGACCGAGGTGTCGGGACCGAACTCGAGGCGGATGCCGTCCTCGAGCGGCAGCCGCGCCGTGACGCCCTGCAGCGGCTCGCCCTCACCGGCCAGGAGCGCCGCCCAGTCGTCGAGCCGCCGCGCCTTCTCGTCGGCGCCGAGCGTGCAGGCGATCGGCGGGCTTGTGGTGGCGTCGGCCCGGGCCACCAGCGGCACCGGCACGCTCGCGGCGGCCGGCAGGCTGTCGGTGGCGCAGCCGCACTCGTCGTCGCAGGGCCCGACCGGGCGGTGGCGGCTCAGCGCCACCGCCGCCCGGCGGAGCTCGGCCGTGAAGGTGGTCAGCTCGGCGATGCGCCCCTGCGCCTCGGCGGTCTTGGCCGCCACCATCGCCTGGAGCCGCACCTGGACGGGACCGCACTCGCCGCCGTCCCAGGCCTGGGCCAGTTCGGCGATCTCGTCGAGGCGGCAGCCGAGCCGTTTGGCCCGGGCGATGAACCGCAGGCGCTCGACCGCGGCGTCGTCGTACAGCCGGTAGCCGGCCGGTGACCGTTCGGCCGGTGGCATCAGCCCGATGTCCTCGTAGTAGCGCAGGGTGGCGGGCGTGAACCCGCTCTGCTCCGCCACCTCGGCGATCTGATAGATGCTCACCCTGCGACCCTAAACCTTCCAGTCGACTTCAAGGTCAAGGGCATGCGCGGGATCGAGTCCGGCGGTTCGCCCCAGAGTAGTAATCTTTTATATGAAGGCTGGCGTCGCCTATGATGGCGCCGTCGATCCACGCTTCGAGGGGGCGGTGATGTCGCTGGTCATCGATGCCGATGGGCACGTCGAGGAGAACCTGGCCGAGCTCGTCGGCGCCCTTCCGGCGGCCATGCAGCCCCACGCCATGCGCTTCGTGTCGGTCGCCGGCGGCCACGTCACCTACGAGATCGAGGGACGGCTCTGGCGGTCGAAGTACCCGTATCCGGGTGGCCTGCAGAACCACGTCTCCGCCGGTGGGGAGCGCCGCGAGGGCGGCCGCGACCCAAAGGTCCGGCTCCAGGTGCTCGAGGACGAGGGGATCGCCGCCGCCGTGCTCTACCCGAGCGTGGGGATGATGTTCGGGCTCCTGGAGAACCCCGACATCGCCGCCGCGCTGTGCGCCGCCTACAACGACTGGCTGGCCGGCTACTGCTCCACCGATCCCGGGCGCCTCATCGGCGTGGCGCTGCTGCCGCAACAGGATCCTGCCCTGGCCGCCGCCGAGCTCGAACGTGCGGTCGGCGGGCACGGCTTCGTCGGCGGCGTCATCCGGCCCAACAAGGTCGGGGGCCGCACCGTCGATCATCCCGACTTCGACAGGCTCTGGGAAACGGCGGAGCGGCTCGACGTCCCCGTCGGGCTCCATGAGGCGTACCTGTCGGGCATCGACACCGTCGGCGTCGACCGCATGCCGAGCTACGCGGGCTGCCACGTCATCAGCCATGTCTTCGAGCAGATGACCGGCATGCTCGTCGCTACCCTGGCCGGCATCTTCGAGCGGTTTCCCAACCTGCGGATCGGCTTCCTGGAGGCCGGCTGCGGCTGGGCGCCGACATGGGTCGATCGCATCGAGGAGCACTTCGAGCTCGCACCCGAGGACTTCCACGGGGGCGACCCCAAGGGGACCATCAACCGCCGGTCGTGGCTCACCTTCGAGGTCGAGGAGCCCGGCCTGGAGGCCACGCTCGGGCTGGGCTGGGCCGACAACGTGATGTTCGCGTCCGACTATCCGCACCACGATGCCGTGTACCCCGGGGCGGTGAAGCACGTGCGCGAGCGGGGGCTGGCCGAGGACCTCGAGCGCAAGATCCTCGGCGAGAACGCGCTGCGCTTCTACGGCCCGCGGCTCCAGAACATCCTCGACCGGAGGTGAGCGACATGACCGCCATCGACAGCGGCAAGCCCACGCAGTTGAAGGCCATGAAGGTCACCAAGCCCTACGCGCCGGCCCTGCCAGAGCTGACACCGGCGCAGGAGCTCGCCCTGCTGGCCCGCTGCCTGTTCTCCGAGGGCTACGACGACCACCTCGCCGGGCACATCACCTACAAGCAGCCGGACGGAACCTTCCTGGTCAATCCGTTCGGCCTGACGTGGGACGAGCTCCGGGCGAGCGACGTCATGCGCATGGATGCCGACGGCAAGGAGCTCGACGGGCGCTGGACGATCACGCCGGCGATCACCCTGCACGTCGAGCTGCACAAGGCGCGCCACGACGTCGGGGTGGCGATCCACAACCACTCCCGGTGGGGAACCATCTGGGCGGACATCGGGCGGGCCCCCGAGGTCTACGACCAGACCAGCGCGCTGTACCACGGCGACGTGGCGGTCTACGACGAGTACTGGGGCACGGTCGACGATCCACGCAACGCGCAGGCGGCGGTGAAGGCGCTGGGCGACGCGAACGTCGGGCTCCTCGCCAACCACGGCGTCCTGGTCCTGGCCAGGGACATCGAGCAGGCCTACCTGCGCGCCATGTCCTTCGAGTGGCGCTGCCGCCAGGCCTGGCACATCGCCGCCGCCGGGGGCGGCACGCCGATGAACCGTGACGCGGCCCGCAGCTACGGGGACTTCTTCAACACGCACCAGTTCACGGGCCTGTTCGAGTCGATGGCCCGGCGCGAGCTGCGCCGTGATCCCACGATCCTGGACTGAGCGACCGAGCACGAGGGGGGACCGCGCATGGACGGTAACGGCCGGGTCGCGCTGGTGACCGGAGGCGGGCGGGGGATCGGCCGGGCCATCTCCGTCGGCCTGGCCGAGGATGGCTTCGACGTGGCGGTCAACTACCGCCGTGACAAGGACGCTGCCGACGAGACGGTGGCCGAGATCACCCGGCTGGGTCGGCGCGGCGAAGCGTTCCAGGCGTCGGTGGACTCGCTCGAGGACACGCAGGCGATGATGGACGCGGTGGTCGCCGGCTTCGGCCAGCTCGACGCCGTCGTCCACAGCGCCGGCGTGACCAACCGGGGCAGGACCGTCGCCGACACCGAGCTGGCCGACCTCGAGCGGGTCATGGGCATCCACGCCTTCGGCGCCCACCACGTGTGCCAGCTCGCCGTGCCCCACCTGCGCTCGCGGCCGCGGGGTGACGTCGTCCTGATATCCAGCCAGTCCACGCAGAGCTTCGACCCCAACGCGGCTCCCTACACGATGGCGAAGGCGGGCCTCGAGGCACTGGCGTTCACGCTGGCCCGGGAGGAGGCCCGTCACGGCATCCGAGTGAACGTCGTCGCCGGCGGCCTGGTCAACACCGAGATGGGGCGGCGCCTCGCCAAGGGCGCCCTCGGCGTCGACGACATCCACGACCTCGACCGCAATGTGCCGCTCGGGCGGGTGTGCGAGCCCGAGGACATCGCCTCGGTCGTGCGCTTCCTCGTCTCGGACCGGTGCACCCTCGTCACCGGTCAGCGGATCGCGGTCGACGGCGGCGGCTTCGGCCGCTGAGGAGGGAACATGTCACTGGTGAACGAGAGCCAACCCACCTCGCCGCTGGCCGTGTCGTCGTACCGCTACCCCACCGGATGGTTCGTGGTGGCGTGGTCGTCGGACGTGGCGCCCGGAGACGTCAAGCGGCTGCACTACTTCGGCCGGGAGCTCGTGTGCTTCCGGACCGAAGGGGGAGAGGTCTCGGTCCTGGACGCCTACTGCCAGCACCTCGGCGGGCACCTGGGCGTCGGCGGACACGTCGAGGGTGACGAGATCGTCTGCCCCTGGCACGGCTGGCACTGGCGGGGCGACGGCTCCAACGCCCTGATCCCGTACTCGAAGGAGCGGTGCAAGCAGAACGTCCGCATCCAGTCGTTCCCGGTCATGGAGTGGTGCGGAATGGTGTTGATGTGGTTCGACCGCGACGGCGGCGAGCCGACGTGGGACCCGCCCCACGTGCCCGAGCTGGAGACCGGCGACTACTACCCGTTGCACCCGCACTCGCGCATGTTGAACCGGGTCAAGGTGCACCCGCAGATGATCGTCGAGAACGCCGCCGACCCTTACCACATCCAGCCTGTGCACCACGGCGATCGGCCCGCGCAGACCACGTCGTTCGAGCTGCACGAGAACCACCTCCACGCCACCGTCGACGTCAACTACGGGGGCGCCCACGAGGCGACGTGGCTCACGCCCGACGGCCCGGTCGACGGGACCGTGGTCTACGACACCTACGGCCTGAGCATCGGGTTCGTGCGGTTCCCGGCCGAGGTGTTGGCGTCCGTCCAGATCACGGGCCACACCCCCGTCGACGAGGACTACAC
>JBKPHE010000167.1:0-18533 GCA_046744485.1 Actinomycetota bacterium | reverse complement strand
GGTGTGGGCTGGAACCTCACGCGGTCGGCCGTGTAGTGGGCGCCCTCGTGGCGCACCTCGGCGCCGGACCACAGGGCGCTCACCACGTCGAGGGCCTCGTCGAGCATCGCGCCCCGCGTGCCGTCGTCCAGCTCTTCTCCGAAGGCCGACAGCTCCCGCGCCGAGTCGCGGCCGGTGCCGACGCCCAACACGAGTCGCCCGCCCGACAGCTGGTCGATGCCAGTGGCCTGGCGGGCAACGACGTGTGGTCGGCGCCGTGGAAGCGGCGTGACGAGCGGACCGATCCGCACGCGCTCGGTCGCCACGGCCATCGCTGCGAGCGTGATCCAGGCGTCGGCGACATGGGTGGCGGGCGCCCGGTACTGCACGTGGTCCCACACGAAGACGCCGTCGAACCCGGCCGCCTCGGCGCCGGCCGCCAGGCCGGCCGTGACGCGTGGATCGCTCAGCTCCCCGAAGATCGGCAGGAACAGCCCGGTGCGCATTCGCGGGAGGCTAGAGCCGTGCCAGGCTGGTGGGGTGACTGATCGACCCGTGGAGCAGAAGGAACGCACGCTGGTGGGCGTTTCCTTCGATGATGCATTTCGTGCCCAGGAGTTCCTCACGGCGGCGACCCGGCTGGGCGCCAACAAGCGCCTGCGGTTGCTGGATGCTGTCTTCGTCGGCAAGGACGACTCCGGCCGCACCACGGTGCGGGAGACGGTCGACCCGACTCCCGGTCGCTCTGCGCTCTCGGGCGCGCTGTGGGCGGGCCTGTTCGGCCTGATTCTCGGCGGTCCCGTGGGCTGGGCGATCGGTGCCGGCGTCGGTGCCGGCACCGGGGCGGTGGCAGCCCAGGTCATCGACCACGGCGTGAGCGACGAATGGGTGGCCTGGTTCCGCGAGACCGTGCATGCCGGAACAACCACCCTGGTGCTGCTGGTCGAGGACCTCGACCGCGACGCGCTCGTGACCGAGCTGAAGCGCTTCGCGGGGGCCACGCTGGTCTACGCCAACCTCGACACCGACTGGATCGACCGCATGCGCGAGGCGCTGTCCCGCTGATCGGCGGCGATCGGTTCCCGCGTCGCCGTTGACCAGCAGAACTGGTCCCTATACAGGCTTCAAGACTGGACCTTCTCAACGATCCACTTGTCCCGTACCGTGATGCCATGAACGGTGCGGGAAGGACCACGGCGGTCGAGAACAACGAGGTGACACAGGCCCCCGATGGTGATCGGATCCGGACGTGTCGATCCGATCCAGCCGAGCGAGGCAAGGTGCGCCACCTGGTGATCTTCTCGGCCCCGATCGTCGGATCTCCCCGGCCGGTTGCGAGTGGCGCGTAGAGGCCCAGCGGATAGAGCGCTCCGGAGCGCACCCCCGCGCGGAGGAACCTGCTGCTGCGCCGCAACTCAACAGCTGGTGCCTGTCCGCTCAGGTCCTCAGCGACGTTTGCCCCTTCTGGACGAGCACACGACCACCATCGCGGCCACCGCCGACGATGTCTGGCCGGCCCTACTCGAAACACTGGACCGGACCTTCTCGGGACCAGGTGTGACCACCTACGCCCGGATCGTCGGATGCGCGGACCCGACCGCTTCCGGGCCGCGACCCCTTGCCGAGGGTTCGAGCATCCCTTGGGTTTCGGGTGGCTGTGGCCATCCCGCGACGAGAGCTGGTGCTCGAGGGGCGTCACCACTTCTCCCCGTACGCCTTGAGCTTCCGCCTCGAGCAACTCGGTCCGGCTTCGTCACAGCTCCGGGCCGAAAGTCGCGCTGGCTTTCCCGGCGTTGCGGGCCACGTCTATCGACTGCTCGTCGTCAGCACCGGTGCCCACGTCTTCGCGGTACGGCGCCTGCTCGCTGCACTACGTCGCCGATCCGAGACATCTCGATCCTGAGCCGGCGATCGCAACGCGTGCTCGCCGCGACCTCCTCGATCCTTCGACGATTTGACAGAGTCCTGTCATTAAGACAGAATGCTGTCGACACGTCAGGGAAGGATCAACGCATGCAGGCAACAAAGGTGCACATGGCGGTCTACGACACGCTGGCCGATTGGGAGGTCGGGTTCGCCACCGCCCACATCAACAAGAAGGACTGGCAGCGGGAACCGGCCCGCTACGCAGTGGTCACCGTGGGCGAGTCCCGGGAACCGGCGAGGACCATGGGCGGGGTACGGATCATGCCCGACGTCGCGCTGGCCGAGTTGCGCCCGCAGGACAGCGCGATGCTCATCCTGGCCGGTGCCGACACCTGGCTCGACGACGGCGGCAACGCAGCGTTCGCCAGGAAGGCACGCGAGTTCCTCGAGGCTGGTGTGCCGGTGGCCGCGATCTGCGGCGCCACTGTGGGGCTCGCCGCCGAGGGGTTGCTCGACGACCGCCGCCACACCAGCAATGCCGCCGAGTTCCTCGCCGCCACCGGCTATCGCGGCGGCGATCGCTACGCCGACGAGCCGGCCGTGACCGACGGCGACCTCATCACCGCCAGCGCGACGGCGCCGGTCGAGTTCGCACGCGAGGTGCTCGCCCGGCTCGACGTCTACGAACCGGCGGTGCTGGCGGCGTGGTACAAGCTGTACGGCCTCCACGACCCGGCCGGGTACTTCGAGCTGATGGCCGCGACCGAGTGAGCACCTCGTGAGGCGAGAGCAGGACCTGCTGAGCGGCACGGCCTTGGCCGTGTTCCGCTTGAACGGTCAGTACCTCGGCGTCGCCGAGGAGCTGGCCCGGCCGGCCGGGCTGACGGCGGCACGCTGGCAGGTGCTCGGCGCCGTGCTCGCCACCCCCCTGCCGGTGGCGGGCATCGCCCGGGCGATGGGGATCACCCGTCAGAGCGTTCAGCGCATCGCCGACCTCCTGGTCGAACAGGGGCTGGCCGAGTACCTGCCCAACCCTGCCCACCGCCGGGCCAAGCTGCTGCGGCCGACCCAGGACGGCTACGACGCCGTGGCGCGGATCGATCCTGGGCATGCCGCGATGGCCAAGCGGCTCGCTGAGGAGCTCGGGCGCGACGAGCTCGAGTCCACGCTGGAGGCGCTCACCCGGTTGTCGGCCGCCCTCGACACCGTGGCACCCACCCCACCTCGATAGGGGCGGGCACGCCCTCAACCGGCCCGGCGACGGGCCTCGTCGTACAGCGCCTGCACCGACAGCCGGAGCCGGTCGGTCAGCTCCCGCACCACCCGCCGGCGGACACGGCCGCTGCCGTCGCCGGGCGGCGGGGCGATCGGCTCCCCCACCACGAGGACGATCCGGTGGGGCCTGACCAGCTTGGAGCCCACGGGCATCGCCTTGTCCGACCCACCGATCCCCACCGGCACCAGGGGCGCGCCCGTGTGGGCGGCGATGTAGGCCGGGCCGTCGAAGACGTCCTCCACCACCGGCCCCGAGCGCCGCGTCCCCTCCGGGAACATCACCAGCGGCTCACCGTTCTCGATCACCGCGAGGCAGGTGCGCAGCGCCTCCCGGTCGGCGGAACCGCGGTGCACCGGGAACGCACCCAGCATCGACACGAACCTGCCGCCCCAGCGCCACTTCCAGATCGACGCCTTGCCCATGTAGCGCATGCGGGTGCGGGTGAGCGCCGACACGAGGATGAAGTCGAGGTTGGACCGGTGGACCGGTGCGAGCACGAACGGTCCGTGGGTCGGCACGTGCTCCCGGCCATGAATCTCCAGGCGGAAGTAGGCCTTGGCGAGGACGGCGAACGCGCCCCGGATCGCCCCGTAGGCGGACCGCTCGAGGCGTGTCGGCGGGTGGATGTCCACCGCCTCCACCCGCGCCGCGGCGGCGTCTACGGGCGGGACCGGCGCCGGCGTCACGTCGGCGACCTCGTCAGCATCAGTCATCGATCCTCCGGGCCAGCTCGGCGACGATCTCGTCGATCGTCATGTCGCTGGTGTCGAGCTCGATGGCGTCGTCCGCCAGCCGGAGCGGATCCGCCTGGCGCCCCTGGTCGAACGCGTCGCGCCGGGCCATGTCGGCGGCCACGGTCTCGTAGTCGAGGTCGGACACCTCGGCCGCCCGGCGCTCGGCACGCACCTCGGGGCGGGCGTTCAGGTACACCTTGAGCATCGCGTCCGGGAACACGACCGTGCCGATGTCGCGGCCCTCCATCACCCCGCCGGCCCGCTCGTAGGCCCACTCCCGCTGCCGGCGCACCAGCTCGGCCCGGACCTCGGGGTTCGCCGCCACCAACGAGACCGCACGCGACACCTCGGGGCCACGGATCTCGATCGTGGCATCGACGCCGTCGACCCGCACGTGGTCGGTCGTGACGTCGAGGTCGACGACCCGGGCCAGCTCGGCCACCGGCGCCGTGTCCGCCGGGTCGATCCCCCGCCGCAGCGCCGCGAACGTGACCGCCCGGTACATCGCCCCGGTGTCGAGGTAGTCGAGCCCGAGGTGTTCGGCCAGACGGCGCGCGACCGTCGACTTGCCGGAACCGGCAGGTCCGTCGATGGCAATGACCTTCACGAGCGGGTCACCCTACCCGGGCCCCATCACCGGGCACGTAGCCGGTCGAGGGTGTCCCAGTAGCCGGGGAACGTCTTAGCCACGCAGTCGGGGTCCTCGATCTCGATGCCCGGTACCCGCAGCCCGAGCAGGGCGAAGCTCATCGCCATCCGGTGGTCGTCGTACGTCCTCACCCGCGCCGGCTGCGGGATGCCCGGATGGACCACGAAGCCGTCGGGCTCCTCCCGGGCGTCGACCCGGCAGCGCCGGAGCTCCCGCACCGTGGCGGCGATGCGGTCGGTCTCGTGGCCACGGATGAAGCCGATCCCCCGCACCCGGGTGGGGGCATCGGCGAAGACGGCGACCGCCGCGAGGGTCTGGGCCATGTCGGGCATGGCGGAGAGGTCGACGTCGCCGAGCCCGTGCAGGTGGGCCGGGCCGACCACCGTGGTGGCGCTGGCAGATCGCTCGACGGCGGCGCCCATGGCGGCCAGGAGGTCCGCGAACCCGGCGTCGCCCTGCAGGCTGCCCTCCCCCAGTCCCTCGACCGTGACCCGTCCCCCACACATGGCGGCGGCGGCCAGGAGGTACGACGCCGCCGACGCGTCGGGCTCGACCCGGTAGCCGGTGCCCCGGTAACGACCGGCGGGCACCGTGAACACCGGACCGCCGCCGCCGTCGGCCACCCCGACGTCGGCGGCACCGAAGGCTGCCATCACCGCGACGGTCATGTCGACGAACGGGCGTCCCACCAGCCGGGTCACCACCCGCACGCGCAGCCCCTTCCGGCAGTAGGGGGCGGCCAGCAGCAGTCCGGACACGTACTGGCTCGACCTGTCGCCCGGAATGTCGACCTCCCCGCCGCCCAGCTGCCCGGGGGCGACCACGGTCACGGGCAGGTGGCCGGCCGGGCCGTGCGGCTCCACGCGGGCACCCAGCGCCCCGATGGCGGCCAGCATCGGCCCCATGGGACGGGCGCGCAGCGGCGGACGCCCGTCCAAGTGGTAGCGACCGCTCCCGAGGGCCACCATCGGCAGCAGGAACCGGCTGGTCGTGCCGGACAGGCGCAGGTCCAGGTCCAGTGGCCCCGGCGCAAGGTCGCCACCCGTGCCGGTCACGGTCAGGCGGGCTGGCGCCGAGGCACCCCCGCCACCTCCCCGATCGCTCGGGCCGGGCACGATGTCGGCGCCGAGCGCCCGGAGCGCCGACGCCATGGCCTCGGTGTCGTCCGCCACCAGCGTCCCCTCGATCGCCGAGACACCCTCCGCCAGCGCCGCACACACCAGCGCCCGGTTGGTCAGGCTCTTCGACCCGGGCACGCGGACCGTGGCATCGAGCGGTCCCTCGATCGGCTCGACCACGCGCGCGGCGGCGCCCCTCGGCGAGCTCATCGCACCGGGGGTTCGAGGGGATGCACCGACGGCCGGTAGCCCCGGGCCACGAGGCCGCGGCGCAGCACCTCCACCGCCGAGGCCTCGACCAGCAGGATCAGCACGCCCTGCGCCCCCTCGGTCGAGTGGGCGATCTCCAGGTCGACGATGTTCACGTCGAGGTCGGTGGCGAGCGTGGTCACGTCGGCCAGCACGCCGGGCCGGTCGGGAACCGGGACCCTCAGCTCGCGCAGGTCCTCGGCCGTGCGGAGGCGGGGCGGCAGGTTGACCCGGGCGGCCCGGGCACGTTCGAGCGCTTCGAGCAGTCCGGTGCGGTCGCCGCCCGCCACGATCTCCCGCATGCGGGCGAGCGCCGCCGTCAGCTCGTCCAGCACGTCGACGATCGCGCCCCGGTTGTCGCTGCAGATGTCGGGCCAGATGCCCGGGTGCCCGGCGGCGATGCGGGTCATGTCTCGGAAGCCGCCCGCCGCCAGCCGCAACAGCGCCCGGTGCTCCTCGCTGCGGACGTCGGCGAGGCGCATCAGCGTCGCCGCCGTGAGGTGCGGCACATGCGACACGATCGCCACCAGCACGTCGTGGCGGTCGGGGGGCAACGCCACGACATCGGCGCCCAGCGTCCCCGTGATCTGGCGCACCTGTGCGTAGGCGCCGGCGTCGGTGCCGGCGGTGGGAGTGAGCACCCAGGTGGCACCCTCGAACAGGTCGGCGGTGGCGCCCTCGATGCCCTCCTGCTCCGACCCTGCCATGGGGTGGCCGCCGACGAATCGGGGGTCGGCGACCGCCTCGACGATCGACGCCTTCACCGAACCGACGTCGGTCACGAGCCCGGGTCCTGCGGCGAGTGCCTGGCGCGCCTCCTGGGCGATCATCCGCACCGGGGTGGCGACGAACGTCACCGCCGCCGCCGGGTCGTCGCCGACCGCGTCGAGCGCCCCCAGCTCCAGCGCCCGCTTGGCTCGGTCGTCGTCGAGGTCGCGGCCCGTGACGTGCCAGCCAAGCTGCCGCAGCCGCATGCCGATCGAGCCGCCGACGAGGCCGGTGCCGACAACGGCGGCCCGCCCCGGCTCGGGAGGGCGTCCGAGCACCATGGCGCTACTTCCCGCTCTTGGCGCCTTTGGCGCCGGGCCGCTCGGGCTGCGACGTGTTGACTCCCGCTCCTGTCGCCTCCGGCGACGGGCCGCTCGGGCCCAAGGCTCGCTGCATTGCCGACGCTCGCTCAGGTGCTAGGCGGGCAGGTCGTCGCGCAGGTTGCGCGCGCCCTCGAGGTAGACGTGGTGGAGCTGGTCGCGCGGCACGTCGGACGTGAAGTGGATCATGACCCGGATGCAGTGCGGCGTTCCGCCCTCGATGTCGAGCTCGCGGGCGCAGATGAGGGGCACGTCGCCGAGCCCGAACTTTCGCGCGGCCTCCGCCGGGAAGGCGGAACGGATGTCGCCGGTGGCGGTGAACAACACGCTGATGAGGTCGTCATGGTGGATGCCGTTGCGCTCGAACAGCGCCTCCAGCAGGGCGATCACCCGCTCGAACAGGTGGCCCTTGTCGTCGACATCAACGGTGGTGGCGCCCCGGAGGGCTCGTACGGCGGTTGGCCTTGCTTCCCGCTCTTGGCCTTCGGCCGGGCCGCTCGGGCTGTCGACGCGATGTCTCCCGCTGCCACGGCCGCTCGGGCCGGGCTCGCTCTCTCGCCCTCCGGGACGCTCGCTCATGACGAATCGAGCCTAGTGGCCGGTCTCGGGAGTCCCGAGACCGCCCGCTATCGGCGTGCCTTCCGCCGCCCCGGCCCGGGCGACGCCGAGGCCCGCTCCAGGGCGCGGACCTCGTCCTGCTCCAGCGCCCGCCACTCCCCCGGTGCCAGCCGGCGGTCGGAGACCGGACCGATGCGCACGCGCGCCAGTCGGCGCACGGGCAGGCCCACGGCGTCGCACATCCGGCGCACCTGGCGCTTGCGACCCTCGTGGATGGTGATCCGCAGCAGCCGGTCGCCGACGAGGGAGACCTTGGCCGGCGCCGTGCGGCCGTCCTCCAGGTCGACCCCCTCGCGCAGCCGCCGCAGCGCGCCCCGCGTGGGCCGGCCCTCGACCTCGGCCAGGTACTCCTTGTCGACGCCGAACGACGGGTGTGTCAACTGGTGGGCCAGCTCGCCGTCGTTGGTGAGGATCAGCAGTCCCTCGGTCTCGGCGTCGAGCCGGCCCACCGGGAACACGCGCGGCTCGGCGGGCAGGAGCCCCACCACGGTCGGGCGGCCCTGGGGATCCGAGGCGGTCGTGACCACCCCCGCCGGCTTGTTGAGTAGGTAGTGGACCAGGCCCGAACGGACCCCGACGACCGCGCCATCGACCTCGATCCGGTCGGTCTCGGGATCGGCCCGGTCCCCCAGGGTCGCGACCTGGCCGTTGACCCGCACCCGCCCCGCGGCGATCAACGCCTCGGACGCGCGGCGACTGCCCAGACCGGCGCGGGCCAGGATCTTTTGCAGCCGCTCAGGACTCGTCACCGGGCGCGGTGGGCTCGGCGTCCGTGTCCTCGAGTCGGGCCAGCCGATCACTCAACGGCTCGGCGTCGGGACGGAGCCCATGCTCGAGCTGCTCCACCACATCGGCTCCGGGGACGAAGTCACCGATGGGGGGCAGCTCGTCGAGGCTGTCGAGGCCCAGTTGCTCGAGGAACGCCCGGGACGTGCCGAACAGGGTGGCCTGCCGCGGCCCCGGATCGCGGCCGACCTCGGCGATGTAGCCGCGGTGCTGCAGTGTGCGCATGACGCCGTCGACGTTCACGCCCCGGATCGACGCCACCTGAGCCCGCGAGATCGGCTGCTTGTAGGCGACGATGGCCAGGGTCTCGAGGGCGGCGGCGGACAGCTTCGCGTGCTGGCCCTCGAGCACGAACCGCTCGACGTAGGGCGCCTGGTCGGGGTGGGTCTGGAACCGCCACCCGCCGGCCACCCGGACCAGCTCGAACCCCCGGCCCTGCTCCTCGTACTCAGTGGCCAGCTCGAGGCACACTTCCTCCACGAGCGCGGGCCGTAGCTCGAGCAGCTGGCCCAGCAGGCCGGTATCGATCGGCTCCTCGGTCACGAGGACGATCGCCTCGACCGCCCGGCGGGCCTCGGCCCGCACGTCATCGGCGAGGCCGCTGCGCTCCCCGCTCTCGGCGCCTTCGGCGCCGGGCCGTTCGGGCCTCGGCGTGTGCCTCCCGCTCCCACGGCCGCTTGGGCCGGGCCTCGCCGACGCTCGGCCTCTGGGCTGATCCGGACGATGCGCCATCGGAGGCTCGCTCACCCGTCGTAGGCGTCGACGGTCGTCAAGTCCTCGAGGCGCTCGACCTCGCCGAGCTCCCGCGCGCCGTCGTCTCCGAGCCACACGATGCCGATGTCGCCGAAGGTGCGGGCTTGGTCGAGGTCCACCAGAGCTTTCTTGAACAGCTCGAGCACCGCCAGGAACCGCACCACCACGTGCAGCCGCTCCGCCAGGTGGCTGGTCAGGTCCCGGAAGGTGGTGCGCCCGAGGCGGGGCAGCTCCTCGACCAGCTCGGTGATGGCGTCGGTCACCGAGATCCGGATCGGGGCGACGTGCTCGAGGTCGATGCGCGGCGCCGGCTTGGGGACCATGGCCCGGAGGAAGGCGCGACGAACGTCCTCGGCGTCCACCCCCTCCAGGAGGTCGGGCATGAGGCCCACGAAGCGGTCGTCGATCCCCACCACCCGGGCCTGGCTGCGGCCCGCCTCCCCCGCCAGCACCTGGAGCGCGATGGCGGCCTGCTTGAACGTCTTGCACTCGACCAGCCGGTGCAACAGGAGGTCGCGCTCCTCCCACACCGCAAGTTCCTCGTCGAGGTCGAGGTCGTCGCCGACCGGGAGGAGGCGCCGGCTCTTCAGCTCCACCAGCGTGGCGGCGATCAGCAGGAACTCGCTGGCCATCTCGAGCTCGAGCTGTTCCATGCGCTCCAGCTCGCGCAGGTAGCCGTCGACGATGGTCGCCAGGCTCACCTCGTAGAGGTCGACCTGCTCCTGGAGGATCAGGTGGAGCAGCAGGTCGAAGGGCCCCTCGAAGACGGGTGTCTGCACCTCGTAGGGCATCGGTCAGATGATAATCACAGGCTTGTGGTTCCCCGGTGATCGCCGTCGAACGCGTGGGGGCGCCCCAGCGCGGACGTTCTAGCATCGCCGTCCATGGCCCGCGTGTTCTCCGGCATCCAGCCCACCGGCGAGGTGCATCTCGGCAACTACCTCGGCGCGGTCCGGCGCTGGGTGCGGGCCCAACACGAGGACGACGCCATCCATTGCATCGTCGACCTCCATGCCCTCACCCTCCCCCAGGACCCCGCGGACTTGCTGGCCAAGATCGTCGAGGTCACGCAGATCCTGGTGGCGGCCGGGCTCGACCCCGAGGTGACGACCCTGTTCGTGCAGAGCCAGGTGCCCGAGCACACCGAGCTCGCCTGGGTTATGGAGTGCACCGCGGGGTTCGGCGAGCTGCGGCGCATGACGCAGTTCAAGGAGAAGTCCAGCCAGGCCGACTTCGTGTCGGCCGGGCTGTTCACCTATCCGGCGCTGCAGGCGGCCGACATCCTCCTCTACGACACCGAGAAGGTGCCCGTGGGTGACGACCAGCGCCAGCACCTCGAGCTGGCCCGCGACCTGGCCATCCGCTTCAACAGCCGCTACGGCGAGACGTTCGTGGTGCCCGAGCACGCCATCCCGCCGGTGGCGGCCCGGGTCATGGACCTGCAGCATCCGGAACGCAAGATGTCCAAGTCCCTCGAGTCGCCGCTGGGCACGGTGCTCGTGCTGGACGAGCCCGACGTCATCCGTCGCAAGTTCCGCCGGGCGGTCACGGACAGCGAATCCGAGGTGCGCTACGACCCGGCGGCCAAGCCGGGGGTGGCCAACCTGCTGTCGATCCTGGCGGCAGCCACCGACGACAAGCCCGAGGCACTCGCCGGCAACTACAGCCAGTACGGGCCGCTCAAGGCCGACGCGGCCGAGGCCGTGGTCGAGCTGTTGCGACCACTCCAGCAGCGATTCGCGGAGCTGGCCGCGGATCCGACCGGGACCGCCCGCATCCTGGCCACGGGTGCGGCCAAGGCCCGGGACATGGCGGGCCCGACGATCACGCGGGTCCGCGAGCGGCTGGGACTGCCCCCGCTCTGACCTTCACGTGCCCGTCAGGGGCAACTGTCGGACTCGAAGCGCCGGGACTCGTCGTCGCCCTGGAACTCGCCACACACCTCGTGCTCGCCGTCCAGGCAGCCGCCCTCGGGCTCCTCGACGAACTGGCCGGGCGTGAAGCCGGGGTGGGCGGCCGCGGTCTCGGGGACGACCACGCAGTACTGCGCCCCGGACGACTCGGACCCCATGCCGGCCATGCAGCCGCCCAGGAACAGGGCGACGCCTCCGGCTGCCAGCCATCTGCCGTCCATCACTCACCCCCCTTCCAGGAACACGCCCCGATCAGGACGGAACGGAGTCCCAGTATCACCGAACGAACGGGCTGCCGTCCTGGTCATTCGTCATCGGCCGCCTTCAGCACCGCCCCGACCTCCGCGTCGACCGTCCATCGTTCGGCGGGGAGATGGTGCTCGCGGGCCCAGGCGATGGTGAGAGCGTCGCTGCCCGCGGCGACGAGCAGCTCAGCGCCGATCTCGTCGTGGCAGAGGTAGCGGCCGACCCGGCCGACCGGCCCATCCCGCCCGCGCCACCGTCGGGCGGCCTCGTACCCCCCGACCATCCCGGCCACCGTGGCCACCGCGCGGCGGGCGGGGCCGAACCCGCTGTCGATCTTGCCGACGTCGTGGAGCAGCGCCGCCGCCAGCACCGGCCGGGTCGCCGCCGGACCCAGCGTCGCGTCCACGCGGCGGGCGACGACGACGGCATGGCGCCGGTCCGGCGAGCTCATCCGTCGCCAGAGGCCGGCCTCACCGGGTGTCATCCGGCCCACCGCCCAGGCATCGTCGGCAGGCGACGGCGCACCGGGCCGGAGCGATCCGAAGAACCGACGAACCAGGTGGCCGAGATAGCGCGCGTGCACTCAGGCGTGATTCACGCAGAACCGTGTTGCCGGGATGGCTTCGAGCCGCGCCTCGGCGATCTGCTCACCACACCGCTCGCACAGTCCGTACTTGCCCTGGTCGAACTTGGCCAGCGCGTGCTCCACCTCGTCGAGCTGCTCGTTGAGCTGGTTGAGCAGCGCCATGTTCTCGCCGAGCTCGGCGGCCACTTGCCCGGAGTCGGCGAAGTTCTCGTCGTACGACAGCGTCCCTCCGCCGCTGTCGAGTGTCGAGATCTGTGCTTGAAGCCGGACGCGCTCGCTCGCGAGTTGCTCTCGGAGGCTGGACAGCAGCGTCTGGTCGGGCATCACGACAAGGCTACCGGACCGCGCCGATACTGGTGGTCGGCGGATGACTTCCCCCCCGGCGAGTCGCCGGGACGTCGGGTGGGCGGCTGCTCGCGGCTGATGGATGTGCTCGGGTCGGCGTGGCTTGCACCGTGGGCTGCTCGGACTGCGGTGGTCCAGTCAGCGACAGCGACCCTCGCGGCGCCGCGAGAGCACGCGAGGGCCGATCCGCGTTTGCGATCGGACGGGGCCTGATGGGCGTTCCGTCGGTTCGGGGTCCGATCTACGTTGGAGGGTGCCAGCGTCCCATCGCGGGTCGGGAGGTGCTTGGCTTGCATGTCAGCGCGCGTCGCGAGACTTGTGTCGGTCAACATCGGGATGCCACGCGAGGTCAGGTGGCAGGGACGGACCGTTTTCACGGGGATCTGGAAGGCGGCAGTTCAGGGTTCGCGTCTGGTCCGACGGCAGAACGTCGACGGCGACGGCCAAGGCGATCGCGCCGGGCACGGGGGCGAGCAGCGCGCCGTGTACGTGTATCAGCTCGATTCGTACCGTTATTGGCGCGAGCAGCTGCACCGCGACGACTTCGTCTTCGGCCAGTTCGGTGAGAACTTCACGGTCGACGGGCTCGGCGACGACGAGGTGTGCATCGGCGACCGGTACCGCATCGGCTCCGCTCTGTTCGAGGTCACACAACCACGGGTGACGTGCTACCGGGTCGGTATTCGCATGAGCGAGCCTCGCATGGCCGCGCTGCTCACCGGCCACGGTCGCCCCGGCTTCTACTTTCGAGTCCTTGAAGAAGGTGCGGTACAAGCCGGCGACGACGTCGTCAAGGTCGCGACCGGGGCCGAGCGGATGACGGTCGCGTCCATCAACGCGCTGCTGTACTTGGACCGCCGCCCCAACCCCGAGCTGCTTCAGCGAGCGCTGCGGATCGCCGCGCTCAGCCCGGGTTGGCAGACCTCGTTGAGCGCGCTGCTCGAGCAGCAGCGCGGCGGCGCTCCAGGCGGCGGGAACGCGGGCTTGGCGTTCGTGCCGCCGCCACCAGCGTGGCCCGGCTTCCGAACCCTGCGGGTGGTCGCGAAGCATTCGGAGAGCGCCACCGTGCTGTCACTGGAGCTTGAAGCCCACGACGGCGCGCCGCTGCCGCGCGCGCTTCCGGGGCAGTTCGTCACGCTCAAGCTCGAACCCGGCGGCGGCGCGCCTCCCCTCATGCGCAGCTACTCGCTGTCGGGACCGCCGGCCAGCGCGCGCTACCGGATCACTGTCAAGGTCGAACCGCACGGAGCGGCCGGCCGATACCTGCGCGCCACGGTCGACGTCGGTGACCGCATCAAGGTCGCGGCACCGCGCGGACAATTCACGCTCGACGAGGGCACGCAGCCCGTCGTGCTGGTGAGCGCGGGCGTCGGCGTGACGCCCGTGCTCGCGATGCTGCACGCGCTCCGTGACAGCCGGTCGACGCGTGACATCTGGTGGCTCCACGGCACACGCAACGGCGCCGAGCACGCCTTCGCCCAGGAGACACGGTCGCTGCTCGCGACGCTCTCCCGCGCGCGCAGCCGCGTGTGGTACAGCCGACCCAGTCCCGACGACCACATCGGGACCGACTACGACGAGCTCGGACACATCACGCCCGAGGGGATCGCTGCGACCGGAGCGCCGGCCGACAGCGAGTTCTACCTGTGCGGGCCGACCCCATTCATGATTGCGATCCGTACCGGCCTAGAAACGCTCGGCGTGCCGACCGCGCGCGTGCACACCGAGGCGTTCGGCGCAGAGGCTCCGATCACGCCCGGCATCGTCCCGCACGCCGCCCGGCCGCCACACCCGCCCGAAGGTACCCCGGGCACAGGCCCGCTCGTGTCGTTCGTGCGGACCGGCTTGAACGTCCGCTGGGACGACACGTTCGCCAGCATCCTTGAACTCGCCGAAGCATGCGACGTGCCGGTTCGGTGGTCGTGCCGGACCGGTGTGTGCCATACCTGCGAAACCGCGCTCCTTGAGGGCACGATTGCCTACGCCCCAGAACCCCTCGAGCCGCCGGCGGCCGGCAACCTCTTGGTGTGCTGCTCCCAGCCTGGTAAAGACCTCGCCGTCGACCTCTGAGCGAGCGCTTCCAATGTCAACCGGCAGCATGCCATCCAGCGCCGAACCTTCCGCGGGGCGCCTGGCGTACGGCTGCAGATCGCCGACGCCCACGACCGGTACATCTCCCGGCCAGGCACCCCGACCGTTCCCTACTTCGTCGCGCCGAAGATCCTCAACCGCCCGCACGCCATCACCGCCGACGCCGACAGAGCGGCACTCCGGGCTCCTACGCGAGGCGGCCGGCTTCCCGGCGAGTGAGGTGCCCCGCCTGAACCAGCCAACGTACGGTGTCGGCGAAGGTCTCCTGAAGGGGGCGAGGCTCGAGGTGGAATTCGTTGCGGGTCTTCGAGTCGTCGCATTGGGCATCGCAATTCATGATCCAGATGTTCTCGGCGCTCCAGGGCAGTCGGGTCCGTAGCCGACGCTGGATGACGTCCGCCGTCCAGCCGAATGCGGCAAGGAACCACGCGGGGAAGGTCAGGAACCGGATGCGACGGCCGGTGAGGTCGGCGAGTGTGCGGATGATGTCTGGCATGGTTACGTATCGCCCGGCGACCATGTAGCTCCGGGGTCCACGGCCCGGTTGCATCACCGCGGCAAGCACCGCGGCCACGTCGCGGACGTCGGCGATGTGCATTCCACCTGGCATGACGATCGGAAATCGGTTTCGTAGCACGTTGGCGGCGAGGGTGGCTCCCTCGCCGAGGTGCGGGTCGTGGGGTCCCCAGATCGCTGACGGCATGACGCTCACGATGGGCGCATTCAACGTTTGGAGTCTGCGGGCCACCAGTTCGGATTCAGCCTTCGAACGACTGTACGGCCACGGTGGCCGGGTCACCGGCGAGTCCGGGACAAGGACCTCGCCCTCGGCAGGCGGTAGGAGCGCGACCTCGCTCGATACGTGCACGATGGGGTCGAGTCCGCGCCGGTGAGCAGCGCCAAGGACGATCTCGGTGCCTCGAACGTTCACGGAGTTCATTTCGTTGGCCCTGCGAGCATCCGTCGAAAAGACCGAGGCGGCATGCACGACGGCGTCGCAACCCTCGAGCGCGTGTTCGACCTTTGCGGAGTCCGTCACGTCACCGACGGCGGTCTCCACACCGTCGACACCGAGCGGCTCGAGCGCCGCCGGGATCCGATCGGGCGACCTCGCCAGCACCCGGATCCCGTGCCCGGCCCTGGCCAGCGCCGCGATCGAGTGTGAGCCGACGTACCCCGTCCCTCCGGTGACCAGCACGAGCAACCCCTCCACCTCCTCTTGTCAGGCCCGGCGTGCCGCGACCTGGCGCGCGGCCAGCCTGTCGGCCGACCGTCACCCACATTGCCGCCTGCGTCCCTCCCGGGAATCAGTAGTTCCGCGGATTCCCCTTCGCCCGCGTCGGCCTCGGAGATGGCCCTGGCTCGGGCTGGGTGACGCCGGGGCCGTGAGCCGGTCCACTACAGCGACGCCACGGACGTCGACCGCTTCCTCGATGCCCGCGCTCGCAATCCGGCGCATCCGTTGGCATCCGGCTGCCCTTGACACCCTTGGCCTACGAGGAGAGTTGTGGCCGCAAGGCCCCTGGCGGAATCCGTAAATCTACGGATGAAGTCGAACAGATCTGGTGGCAGGGTGTGCACCAGCAATCTTCGTTGCCTGTCACGGCCTGTCACGTCTCCGACCGGAGCGGCCGGGGGCACCCGCGGCCACAGCGGCGACAATCAGCCGTGACGCCGTCGAACACGAGTTTGAGGATCGAAGGCGACGACAGGGCGTACTGCAGCACCCCGAAGCGCTCTGCCAACTCACATCGTCGAGTTCATCGGCCGACGCAGGCGGGATCTACCACCTGCTCGACCTCACGAAAAGGATGAGCAATGCCAAAGCTCCTCGTCAGCTCGTTCTCACTGTCACTCGACGGATTCGGTGCAGGACCGAATCAGAACATCGACAACCCACTTGGTGAGGACGGGCTTCGGCTCCACGAATGGATGGTTCCCACCCGCACATTCCGCCAGCGATTCGAGGAGGGTGGTGGACAGCCAGGCATCGACGACGACTTCATGGCCAGAGGCTTCGATGGCATTGGTGCCACCATCATGGGGCGAAACATGTTCGGCCCTCAACGGGGTCCGTGGGTGGACGACAGCTGGAAGGGGTGGTGGGGCCCGAACCCCCCGTACCACCACCCTGTGTTCGTGCTCACGCACAACACCCGGAGCCCGATCCCGATGGAGGGCGGCACAACCTTTCACTTCGTGACCGAGGGCATCGACGTAGCGCGGCAGCGACGCCGCGGGCGGACTCGATGTTCGGCTCGGAGGCGGCGTGGCGACCATCCAGGACTACCTGCGTGCCGGCCTGATTGATGAACTCCATCTCGCAATCTCGCCGATCATTCTCGGCACCGGTGAAAGACTATTCGATGGCCTCGCAGACATGGGGAAGCACTATCAGTGCTCGCAGCTGGTCTCAACCGAGCGTGTGACGCATCTCGTCTTCTCGCGCCGGTGACAGGGTGATTATGGCCGGCTGCATCGGGCTGCACATGGCGATTGGAGACCACTGGCTGCCAGTACACCGGCGGCGATCACCGTCAGCTCTGCGAGCGACTCGGGATCAGCCAGTCCATGAGTGCCACCGGCGTGCGCTGGGACGCCGACGACGATGTAAGGGGTCACTCATGCCACTGAGAGATCCAGCGGACGGTTCCGCGACGATGAGTTGCGGGCGCCAGCGCAGTCATAGAGGGAAGAACAAAGTGTACGACTCACACGACAGGAGAATCCGATGGCCACGATCACGGCCAGCCTGTTCATGGCACTCGACGGCGTTGTCGACCCGGGCGTCGGCAACTGGCACTTCCCGTACTTCAACGAGGAGATGGGCGAGGCCGTGGACGGGACCCACGACGCCGACGTCATGCTCTTCGGCCGCGTCACCTACGACAGCTTCGCCGGAGCCTGGCCCGAACGGGAGGCTGCGGGTGAGGAGGACGCCGTGTTCGCCAAGCGGCTGGGAGACATGCGCAAGATCGTCGTGTCACGTAGCCCACGGGAGTTCGTCTGGCGCAACTCGGAGCAGCTGCAGGGCGACCTTACCGACGCCATCACGGCGTTGAACAACGACCCAGCGATCCGGCGGATCGCATTGAGCGGGTCGGTCTCGGTGGTGCGGCAGCTGCTCGACGCCGGTCTGCTCGACGAGCTGCATCTGTTCGTCCACCCAGCGGCCGCCGGGTCGGGCCTCAAGCTGTTCGAGGAAGGCGGGCCCGCTCGACACCTCAAGCTGATCTCCTCACAGCCGTTCAACACGGGAGTGGTGTACCTCGTGTATGGGCCCGATCCGAACCCGCCGACGGGCTCGTACGACGAGGCGAAGGAGAGCCTGCCCCAGGACTGAGCTCCGCCCGGATCGGCGAACCGCGCTCAGCCGCCCGCGTATCGCGGCTCAATGCCCGCCTTCCATTTGATGCTGCATCGAGTCTCTGGGGTGCATGGGTGCGCACCCTGGTGCGCCCAAGTCCTGGTCAGAGCCGGTTTCGCCCCTGGCGAGTGCACCCGTGTGAAGTGCTGTGCAGTCGAGTTTGTCTGACACGGCGCTGACAAACCCGGCCCTCGGCCGAGCCCGTCGTAGGCGTTCTGCGTGTTGGGGATCAGCCCCTCGGACACCAGCCGGTAGTGAACCTGGCGCATCACGGTGTGTGCGCCTCGACGATCGTGACCTGGTTCCCGTGAACCGGGCCATGGTCGTCTACGGGCACGTGCGCTCGGTCTTGACCAAGCGCTGACGCTCGGCGGTCCGACCCGCCGCCCGCCGGCGCGCTCCCGCGCCGGTCAGGGCCGCACGCGCCGCACGACGAAGACCTCCTCGTCGTCCATCACCACGGTCCACTCCGACGGGTCGACCACCTCCGCCAGCCCGTCGGCGGGCGGTGGGGCGTCCTGCTGCCCGGGCTCCAGCAGGCGGTCGGGGTCCCGCAGCACGGTGGCCAGCGTGCCGCGATCGGCGTCGTTGAGCGCCCCGGGGATGACGATGATCCAGTCGACGCCGCCCGGCTCGGGGCGGTTCTCGCCGGCGACCCCCCAGTTGCTGGCGATCCACGGGTTGGGGAACGTGTAAGCCTCGCGCCGGTGGGTCAGGTGCGGGGTGATGTTGTACATGGCCGACACCCCGTCGTCGGGACCGGGCAGGGCCACCGCCCGGTCCAGGACGGCCTGCCGGGCCGGCACCTCCAGCGGCCAGTACCCGCTGCGGAAGTCCTTCGACAGCGGCGAGACGCCCCACGAGACCGC
>JBKPHE010000049.1:0-4336 GCA_046744485.1 Actinomycetota bacterium | reverse complement strand
CGGCCACGGGGCAGCCGTTCGTCGACGTCGTTGCCGACGAGGCCGAGCAGAAAGGCACGGGGCGGTGGGGCGTGCAGGCGGCGCTCGACCTCGGCGTCCCCGTGACCGGCATGGCCGAGGCCGTGTTCGCCCGTTCGCTGTCGGCCCGTACCGGGCAGCGGCGGGCAGCGGCGGCGCTGCCGGGCCCGGGATCCACGGGCCGACTGTCCGGCACCGCCCGGGAAACCCTGGTCGAGGACGTACGACGCGCCCTGTACGCCTCGAAGATCGTGGCGTACGCGCAGGGATTCGACCAGATCGCGGCGGGCAGCGACGAGTACGGCTGGAGCATCGACCCGGGGGCGATGGCCACGATCTGGCGGGGCGGCTGCATCATCAGGGCTCGGTTCCTCGATCGAATCCGGGCCGAGTACGACAGCGACCCTGGCCTGGCGTCGCTGTTGCTCGCGCCCTCGTTCGTCGAGGCCCTGGGGGACGCCCAGGACGCGTGGCGACGCGTCGTGGCCACGGCCGCGTCGCTCGGGGTGCCGACACCGGGCTTCGCGTCCGCACTCGCCTACTACGACGCGTTGCGTCGCGAGCGGCTGCCGGCGGCCCTTGTGCAGGGACTACGCGACCTGTTCGGCGCCCACACGTATCGCCGGGTCGACCGCGATGGGACGTTCCACACGCTGTGGTCGGAGGACCGGTCCGAGGTCCAGGTGGCGCTTTAGCCGCCCGGCGGACGAGGTTCGGGCGTCCTCGCCGGGCGATAGAACACTGGCAGCACGAACCAGACGACGACGAAGGTGCCGGCCAGCACAGCCGTGACAATCCGTGGAATGGTGCCGGGGTAGATCACCCCGGTGATGACGAACGTGACCGCGGCCATCGCGAACGCCAAGAAGACCAGCCCGACGATTGCGAACACGTTGGCGACGTGAAGAAGCTGTTCCTTGACGCCGGACCGGAACCGCAGCCGGTGATGAGCGGTAGGAGCGATGAGACAAATGGTCGCCGCCACGGTCGCAAGCACGGCCATGAAGTACACGCGGCGGTCGCCGGCATCCAGCTGGTCGAAGCGCTGCGAGAGCGGAACGGTGAGCAGGAACGCGAAGAGCACCTGGACGCCCGGAAGCGCCACCCGTAGCTCGTTGAGCAGCTCGATCAGCTCTCGGTTGGCGCGTTCGGCGGCGGTTTCCTCCTCCTTGGTTGATTCGTCGTCCATCGACCCCCCAAGTCAGTCGGCACGGCTCGGATGGACCAGGTCCCATCAGCGCTACAGGCAGGTTCGCGCACACCGCCAGCCGATCGCTCGCCCGAGGTTGTACCCCGTCCCGCGCGCGACATTCATGTGACGGGCTCGGTCCCTGGCGCCCTGGCGTGAGGGGCGCACTTGTTGACGGACGCTCACGCCGCCGTCCGGTTGACCCCGCTCATTCGTCGGCGAATCCCTCCGGGTTATCGAGCGTGAGCCCCAGCTCGCTGAGCTCCTTGCGGTCGAGCAGGAGTTGCTCCTCGGGACTGACCTCGTCGTCGTCGATCGCATCGTCGACGAACTCGGCGTCCTGACCGAGGTCCTCCATCTCGGGCTCGTCGGTGCTCATGGTCCGCTCCTCTCGCAGTTGACCCTGACCATCACCCAATCGCCGGCTGCGTCGAACGACAACCCGGGGCGCGCGGGTCCTCGGGTTCTAGGCCCCGGGGCTCGCCGATGGGTTCCGGGGCGTTGCCCCGTCCAACGGGCAACGAAGTCGACGCAGAGCGCGATCGGAGGTCCAGCCCGATGAGAAGACTCGTTGTCTCCACCTTTTTGACGCTCGACGGCGCCTCGCCGAGGACGCCCGCTGAGCGGCACGGCTGTCGAGCACGCGCCACCCGGAAGGCGGCCGCTTCAACGGCTCGCCGATGACTTTGGCCGCTCCATCCGGTCCTATTCACGTGTAGGGCGAACACCGACCCACCCGCGAGCGTGAGGAGTGCGCCATGAGTCTGCCCAAGGTCGCCACACGAGACGAGTGGCTGGCTGCCCGGACCGAGCTGCTGGCCAAGGAGAAGGACCTGACCAGGCAGCGGGACGCGCTCAGCACCGAGCGGCGCAACCTGCCCATGGTGGAGGTCGAGAAGGACTACGTCTTCGACGGTCCGGATGGGAAGGTGCGCCTCATGGACATGTTCGAGGGCCGTCGGCAGCTGATCATCTACCACTTCATGTTCGACCCGGAGTGGGAGGACGGCTGCCCGAGCTGCACCGCCGGCACCGACGAGCTGTCGCCCGGCTTCTTCGATCACCTCCACACCCGCGACACGAGCTACGCCATGGTGTCGCGGGCACCTCTGGCGAAGCTCGAGCGGTGGAAGGCCAAGAAGGGCTGGGACATCCCCTGGTACTCCTCGTTCGGGAGCGACTTCAACTACGACTTCGGGGTCACGATCGACGAATCGGTCGCCCCGGCCCAGTACAACTTCCGCACCAAGGCGGAGTTCGAGGCCATGGGATCGGACTTCTTCGAGGCCGACCAGCCCTTCGAGAGGCCCGGCCGGAGCTGCTTCCTCCAGGTCGACGGACGCCGCGTGTTCCACACGTACTCCCAGTACGCGCGCGGGCTCGAGAGCACCGGGGGGTCCTATTACTTCCTCGACCTCACCGCCCTGGGGCGACAGGAGGACTGGGAGGAGCCCAAGGGCCGGACCGAGTCCGCCAGGTCGGCCAGGCCCGACTTCGCGTCATGAACGGGCGGTGACGTTCCAGACATCCCTGCTAACCGCGGCCGGCGCGCTTGCGGCGCTTGCCCTCGTGCATGGCCTGCACCCGTGCGACCGGGATCGCGTGCCCCTCCTCGACGAGGTCGGAGCTCAGCCGCTGCGGAGCGGGCATGTGGGCCGCCCACGGGTCGCCGTCGCCGAGGCGCCGCAGCGCCGTGTGCACCGTGAAGTCCGCGGGTGCGATGTCATCGAGCTCGTCCCAACCCACCGGGAAGGACACCGGCACGCCAGGTCGAACCCGCGGGCTGTACGCCGAGATCACCGTGGCGCCACCAACCCGCGTCGAGTCGACGAACACCTTGCCGCCGCGGTCCTCCTTCATGAACGCCGTCGTGGCGATCTCGGGATCGAGGTGCTCGGCCCGGGCGGCGATGGCTCGGGTGGCGGCGGCCGAGTCCTCCGGTGGAGGCTGATCGTCGATCGGGACGAACACGTGCACGCCCTTTGCCCCGCTGGTCTTCACCGCCCCCTCCAGCCCGACGTCGGCCAGCGCCTGGCGGACCAGGTGGGCAGCCCGGACTGCCATCGAGAAGGCGTCGCCGGCCGGCGGATCGAGGTCGAGCACGAGATGGGTGATGCGGTCGGGGCGATCGGCGCGCGCAAGGGCGGGGTGGTACTCGACCGCGCGCTGGTTGGCGAACCACAGCAGCGTGCGGCGGTCGTTGCACAGCGCGTAGGACACGTCCCGCTTCGATGCCTCCGCCCACATGCGCACCGTCCGTACCCACGACGGCGTGTACTTCGGGACGTTCTTCTGCATGAACGCCTCTTGGCCGCGGTGGACCCGGATCACCGACAACGGCCGGTCCTCGAGCTCGGGGATGATCCGGTCACGAACGCCGTCCAGGTACTCCACCAGGTCTCGCTTGGTCGCTCCCGCCCCGTCGAACAACGGCTGGTCGAGGTTGGTCAAGGACACGCCGTCTCGGGATTCGCTGCCGCTCTTGCCGCTCATCACTGGGAGACGGTAGCGACGGACGTCAGCTAAGCAAGGTGCGCATGGTGCTGATCAGAGAAGCGACGCCCGACGACTGGCCCGCCATATGGTCGTTCCTGCGCCGCATCGTCGCAGACGGCGAGACGTTCTCCTGGGACCGCGACGTCAGCGAAGCCGATGCGCGCGCGATGTGGCTCCACGAGCCGCCGGGTCGCACGGTCGTCGCCGTGGACGCCGACGGAACCGTTGTCGGCACCGCCGAGACCCACCCCAACCACGGTGGTCCCGGCGCACACGTCGCCAATGCCGGCTTCATGGTCGTCCCCGACCGCACCGGCCGCGGCGTCGGGCGCGCCCTCGGCGAACACGTCGTCGACCAGGCGCGCGCCGACGGGTACCGGGCCATGGTGTTCAACGCCGTCGTGGAGACCAACACCCGGGCGGTGAAGCTGTGGCGCTCCCTCGGCTTCGACGTGCTGGCCACCGTGCCCGAAGGCTTCCACCACCCGGTCGACGGCTACGTGGGGCTGCACATCATGTACCGGCGGCTGTAGGGCGTCGAGCTCGCGTTCGGGCGATCATGGGGGGAATGGACGACGCAGTTCGCGGCTATGTCGACGCCATCGCGCCCGAGTACCGGCCGCTGTTCGATCG
>JBKPHE010000174.1:0-3826 GCA_046744485.1 Actinomycetota bacterium | reverse complement strand
CGGCGGCGCTGGCGTGCCCCGGCACGTGGCTGAACGGGGGTGACCTGTGGATGCTCCACGCGTGGGTCGTCCCGGATCTGCCCAACGCCGGCGGCCGGTTCGCGCCCACCAACCCCGCCGTCCCCTAGTGTCTCGCCCGATGGCGCCGGAGCCTCAGGCCCGCGCCGCGTGTTCGGGGGACACGACCCGGGGCAGGGGCGCCCGCCCCGCGGGCTGCTCGGGGCTGGGCAACCGGGGTGGGCTCGGGATTTCCCGGCGTTGGGGCTTGTCACCCAACTCGAAGGCGTCGGAATGGTGCTCGATGGTGATCGGGTCACCGTCGCGGAGCTCGTAGGTCGCCTCCTCGTGATCGACGGTGACCGCGATGCGGCGGCCGCGATAGCGGATCCGGAACGCCAGGCGGCTGATCGCGCTCGGCAGGCGCGGCGCGAACCGCAACCGGCCCCCGCCCGCTCGCATGCCGCCGAAGCCCTCTACCAGCCCGGTCCAGGCGCCGGCCAGCGACGCCATGTGGAGGCCGTCGCCGGTGTTCCGCGCCAGGTCGGCCAGGTCGACGAGCGCGGCCTCGCCCAGGTAGTCGTACGCCAGTTCGAGGTGGCCGATCTCTGCGGCCACCACCGCCTGGGTGCAGGCGGACAGCGACGAGTCACGGACTGTCAGCGCTTCGTAGTAGGCGAAGTCGCGCTGCTTCTCCTCCGCCGTGAATGCCTCGCCCCGCAGGTGGAGGGCCAACACGAGGTCGGCCTGCTTGACCACCTGCTTGCGGTAGAGGTCGAAGTACGGGAAGTGGAGGAGCAGCGGGTACTGGTCGGGACGGGTGCCCTCGAAATCCCAGAGGGCGTGGTTGGTGAACCCCTCGCTCTGCGGATGGACGCCGAGCCGCTCGTCGTAGGGAATGACGACGGCGGCCGCGGCGTCCCGCCACGACGCGGCCTCCTCGGGGGTGACCCCTAGGCGCGGGCAGACGTCGGTGTGGCGCGCCACCACGTCGGCGGCCGCCAGCAGGTTCTGCTGCGCCATGAGGTTGGTGAAGACGTTGTTGTCGGCGACGGCGCTGTACTCGTCGGGCCCGGTCACGCCGTCGATGCGGAACCGACCGTCCATGTCGTGGTGGCCGAGGCTGCGCCACAGCCGCGCGGTTTCGACCAGCAGCTCCACGCCGACGTCGCGCTCGAAGTCCTCGTCCTCGGTGGCGTCGACGTACCGCACCACGGCGTCGGCGATGTCCGCGTTGATGTGGAAGGCGGCCGTGCCGGCCGGCCAGTAGCTCGACGACTCCCAGCCCCGCAGCGTGCGCCATGGGAACACGGCGCCATCGAGGCCCAGCTCGCCGGCGCGCTCCTTGGCGATGGGGAGCGTGAGCTGCCGCCAGCGCAGGACGTCGGCGGCGGGAGCCGGCTGCGTGTACGTGAGCACGGGCAGCACGAACGTCTCGGTGTCCCAGAAGGTGTGGCCGTCGTAGCCGGGGCCGGTGAGGCCCTTGGCCGGTATGGGGCGCTGCTCGGCCCGGGCGCCGGCCTGCAGGATGTGGAAGAGCCCGAAGCGCACGGCCTGCTGCACCTCGGAGTCGCCGTCGATCTCGACGTCGGCACCGGCCCAGAACTCGTCGAGATAGGCGCGCTGTTCGGCCAGGAGCCCATCCCAGCCGCTGAGCCGCGCGCCCGCGAGCGCAGCGACCACCTGGTCGTGCAGCGCCGGGCGGGTCCGCTGGCTCGACCAGCCGTAGGCGAGGAACTTCACGACCCGCAGCCGCTCGCCCGGGTGCAGCACGGTCGCGATCGTGAGCCGGCCGACGTCCGGCGAGCTCATGATCTCCGGGCTCGACTGCTCGGGCCCCTCGACGATGTGGTCCATCCCGGCGGCGAGCCGCAGCCCGCTCCGCCGGGTGCGGTGCACGAGCAGCGCCTGGTGGTTGCGGGCGGCGTGCTCCTCGCTCACCAGCGGGTTCTCGAGCGCGCTGGCGGCGCGGGGGTCCTTGCTCTGGGGCGGGAGCTCCTCGTTCGCCACCAGCTCCGACTGCAGGACGATGCGCAGCGGCTCGTCGTCCACCGGCTCGACCTCGTAGGCGATGGCCACGACGGCCCGCTGGGTGAGCGACACCAGCCGAAGCGACGAGATGCGCACGGTGTCGTGGGCGGGCGACGTCCACTGCACCTTGCGGCTGAGGGTGCCCGCCCGCAGGTCGAGGATCCGCTCGTGGCTGTCGAGCGTGCCGTAGCGGACGTCGAACGGCTCGTCGTCGACCAGCAGGCGGATCAGCTTGCCGTTGGTGACGTTGATGACCGTCTGTCCGGACTGCGGATAGCCGTAGCCCGCCTCGGCGTACGGCAACGGCCGCAGCTCGTAGAAGGAGTTCAGGTAAGTCCCCGGCAGCCCGTGCGGATCGCCCTCGTCGAGGTTGCCCCGCAGCCCGATGTGCCCGTTGGACAGGGCGAACACCGACTCGCTGCGCGCCAGCATGTCGAGATCGAGGCCCCGCTCGGTCACGCACCAGGGCTCGACGAGGTAGCCGTGGGTCACGCGTCCTCCAGGAGCTCGCTGAGGTCGCCGACCACCACGTCCGCGCCGTGGCGCCGCAACTCCTCCCCCTGACCGACCCGGTCCACCCCCACCACCAGCGCGAAGCCACCGGCCCGACCGGCCTCGACCCCGGCGAGCGCGTCCTCGAACACCGCGGCGCGTTCGGGACCAACCCCCAGCGCCGCCGCGCCGGCCAGGAACGTGTCGGGTGCGGGCTTGCCGGGGAGGTGACGCTCGGCGGCGACGATGCCGTCGATGCGGGCATCGAACAGGTGGCTGATCCCGGCGGCGTCCAGCACCTCCGCGGTGTTGGCGCTGGACGAGACCACGGCCGTGCCGAGGCCGGCGTCCCGCACGGCCTGCACGTAACGCACCGAGCCGTCGTACACCTCGACGCCGCGCTCGCGCAGCAGGCGCAGGACCAGATCGTTCTTCCGGTTGCTCAGGCCGTGCAGGGTCAGCGCTCCGGGGGGATCGTCGGGCGAGCCCTCGGGCAGCTCGATGCCACGGGATCGCAGGAAGTTGCGTGTCCCCTCGAGGCGGGGCCGACCGTCGACGTAGTTCTCGTAGTCGGCGCCGGCGTCGAACGGCACGAAGGCCTGGCCCTCGCGGGTCGACCACTCGTGGAGGAACTCGTCGAACATCTGCTTCCAGGCGGCGGCGTGCACGGTGGCGGTGCGCGTCAGCACCCCGTCGAGGTCGAACAGGCAGGCGGTCACGCCGGGCGGGAGGCCGAGCACGCGGCTGTCTCTTACCCCGAACCGGGTGCCGACAGCAACGGTGCCAGGTACTGGCCGGTCCAGCTGGCGGGCTCGGTGGCGACCGCCTCGGGCGTGCCGGTGGCGACCACGGCGCCGCCGCCGCTGCCGCCCTCGGGACCGAGGTCGATGATCCAGTCGGCGGTCTTGATGACGTCGAGGTTGTGCTCGATCACCAGCACGGTGTTGCCCTGGTCGACGAGTCGCGACAGCACGGCGAGCAGCTTGCGGATGTCCTCGAAGTGCAGGCCCGTGGTCGGCTCGTCGAGGATGTAGATCGTGTGGCCGGTCGAGCGCTTGGCCAGCTCGCTCGACAGCTTCACCCGCTGGGCTTCGCCGCCCGACAGCGTGGTGGCCGGCTGGCCCAGGCGCACGTAACCCAGGCCCACGTCGACCAGCGTGCGCATGTGCCTGGCGATGGCCGGCTGGTTGGCGAAGAAGTCGAGCGCCTCCTCGCAGCTCATCGCCAGCACGTCCGCGATGTTGTGGTCCTTGAAGGTGATGTCGAGCGTGTCGCGGTTGTAGCGGGCGCCCTTGCACACCTCGCA
>JBKPHE010000116.1:0-25708 GCA_046744485.1 Actinomycetota bacterium | reverse complement strand
TCGAGGTCGACGATGCTGCGGTGCAGCTCAGGGTCTTCGACGGGGCGGAGGGCGTCGAGGACCTGGGCT
The DNA here is from genome assembly GCA_046744485.1 of Actinomycetota bacterium. Lineage (GTDB taxonomy): Bacteria > Actinomycetota > Acidimicrobiia > Acidimicrobiales > VFJN01 > DASQUK01. Next base: position 25,639 of record JBKPHE010000116.1, on the reverse strand, counting down.
TCGGTGACGGGCATCGGTGCTCCGGACTCCTCGGTCGGTGTCAGACCGACCACTCAGGGGATTACCACTACGGCCATAGGTACAATATCGACGTGGCCGCGCCGCCCCACCAGCCGACGATGTCACCGACCGACTTCGCATCGGTCGTCACCGCCATCACCTCGGCGTTCGGTGATCCCACGCGGCGCGAGATCTACCTCTTCGTCCACGAGCACGACGACGGGGTCACCGCCTCCGCCGTGGCCGAACGCTTCGAGCTCCACCCCAACGTCGCCCGGCACCACCTCGACAAGCTCTGCGCCGGCGGCTACGTCGAGGTCACCGTGGCGAGGGCCGCAGGCGGGGGCGCGGGCCGGCCGTCGAAGCGCTACCGCGTGGTGGCACCGGACATCGCGCTCGACCTGCCGCTGCGCCACGACGACGTGCTGGTCGAGCTGCTCGGACGGGCACTCGCGGCGCTCGGGCCCGACCGGGCAGAAGAGCTGGCCGAGAACGTGGGCGTCGATTACGGCCGGGCCATGGCGGCGAGCATGGCCCCGGGCTCCGATCAGCACCGTTCGTTCCAGGCGGCACTGCACGCGGTCGCCGACGCGCTCACCGCCCACGGCTTCGCGGCCCATGCCGAACGCCACGGCGACGAGCTCCGGATCGTCAGCGAGCACTGCCCGTTCGGAGGGGTCGCGATCGAGCATCCCGTGATCTGCGCTGTCGATCGTGGCATGGTACGGGGCATGTTGGAGGCCCTCTACGGCCACCAACTGACAACCGAGACGGCGCTGTCGTTGCCAACCGGCGGCGAGCACTGCATCACCGCGGTACAGGGCAACCGAGGGTCGCTTCCGCGGCTGGTGGAAACCAGGAGGACGCACTCGACCGGGCACCGTGTGACCGGCGGAATCGACCCTCGCTAGGTACGGCGGAGGCAGCCGCCCTTCCTTCCCCTCCCCCCGGGGCGGCTGCCTACCGCCACGGCCACCCCGAAGAACGTGCGTGGTTAGGGGATTCCTGGCGCTATAACCACGGCATGCTCGAGCGCGTGTACCTCGATCACGCCTCGACGTCGCCCCTGCGACCCGAGGCCCGGGCCGCGCTCGTCGAGCAGCTCGATCGCGCCGGTGACCCGGGGCGCATCCACGCAGAGGGCCTGACCGCCCGGGTGGCGGTGGAGGAGGCCCGCCACCAGGTGGCCGAGCTGATCGGCGCCCGCCCCCGCGAGGTGGTGTTCACCAGCGGGGCGACGGAGGCCATCGCCGCCGCGTGCTGGGGCGCCGCCGCCCGGGGCGCGCATCAGGTGGTCCCGGCGGTCGAGCACTCGGCCGTGCGCCTCGCCGCCGAGCGCCACGGCGAGGTGACGCGGGTGCCGGTCGATGGCCGGGGACGGGTGGCCGTCGAGGACGTGTTGGACGCGGTGCGGCCCGACACCGCGCTCGTGCACGTCCAGTGGGGGAATCACGAGGTGGGCACCGTGCAGCCGGTCGCCGAAGTGGTGGCTGCGTGCCGCGAGCGGGGGCTGCTGGTGCACGTCGACGCGGCCCAGGCCGTGGGGCACGTCGACGTCGACTTCCGGTCGTTGGGCGCCGACCTGTTGTCGATCAGCGCCCACAAGTTCGGCGGGCCGACCGGGGTGGGTGCCCTGCTGGTCCGCCAGGGACTCCGGTTGCCGCCGCTGCTGGTGGGTGGCGATCAGGAGCGGGCCCGCCGGGCCGGGCTGGAGAACGTGGCCGCCATCGTCGGCCTCGGTGCGGTGTGTGGCGCCCTGTCCGGCGGCGCCGCGGCGGCCGACGGGGCCGAGCAACGGCGACTGACCCAGCGGATCCTCGACGGCGTGGCCGACGGCGCCCTCGGGCTGGTGGTGTACGGCGACCCCGTCGACAGGGTGCCGCACATCGTGTGCTTCGGGGTCGAGGGCGTCGAGCCCCAGGCGGTGCTGCTGGGCCTCGATCGGGCCGGCATCGCCGCCCACTCCGGCAGCGCCTGCTCGTCCGAGGCCTTGGAGCCGTCGCCGGTGCTCGAGGCCATGGGGGTCGACGCCCATCACAGCCTGCGGCTGTCGGTGGGGTGGTCGACCACCGATGCCGACGTCGACCGTGTGCTGGCGGCGCTGCCCTCCGTACTCGCGGACCTGCGAGCCCTGGCTCGGACACAATGATTAGCGTCGAGTCGGTCGTCAGACCGACGCCACCAGGGGCGGCGGTGGGGGTCGGGCAGGAGGGCAGGCACGACAGATGAAGCTCTACGTGATCCGCCATGGACACGCGGGCAGCAGGTCGGCGTGGGACGGCCCTGACGACGAGCGGCCGCTCAGCCGCCGCGGCCACAAGCAGGCGACGGGTATCGCCGACCATCTGAGCGGGGTCGGGCTGTCGCGGCTGGTCAGCAGCCCAACGGTTCGGTGCGTGCAGACGCTGGAGCCGTTGGCGGACCAGCTCGGCCTGCGGGTCGACGCGGACGACCGGCTGCTCGAGGGCGCCGACGGCGACCAGGCGCTGGCCCTTGCCGTCGAGCTGAGCAAGGAGCGCGCGGCGGCCATCTGCAGCCACGGCGACGTGATCCCCGACATGCTCCGGATCCTCAAGGCCGGGACCACCCGCTTCAGGGACCCGTTCATGTGGCCCAAGGGGTCGATCTGGGTCCTGACCGGGGACGGCGCCGGCTGGACCAAGGCCCGCTACATCCCTCCCGTCGACGCCGCCAGGCAACCCCACTAAGAGGCCCAGCGGATAGGGCGCCCCGAAGGGCACCAACGCGTGGGGATTTGTTGCTGGGTCGCAGCGCAACAGCTGGGCCTCCCCGCAGCACTGCCCACGGGAAGACGAGAGGACGTGCCTATCCGCTCAAGTCCTAAGTCGTTGTCCCCGCGGGAATGGCGATTCCGGCGGCCATTCCCGCAGAGAGAACGTCTCCGACGTTCACCCGGGCGCGGTCGTCGTGCTCGACGCCGCCGCTCGCAGCGCCTCGATCTGGGTGCGGAGGTCGTCGGCCTCGGCGGCGAGGGCGGGGGGCGGATCGAGGGCGTCGAACCGGTCGAGCTCCTGCAGCGCCGAGTCATAGCGACCGGCGATGGCGAACGCGCCCGCCAGGAAGTAGTGCGTGTCCGGGTAGTCGGGGTTGGCCTCGGCGGCGTCGACCAGCGTGAGGACGCCCTCCATGTCGCCGTTGCCGATCTGCGCCCGGCCCTTGTAGGTCATCGCCTCGACGTTGTCGGGCTTTTCGGCGAGCACCGCGTCGTAGATCTCGATGGCGTCGTCGTAGCGCTCCTGTTGCAGGGCGAGGCGGGCGTTGTCCAGCTGCGTACGGGTGGACTCCCGGATGTCGCCGGTGAGCGCGTCACCGGCCTCGCGACGCCCCGAGAAGCGGGCGACGAGCACACCCGCCAGCACCGCGAACGCCACGACACCCGCGAGCACCGCCATCGTGCGCGGCCACGAACGGGGCGGCCGGGCGGCGGCGACCCGCGCGTGGTGGGCCTCGATGGCCCGGATGCTGCGGGCGGCACGGGCGGTGTAGTCGTCCTTGAGGGACGCGTAATCGTGGTCGTCGACATCGCCGGCGTCGTGCTCGCGCTCGAGGTCGTCGAGCGAGCGCAGCAGGAAGTCACGCTGCTCCTCCAGCGCGGCCAGCGATTCGGGATCGAGGGGTCGGGTGCTGTCGAGCGCGGTCATGAGCGCAGCTCCTGACCGGTCGACCGCGCGAGCGCCTTACGGCGATCCGACGACGATGGGGCACGGGGGCGCGGCCCCCGCGGAGGAACAGTCACTGGTCGTCCTCGCGAGCGGGATTCGATGAAGCCAGCGCCCGGTCCACCAGCTCGCGGTCGGCATTGCTGGCATGGACGGCGGACGTGCCCCGCCAGCGCCAGAACACGTACGCGACACCGGCCAGCGCCAGCACCAGCGCAACCACCGGCAGGACCCACACCAGCCCGCCCACTCCCGAGCTGTCAGGCGTGAGCAGGATCGACTCGCCCCACGTGGCGACCAGTTCGTCGCGGATGGCGTCGTCGCTGGCGCCCTGGTCGATGCGCTCGGCGATCAGGGTCCGGATCCCGCGGGACGCGGCTGCGTCGGACTCGGCCACCGACTGGCCGTCGCACGCCGGGCACGCGATGGTCTCGGCCAGGTTGCGGGCGCGCGCCTCGGGCGTGCGGGGCCCGCCGTCGTCGGCGACCCCCAGCGCCAGCGCCACGACCAGCACTGCGGCCATGGCCAGCCAGCCGAGCAGCCGTGGGCGCCTCATGGCGCCCCCCGATCGGCGGCCGCCTGCTCGATCTGATCGATGGCGCGGTCCAGCCCGTCCCGGGTGACGCCGCCGGTGAATTTGGCGGCCACCCGTCCGTTGGGGGTCACGAGGTAGCTCTCGGGCACCTTCGGGGTGCCGAAGGCGCTGGCGATCAGCCCGTCACTGTCGAGCACCACCGGCCAGTCCCCGCCGTTGCGCTCGAAGAACTCGCGGGCGCTGGCCGGGTCGTCGTCGAACAGGACGCTCACCAGCACGGCGTCGCCGGTGCGGCGGTGCGCGCGGTCGAAGGCGTCGAGCTCGGGCTGCTCGATCCGGCACGGCACGCACCAGGTGGCGAAGAAGTTGACCACCACCCAGCGACCCTGCTGCCCGTCGATGTCGAAGCCGCCGCCCGCGAGGGTCTCGCCGGCCAGCGGGGGCACCACCTTGCCGATCAGCGGCGAGTCACGCCGGCGGTCGGTGGCCGGCTCGCGAGTGGCCAGCACGGCAACGAACCCGATCGCCAGGACCGCCACAACCGCCGACACGATCAGGCCGGTTCGGCGGCGCGCCAGTGCCTCGGCGACGTCGTCGCCGTCCGGCTCGGGCGTCACCGACTCGGGCACGACGGGCGTGGTCATGAGGGCAGCTCCTGACCTGTCGATCGCGCGAGCGCCAGCGAGCCGGGCGACGATGGGGTGCGGGGGCGCAGCCCCCGGGGAGTAGTTGTCACGTCGACACCTCGACCGGCTCCGCGTCGGTGCTGCCGGCGTGGCGGCCGCCGTTGGACGAGGCTGCGACCGGCGCGACCGTCGCCCCCGGCTGCGGCTCCGAGACGGGCGCGATGGGGCTGCGGCGGCGGCCCGGGAACGCCGCCAGCACGGTGCCGACCAGCATCACGGCCCCGCCGATCCAGAGCCACATCACCAGCGGCTGCACGACCACCCGGAGGACGATGCGGCCGGCGTTGTCGTCGTCGGGCACCTGCAGCAGCGCGAGGTAGACGTCGCGGGTCGGCGAGGTGGCGACCGCAGGCGTCCCCACCGCGGTCTCGCCCTCACCGAAGCGGTTGATGGCCGGCTCGTAGACCTGGCCGTCGACGCTCACCCGGGCACGGATCGACGTCTTGTTGGATTGCTCGACGGTGCGCGGGCCCACGTAGGTGATCTCGTGGCCGGCGACGGTCGCGCTGTCGTCGACGTCCAGCGTCAGCTCGCGCTCGGTGTCGTAGCTGCTCGATGCCGCCAGGGCCACGGCGATCAGCACCACGCCGAGGTGCACGACCATCCCGCCGTTGGTGCGGCCCACGACGCCGCGCCAGCCCTGCCGGCGCGAGGCCAGCACCACCTGCCGCAGCGCCGCGCCCCCGGCAAACCCGCCGAGGCCGAACGCCAGCAGGGGCGCGAGCCCGTGGGCGCCCAGCAGGACCGCCACGACGACGGCACCCGTCCCCACCCACGCCGGCCAGAACAGCCGTTGCGACAGCAGCTCACCCGACGCCTTCCGCCACGGCAGCACCGGGGCCACGGCCATGAGGAACAGGAGGGTGATCCCGATCGGCATGGTCATGCGCTCGAAGTACGGGGCGCCGACCGACAGCTGCTCGCCGTTGAGCGCCTCCACGATCAGCGGGAAGACGGTCCCGAGCAGGACCACGAAGGCGAACCCGGCGAACAGCACGTTGTTGGCCAGGAACGCGCCCTCGCGCGACAGCGGCGAATCGATGCGGCCGGGCGCACGGAGCCGGTCGCCGCGCCAGCCGATCAGCGCCAGGGTCACGGCCACGATCAGCCCGAAGAACGACAGCAGCCACATACCGATGTCGCTCTCCGTGAACGAGTGCACCGACGCGATCACGCCGGAGCGCGTGAGGAACGTGGCCAGGATGGTGAGGCTGAACGTGGCGCACAGGAGCGACAGGTTCCAGACCCGGAGCATGCCGCGGCGCTCCTGCACCATCACCGAGTGGAGGTAGGCGGTGCCGGTCAGCCAGGGGAGCAGCACCGCGTTCTCGACCGGGTCCCAGCCCCAGTAGCCACCCCAGTTCAGCACCTCGTAGCTCCACCAGGCGCCGAGGACGATGCCGACCGTGAGGAAGCCCCAGGCGAACAGGGTCCAGCGGCGGGTCTCCAGCAGCCAGCCCTCGCCCACCCTGCCCGTGGCCAGCGCCGCCACCGCGAAGGCGAACGGCACCGTGAACCCGACGATCCCGAGATAGAGCATCGGCGGGTGGAACGCCATCAGCGGATGGTTCTGCAGCAACGGGTTGGGGCCGGGACCGTCGAAGCCAGGGGGCGGATCGAAGCTGTGGAACGGGTTGGCGGGGAACAGCAGCAGCAGGAAGAAGAACGAGCTGACCACCAGCATGGTCAGCAGCGCCCACCCCACCAGCGGGTCGTTCAGGCGCCGGCGGAACTTGTGGACCACCAGTGCGATGTAGCCGGTGAGGACCAGGACCCACAGCAGCAGCGATCCCTCCAGTGCGGCCCAGAGCGTCGCCACGTTGTAGAGGGCGGGCGTCTTGTGGCTCCCCGTGTCGGCCACGTACTGGACGGTGAAGTCGCGCGTGATGAGCGCGCGCTCCATCGCCACCACCGCCACCACCGCCCCCAGCAGCGCCAGCAGCGCGTACGACCGGCCGACGGCGATCAGGTGCAGGCGGCGCCGGCGCAGCGCCACCGCCAGCGTGGCCACGCCCCCCAGCGAGGCAGCCACACCCAGGATGACGCCCCCCTGCCCGAGGGCGGCGTTCACGGCGAGTCAGCCTCCCCGGCCTGCGTGTCGTCGGCCAGCGCCGACCCGCCCTGCTCGGCCTCACGCATCCGCCGCCGGTAGTCGTCCTCGGACTCGTAGGTGGCGTCGTGCTTGATCATGATGCGATCGCTGTCGAAGACGTCGCCCGACTCGTCCCAGTGGCCCTCGAGGACGACCGGGATGCCGGGCCGGAACAGCTCGGGCGGGCTGCCGACGTGACGAACGTCGACCGATGCGCCGTTGAACGCCACCGCGAAGCTGACGACGCCGTCGGCCTCGGTCGGGTCGCCGGTCACCGTCCCCTGGAGGCGGAAGCGCTTGGTGCCGAGGCTCTCGCGCTGGGCCACCGCCTCGTCGGCGTTGCGGAAGTACAGGGTGGCATCGGACAGCCCCTTGAACACCAGGACGCCGAGCGCGACCAGGACGACGCCCAGCACGGCCAGCGGCACCCAGCGTCGCCGTCGTCGGCGCGAGCCGGGCAGGGTCCGGGTCGCCACCGCACCACCGTCACCGTCGGTCGCGGTGTCGTCGAACGTGCGAGGCGTCAGCTCCACCGGCGCTCCTCGGGCGGCACCTGGCGGGAAAGCGTGCGGCCCCGCCGCAGCACCCACGCGGCGTAGGCGCCAACGAGGGCGGCCGCGCCGCCCCACCCGGCCGCGATGTAGCCGGCGTGCGTCATGGCCATCATGCCGGCGTCCCTCCGGCCCGACCGCCACTCGCCTCGGCGGCGTGCCCGGCCTCCGCGCGCCGCTCGGCCAGCGCCAAGTCGAGGTCCAGCCGCTCGGACTGGTACTCGAGCCAGGCGACCCGGAACCGGTGGACCAGCAACCAGGTGAACACCAGCCCGACGGCGAGGAACCCAACCATGAGCGCCACCAGCATCTGGCCCTCGATGGTGGGATCGAGCTTGACCAGCGTGGATCGCTGGTGCAGTGACCGCCACCACTCGACCGAGCGGTTGACGATGATCACGTTCGGGACCAGCAACAGGCCCAGCACCGCTGCCCGGGTCGAGCGGGCGGTGGGATCGACGTCGAGCCGGCGGAGCGCCAGGTAGCCGACGAGGAGGGCGGTGAGCAGCGCGGTCGAGGTCAGGCGCGCATCCCACGTCCAGTAGGTGCCCCAGGTGGGTCGGCCCCACAGCGACCCGGTCCCCAGCGTGATGGCGGCGAACACCAGGGAGATCTCGGCGCTGGCCCCGGCCAGGGCGTCCCAGCCGGGCGTGCGGCGCCGCAGCCACATCGCGGAGGCGATGGTGGTGATGAAGCAGCCCGTGTACAGGAAGCTGGCGGCCGGCACATGGATGTACATGAGCCGCACCGAATCTGCCATCTCGGCGTCGGGCGGGCTCCAGACCAGGCCGTACATGACCAGCAGGGCGACGCTCCCCAGCGCCAGCGCGCCCAGGATCCGGCTGCCGCGTGACCCCGTGTGTCCCGGCGCCACGCGACCGGGCGCGGCGCCGGGCGCGCCGCGGTAGGGCGCACCGGTCACTGTGGTCGAGGCTGGGACGGTCACGAACCCTCCAGGAGCGTGCCGTAGGCGAGTGCCCCGGCAACGGAGTACAGAACGGCGAGCCCGGCCAGGAGGCCGCACCATGGCCAGCCGTCGGCGGGGACTCCGGCCAGCGCCGCCTCGAAGGCGCGGGTGGCGCCGATGAGGACGGGTGCCAGCACGGGCAGGAGCAGCAGGGGGAGGAGCGTCTCCCGGACCCGCAGGCCGCTGACCAGGGCGCCGTACAGGGTACCGGTGGCGGCCACGGCGACGGTCGCGGCCAGGCCGGCCAGCACCACGAGGCCGGCCCCGGCCAGCTCGACGCCGTAGAGGACCACGACGCCGAGGCCCAGGAGCATCTCCAGCCCGAGGAGGACGACGGCGACCGCGGCCGTCTTGCCGACGAACACGCCCGCTGGGTCGAGCCCCGACAGGCGGAGCGAATCACGCACGCCATCGGTCTCGTCGATGGCGGCGCTGCGGGAGATGGCCAGCAGGGCGGCGAACAGCACTGCGGTCCAGTAGAGGCCCGACGCCAGGCGCTCGAGCAACTGGCGGTCGGGGTCGAGCGCGAAGGCGAACAGGACCAGCACCAGCACCGAGAACGGTGCCACCTGGTTGGTGGTGACGCGGCTGCGGAGCTCGACCCGCAGGTCGCGCCCCGCCACCAGCGCGGCGTCACGCCACATGGGTCACCTCTTCCACGTTTTGTTCGCGGGCTTGGTCGTCATCGCGACCACTTCCGCGAACAAAACCGGACACGGTGGTGCCACCCGCCAGCTCCACGACGCGGTGGGCCAGCGACGCCGCCCGGTCCAGCTCGTGGGACGCGAGCAGCACGGTGGCGCCCTGCTCCACAGCCCGGCCGATGAGGGCGTCGAGCTGGTCGCGGGTCTCGTGGTCGAGCCCGGCGTGGGGCTCGTCCAGCAGCCATAGCTCGGGCCGGCGGGCGAGCAGGCACGCAAGGGAGGTGCGGCGCCGCTGGCCGGCCGACAGGCGGCCGACGGAGACGTCCCGCAGCCGCCCGCCGAGGCCGACCAACGCCATGGCGGCGGCGATGTCGCCGGCGTCGGCGCCGCAGGCGCGACCCCAGAAGCGCACGTTGTCGGCCACTGTCAGGTCTTCGAACAGCCCGGTGGCATGGGCCAGCAGGCCGACGTGGCGGCGGACCCCGCGGGGATCCCGCCGCAGGTCGTGTCCGAGCACGATCGCCTCGCCGCGCACGACGGGAACGAGGCCCGCGCAGGCGCGCAGCACCGTGGTCTTGCCGGCGCCGTTCGGGCCGCGAAGTAGGACGATCTCGCCCCTGGCCACGTCGAGGTCGATACCGGCCAGCGCGGGGAAGCGTCCGAGCAGCGCGACGGCGGCGCGAAGGTGGACGACTGGCTCCATGACGACAGCGCGAGGCTAGTGACCGGCCGTCGCGGCCTCCAAGGTGAGCGATGCCGCTCCGACGGCCCGCGTGCGAGGCCCCTGGGGTGGGTCGATACCCTCGGACGATGCGGCTGGCCAGCGTTCTGGGCGCCATCGGGCGGACATGCATCACCGTCGGCGTCCTGATCCTGCTCTTCGTCGCCTACCAGCTCTGGGGTACCGGCATCCGGGAGGCACAGGCGCAGCGGAGGCTCGAGAACGAATTCGAGCAACGCCTCGGCGACGCGGGGCTGACCGCGCCCGACGAGTCGGCCCAAGGGCCGGGTCCCACCTCGACCACCACCGCGCCGGGTCCGCCCCCACCTCCCGCCGTCGAGGGGGATGCCGTGGCTCACATCCGCATCCCCGACATCGGCGTAGACAAGATCTTGGTCGAGGGCGTGACCCTGGACGATCTCAAGCGGGGGCCCGGCCACTATCCCGACACCCCCCTCCCCGGGCAGCCCGGCAACGCGGCCATCGCCGGCCACCGCACCACGTACGGCGCGCCGTTCAACCGGATCAACGAGCTCGAGCCCGGCGACGAGATAGTCATCACCACGGTGCAGGGCGCGTTCCGCTACGAGGTCAGCGACCAGCTCATCGTGAGCCCGAGCGAGGTCCGGGTCCTCGACGACTTCGGCGACAACCGGCTGACGCTCACCGCCTGCCACCCGAAGTACTCGGCGCGGCAGCGCATCATCGTGGTGGCCGCCCTCGTGGGCCAGGCCGCGCCCGCACCGGCGGCGCCGACCGGTCCGGCGACGGGAGCCATCCCCGGCGACGGTGAGAGCGGCAATGGCGGCGCCGGCGACGGCGGCGGCAGCGGCGACGAGCTGAGCGCCAGCACGGTCGACGGCGGGCTGTCGGGCAAGCGGGCCGCCATCTGGCCGGCCATCGCCCTCGGCGTCGCCTGTGGCCTCATCTGGATCGCCGCCTGGCTGCTGGGCAAGCTCTGGAGCAAGTGGCCGGCATACCTGCTGTGCCTGCCGCTGTTCCTGCTGATGCTGTTCTTCTTCTTCGAGAACTTCTCGCGCGTGCTGCCTGCCAACTTCTGACCGCCGGGCGCGCCCGCCCTACCCTCCGAGGGTGCCCTACGATCGCGGCTCCGGCGGAATCGTCCCCTCCGCCGCGGGGACCCCTCAGACAAGGACGGCAGCTCCATGAACTCACCCGCTCCCGGGTGGCTCCCAGACCCCACTTCGCGCCATGAGTACCGCTACTGGGACGGCGCCCGCTGGACCGACGACGTCGCGGACGGCGGCGTCGCGTCCACCGACGCCCTCGGGGAACCTTCGTCTCCCACCGTCGGCCCGAACCCGACGGGGTCCGACCCCACCCAGCAGGTCGACCCCACCCGTCAGTATCCGGGTGCGGACCAGCAGTCGACCCCGGCGTCGGGCCCCTACTACGGCGACCACAACGGCGGCCAGGCCCCGCCGGCGCCGGCCAAGAAGCGCCCCCCGGCGGGCCTCATCGCTGCGCTCGCAGTGCTGGCGGTGGCGCTGATCGGCGGGCTCGTGTACTTCCTCGTCCGGGACGACGACGACGGCTCGAGCGACAACGCCACCGAGGTCAGCAACGACGACTCGACGACCACCGAGGCCGAGAATCCGGACAGCAGCGACAACAGCGACGACGGCAACAGCGACGACGGCAACAGCGGTGGCGGCGGCGACAGCGGCAGCAGCGACTCCACGCTGCCCGACGACATCGACAGCGAGAACGTGGACCAGCTGGTCGAGTTCCTGGCCGACAACATGGAGCAGGCCTCCGGCGGCGTCCTCGACCACGAGCAGGCGACCTGCATCTCCCAGGGCCTGCTCGACGAGCTGGGGTTGGAGCGGCTCATCGACATCGGCGAGTCCGGCGACAACCCGTTCACCGATCCCGAGATGAGCTCACAGCTGTTCAGCATCATGGAGGACTGCGGCGTCTCCCTCGAGGACCTGGCGACTGCGCCCGATTGACCCGCGTCGGCCGCGCCGACCGCGGGACCCGAGATGAACGGACCCGACGCGACGGTGGCGCCGTGAGCGACCCGTCCGCCGACCCTGTGATCGTCCGCCGGCGGCGGCTCGCCCGCTGGGCGGACCGCGGCCGGCGGGCGGGATACGCACTCTTCGGCGTGGCGATCGTCCTGTTCGTCGCCGGGTTCGTGGCGGGCTTCTCGTCCGGCGTGGTGACCGCCGTGGTGGCTGCGTTGGTTGCCGGCTCGTTGGTCCTGGCGCCGGCGATCGTGGTCGGTTACGCCGTCGGGGCCGCGGACCGCGACGACCGCGATCGCGGCATTCCTCTCTAGCGCGCCTCCCCGCGGCGGGGGGTGGGCGGCTGTTACCGTTAGGTAACCCATAGGAAGGATCACCGTCGCCGTGGCCACCCGCCTCTCCGCCGCCCGCCGGCGCCACCAGCTCGTCGAGGTCGCGCTCCGGGTCTTCGCGGAACGGGGTTTTCACGACGCCTCGATGAACGACATCGCCGAGGCGGCGGGTGTGACCAAGCCGGTTCTCTATCAGCACTTCAACTCCAAGCGCGAGCTGTTCAGCGAGCTGCTCAGCGATGTGGGCGCCGAGCTCCAGGAGACGATCACCAAGGCGGTGGCCGCCGCCCAGACCCCGCACGAGATGGTCGAGCTCGGCTTCGGTGCCTACTTTCGGTACGTCGACCAGCACCGTGACGCATTTCAGCTCTTCTACGGCGGTGGGCTCGGGCGCGACGCCGATTTCTCGGGGGTGGTCAACCAGGTCGAGACAGCCCTGGCCAACCTGGTCGCCGACCTGATCGAGATCGAGGGGCTCACCCCAGGGCAGCGCCGGGTGCTGGGCCACGGCATCGTGGGCATGATCGAGGGTGCGAGCACCTACTGGCTGCGGAGCAACAGCGACGCCGACCCCGCCGCGCTCGCCCACCAGCTGGCCGAGCTGGCCTGGCGGGGCCTGCGCGGCGTCCGCGCCTGACCCGGCCGACCGCCCCCGACGAGCCTCCCCGGCCGGCGGCGTGCGCCGTCGCTTCCGGGCTGATGCGACAACGCCGCCCGCAGGGGGGTGCGAGCGGCGCCATCGCGGCTGCGGAGAGGAGCGAGGGAGGGGGGATCCCACTCCTCGATCCGCAGATCTTTTCGCAACGCAGTGTACGGCCCCCACGGGGCGCGCAAACGTCACCCCCGCGTGGCAATCGTCACGCCCGCCGTCAGGGGGATGTGACCTCAGGACCTGAGTGCTCCTGCTGTCCCGGGTGCGCGAGGAATGACGCCGCACCGGAGACAGCCGCATCTCGGTGGCCGACGGCCTCGCCGCCACCGCCAAGGTCAGCACGGCGGCGGCAGCCATCATGGTGTTCGTCTTCGGCACGTTCATCCTCGGGAACGACCGCACGGTGAAGCTCATGGGTATCGGCGTCGCGTCGGCGATCCTGCTCGACGCACGATCGTCCGGATGCTGCTGGTGCCGGCCACGATGGAGTTGCTCGGCGACCGCAACTGGTGGCTGCCCCCGTGGCTCGACCGGATCCTCCCCAAGATCGACGTGGGGGGCCATGCCGAGGCGGCGGCCGAGGAGGAGCCCGAGCTCGAGCGCATCCCGGCGGGCGTCCGGCGATCGGCGTTCGCGCCGGGGCGAGCGCGCCGACATGCGCTAGAACGCCCGGGTGACGTACTTCGTGGTGCTCCGCCGCACCGGCCCCCGGTGGGATCCGTCGCTGCCGATGGAGGAGCAACCGGGATGGCCGGCGCACGCGGCCTTCATGGACGGGCTCGTGGCGAGTGGCTTCATCGTCCTGGGTGGGCCGCTCGCCGACGAGCAGCGCGTGGTGCTCGCGATCGAGGCCGATTCGGAGGACACCGTGCGCGCCACGCTGGGGCGCGACCCCTGGAGCGAGACGCACTTGGTGGTCGACGCCGTCGAGCCGTGGACGAGCCGGCTCGACGGGCGGCGGAGGTAGCCAAAGACCGGGGTGACGCTCGCGATGGTCATCCGGTGGAGCGCGGGCAGCCGATGAGTTCGGCGAAGCCACGACGTCTGAATTCCCATGAGCGGATTCGAACCTGGGCAGCTCGAGCGGCTGCGCAAAGTCATGGCCATCCACGTCGACCGTGACACCGTCGGCGGCGTGGCCTGGCTCGCCTCTCGCGACGACGACGTCGAGGTGGGTGTCGCCGGCACGCTGACCCGTGGCGAGAGCGCGCCAGTCCGCCGCGACTCCATCTTCCGGATCTCGTCGATGACGAAGCCGATCGTCGCCGCCGGTGCCCTCGTGCTCGTCGAGGAGTGTCGGCTCCGGCTCGAGGACCCCGTCGAGGACCTGCTACCCGAGCTGGCCGACCGGCGGGTGCTCGTCGACCCGAGAGGCCCGATCGACGGCGACACGGTCCCCGCCCATCGGCCCATCACGGTGGAGGACGTGCTCACCTTCCGGCTCGGGCTGGGCATGGACTTCGAGGCGCCCTGGCCGCAGCCACTGCTGGAGGCGATGAGCCGGCTCGACATCGGTGCCGGTCCTCCGGAACCCCAGGTGCCGCCAGAGCCCGACGAGTGGATCCGCCGGCTCTCCACGCTGCCCCTGCTCTACCAGCCGGGTGAGCGGTGGCTGTACAACACCGGTGCGGACGTGCTCGGGGTGCTGATCGCCCGGGCATCGGGTCAGCCGCTCGACGTGTTCCTGCAGGAGCGGGTGTTCGAGCCGCTGGGGATGGTCGACACCGGCTTCGCGACGCACCACGTGGATCGCCTCGGCACGTGCTACACGAGGGATCCCGAGACGGGTGCGCGAGTCGTCTTCGACACACCCCAGGGCCAGTGGGCCAAGCCGCCCGCCTTCCCATCGGGTGGCAGTGGCCTGGTGTCGACCGCCGACGACATCCACGCCTTCGCCCGCATGCTGCTTTCGGGCGGCCGGCTGCCGGACGGGTCGCGCCTGCTGTCCAGAGCCTCGGTCGAAGCGATGACCACCGACCACGTCGGGGTCGACCGAGGCGCCCCCGCCACCTCCCCCGACGGCTCCCAAGGCTGGGGCTACGGGGTCGGCGTCCAGGTCCGCCGCGCCGGGCTGACCCGTCCCGTTGGCAGCTACGGATGGGGTGGCGGCCTGGGCAGCTCCTGGGCCAACGATCCCGACCGGCGCCTGGCCGGTGTCCTGCTCACGACCGACGCGTTCGCCGGCCCGTTCCCGCCACCGGCCGTCATCCAGGACTTCTGGACCTGCGTCTACACCGCCCTCGCGGACTGATCCACGCGCGCGACCCGGAAGTGGCTTGTGGGCGGTCGCTGGCCCGGGCACGCTGCGCCGATGGGCGATCTGGCGAACGACACGGCGGTTCGGGCGCAGGGAGACGGGCGCTACGAGGCGACGCTCAGCGCCGATTGGGAGATCTGGGGGCCGATGGGCGGCTATGTGGCTGCCTGCGCGCTGCGCGCCGCCGGAGCGGCGACCGAGCGCGCTCGGCCGGCGACGTTCTCGTGCCACTACCTGGGGGTGGCGCGATTCGGCCCAGTCGATCTGCGGGTCGAGACGCGGCGGAGCGGCCGGACGGCGACCTCGCAGCGGGTCGAGGTCACCCAGGAGGGTCGCCCCATCCTGGACGCCATGGTGTGGAGCGTCGGCGACGTCGAAGGGCTGGAACACGACGAGACGTCGCCTCCCGACGTCCCCGATCCGGACGAGCTCCCGGACATCCGGGAGCTCCTACCGGACGACGCCGAGCCCCCGTTCCCGTTCTGGCACAACCTCGAGGCCAAGCCGATCGAGTTCGAGGCCGAATGGCCACCGGCGGGCCCCCGGCCAGCCCGGTGGCAGGAGTGGTTGCGCTTCGCTCCGACCGCGACCTTCGATGATCGCTGGGTCGACGCCGCCCGCTGCGTGATCCTGGTCGACCTGCCGAGCTGGCCCTCGGCCCACCGCCCACACGCCTGGCAGCAGCCTCCGTTCACGGCGCCGACCCTCGACCTGAACGTGGCCTTCCACCGTCCCACGTCGGGCCGGGACTGGCTGCTGTGCGACGGGGCGGCACCGCTCTCGACGGGCGGGCTCTTCGGCTGGAACGCCCGGGTCTGGTCCACAGGCGGCCAGCTCCACGCATCGGGCGGCGGGCAGTGCCTGTACCGGCGCCTCCCCGCGTCAGCTGGGTGACGGCGGCGGGAGCTGTCTCATAGTGTGAGGTCGTGCGCCATGCACGTGCCCAAGCGCTCGACGAGCTGGAGCCGTTCCTGGAGCGTCTACGGGCCGTCCCTGGGCTAGTGGAGAAGATGCGCGGGGTCTTCTACCTGCGGTCGAAGGCGTTCCTCCACTTCCACGAGGATCGCTCCGGGCTGCATGCAGACGTGCGGCTCGGATCCGACTTCAGTCGCTTCCGCGTGCAGACCGACGAGGAACGCGATGCACTGCTGGAGCGCATCCAGGCGACTCCCGCGGGCCCATGAGCACCACGCGCGTCGCCCGCCACATCCGCGCCCCGCGCGGCCGTGTCTACCGCGCCCTGCTCGATCCCTCGGCCGTCCAGCAATGGATGGTGCCCGATGGGATGACGAGCCGGATCCACTCCTTCGACGCGCGCGAGGGTGGCACGTTTCGCATCTCGTTGACCTACGACCTGCCCACGACCACCGGGAAGACAAGCTCCCAGACCGACTCGTTCCACGGCCGGTTCGTGCGGCTCGTGCTCGACACCGAGGTCGTCCAGGCAGTCGAGTTCGAGTCCGCTGACCCCGCGATGCGGGGCGAGATGACGATCACCTACACGCTGGCGGATGCGGGCACCGGCACCGACCTCGTCGGCGTGCACGAGAACCTGCCCCAGGGGGTGTCGCCCGCCGACAACGAGCTCGGCTGGAGCATGTCCATCGAGAAGCTCGCCCGGCTGGTCGAGCAAGACTGACACGCGCCGCGAATCCGGCGGCCGGGATCGCCGACCTCCGGCTTCAAGGGCCGCCGCGACCACCGTTTTCCAGCATCCACTCGAAGACACCGCACCTACGATGCCGCGGTGACTCCATGGACCGATGGTCCCGGCATCGTGGAATTGCCCGATGGCCGCAGGATTCGTGGCCGTGGGCTTCGGTACCCACTGCGCGATGGCGACGAGCCGGAGTTCGCCGTGTACCTCCTGGCCCGCGATCCCGGACCGTTCCCGTGGGAACACCGCTGGGTCCGGTGGCCTGACTTCCGCACTCCGGCTTCCACGGATGACACCATCCTCGCGCTCAGCGAGGCGTACGAGCGCTCTGCGATCGAGCGGGTCGAGATCGCATGCGGGGGTGGTGTCGGCCGAACCGGGACAGCTCTGGCGGCGATCGCCGTCCTGGCCGGTGTTCCTCGCACCGAGGCGGTGGCATGGGTGCGACACCGGTACAACAGGCGCGCTGCAGAGACGCCATGGCAAAGACGCTGGGTCCTCGAGTTCGATCGTGTCCGGTGACCGGCGAGGTCGAGCGGACATCGCTGGGCAGCAGTAGTCGGCGTCGTCGTCGACCACGGAGAGGTGATCCCCTCCCGCTGGGTGCGGCGGCGGCGATGCTGACGCCCTGGCGTGCCGCTGCCGGCCTGTCACCAGGTCGTGGGCTAGCTCGGCGTCCGCACCCACACGTCGAAGAACGAGTCGAGGTCCTGGCCGGAGACCTCCTCGTAGATCGCCTGGAAGTCCTCCGTGGTGCCGGTCGAGTCGTCGTAGCGCACCAGCCACCCCCGGGTGGCGGTGTAGAAGGCCTCGTCGGCGACCTTGCCCCGCAAGGCATGGAGGGTCGCCGCACCACGGTCGTAGACCGCTCCGAGGAAGAGACCGAGCGACGGACGTGACCGACGTGATCATGGTGGCGCGGTTCCAAACCGCCCTGCCCTTCAAGTGCCGACCAACCGGTCGCGAAGGTCGCGCTTGAGCACCTTGCCAGCCGGATTGCGCGGCAGCGGCTCGTCGTGGATGAACACGTACGTCGGAACCTTGAACGCCGCCAGGCGCTCGGCAACGTGGGCTCGGAAATCATCCGCGGTGGCGGTCGCTCCGGGGCGCAGGACGACGACCGCACCGACCTCCTCGCCGAGCAGCTCGTGCGGCACGCCGAGGACGGCGGCGTCGGCCACATCGGGGTGCTCGAACAGCACAGACTCGACCTCGGCGCAGTACACGTTCTCGCCGCCCCGGATCACGATGTCCTTGGCGCGGTCGACGATGTACACGAAGCCCTCGTCGTCTATGCGGGCGAGGTCACCGCTGCGGAACCACCCGCCGCCGAACGCCTGCTCGGTCTCCTCGGGCTTACCCCAGTAGCCCTTGACGACGTTGGGTCCCCGGATCCAGAGCTCGCCGACCTCGCCGACGGGAAGGTCGTCATCGCCCGCGGCGTCGACGACGCGGACATCGACGACGGGCACCGGGACACCGACGCTGTCGGGCTTGCGCTGGTAGTCGACGCCGCTGTTCATGGTCGTGACCGACGACGTCTCGGTCAGGCCGTAGCCATTCGACGGCACGCGCCCCGGGAACAGCTGCTCGATGCGGCGCACGAGCTCGGGTGGCGCCGGCGCACCCCCGTAACCGATGGACCGCACGCTCGAGATGTCGCGCTCCGCGAGCGAGGGCGACTGGAGCACCTGCCACACCATCGCCGGCACGCCGCCGAACATCGTCACCCGCTCGCGCTCGATCAGATCGAGCGCCCGCTCGGCATCCCACTTGTACATGAGCACAATCGTCCCGCCGGTGGCGAGGTTGGCGACGAGGACGGAATGGCACCCGGTGGCGTGAAAGAACGGCACCGACAGCAGGGATACGTTCTGGCCCGCCGCCTGTGCGGGCTGGGTCTGCTGCGGCGGCTGCGTGCCGGCGCGCAGCTGAGCCCGGGCGACGCCGAAGGCGAGTGAGATGAGATTCCCGCAGATGTTGCGGTGAGTGCCGAGGGCGCCTTTCGGCCGGCCGGTGGTCCCAGATGTGTAGAAGATCGTCGCCAGGTCCTCGGGCTCGAGCGTCAGGTCAGGGAGCGTGGGCTCGGTCGACACCTCCCCGAGCACGTCGTCCCACCGCTCGGCGCCATTCCCGGCGCCGCGGGCGACGATTGCCGCCACGTCGAGGTGCGGGAGCGTGTCAGCCAGCCGGTCGAGGCGCTCGGCGTCGAGGAACGCCACCTTGGGGCCCGAGTCCCGAAGGCCGTACTCGAGCTCGCCAGCGGTCCACCACGCGTTCAGGGGCACGACGACCGCACCGGCGGCGGCCGCCGCCCAGAAGGCGATCGACCACTCGGGGAAGTTCCGCATGACGATCGCCACCCGGTCACCCTTCTGCACGCCGTAGCGGTCGATGAGCAGAGCCGCCAGGTGCGCGGCCGACCGGAAGTGCCGGTCGAAGGTGAGGACCTCGTCCTCATAGACGATGAACGGGGTGTCACGCCGTGCCCGGCTCGCCTCGAGCAGGGCCCGCAGCGACGGCGGAGCCTGCTTCCATGTGCGGAGGCGGACGCCGAAGACGTCGGCCTCCTCCATCTCGAACATCGATCCGGGCGCCGTCAGAGCGGCGTGGGCTTCTGCGATCGTCGGCGGCACGGCACGACCGTAACGTGGCCGGTGCCGGCTCCATCCCCGCCCGGTCCTCTCCGTCGCCACGCTGGGCGCCGCCGAGGCGCCCGGCGCGCACACCGCAAATACGTCCTCGCCCAGGACCGCCGCGGCGACGTGGCACAACGTTGCGCCGAAGGACCCCACAAGTAGGGATCGAAGGTCCCGCCGTACCGGGCCCGCACGGACGGGATGTGAGCGCCATGGGCAATGACCTCGATGTGGTTGGGAGCGAGCACCTCGAGGGCGGCCCGAAACACCGCTATTCGATCAGTCGTTGCGCGGGCACCGGTTGTCGCGTTGAGCCCCGCCCGCCACCTCGATACCTACCGGCGCATCGGGGCGGCATCGACCCGTGTTCTTGACCCTGGGGGCGACCGGTCACGTACCGTCGTCGGCATGACGCCGGAGGAGATCGCCGACCTCGTGCACCTGCGCCGGGCGCGCGACCTCATAGACCGCGAGTACGCGCAGCCCCTCGATGTCCCGGCCATGGCGCGTGCCGCGCACATGTCGCCCGCGCATTTCTCGCGCAAGTTCCGCGCGGCGTATGGCGAGACGCCCTACACCTATCTCATGACGCGACGCATCGAGCGGGCGAAGGCCCATCTGCGTCAGGGGATGTCGGTCACCGACACCTGCGTCGCCGTCGGTTGCACGTCGCTCGGCTCGTTCAGTTCGCGCTTCACCGAGATCGTCGAAGAGACGCCGTCGCAGTACCGCGCGCGCGATCACCGCGACCTCGAGGTCGTTCCCTCGTGCGTGAGCATGGTCGCGACCCGACCGCGGCGTAGCACGGTCACGGTCTGAGCGCTGCCGACCTGGGCCGACGGGTCGGCTCCGAACAGGGCGGTGCCAGCGCACGGACGCCCCCCGCCCCGGCATCGAGCAGGATCGGAGAAGCCCGCGCCGGGCCGGTGCTCCTACGGTCGTTGCATGACAGTCACCGTCTCCGCAATGTTCATCCCCGTCCGCGATCCCGACACCGCGCTCGGCTTCTACCGCGACGCGCTCGGCCTCGAGGTCCGGAACGACGTCGCGTCCGAGGGCTTCCGCTGGGTCACCGTCGGCGCCCCGGGGCAGGACGTCGACATCGTCCTGTTCCAGCCGCACGGCGGTCTTTCGCAGGCCGAGGGAGACGCCCTCCTGTCGCTCGTGACGCAGGGGTCGCTGCAGGTTGCGATCTTCCGCTCCGACGACCTCGACACCACGTTCGAGAAGGTCCGGGCGTCGGGCGCCGAGGTGCTCCAGGAGCCGACGTCCCAGCCCTGGGGCGCGCGCGACTGCGCGTTCCGCGACCCCTCGGGCAACCTCGTCCGCATCGCGCAGGCCTGACCGTCGTGGATGTGACCGGGGGAAGAACACGCCCGGCTACAGCTCGGTGATCGTCGCCATGCAGCGGAGACTGGATCAGAACTAGATCAGCCCGGCGGACGTAGCGCCCCGCCGGACAACGCCGAACTCCTCGATTCGCAAGTCAGAGATCGCCCGGGCGATCACCAACTGCTGGATCTGCTCGGTGCCCACGAAGATGTCGTAGGTCTGCTGAATGCGTTCGGCGGTTCCGGCTAGGGGCAGACGCTGGGCTTCTCGTCCGTCTGATCCGTCTCGTACCAGCGGGTCTCGCCGAGTTCTAGTACCGAGGTAGTACCGCGCCCTCCTGCCGGCGTTCGGGGACACCAGTCTGGCGTCGACAAATGTCGGGAGATCGTCGTCGCCCGGGGCTGCGATGCTGGGGAGCGGGATGTCTCTTCGGCTCGTTGCGCTCTGTGTCGATGCGAACGATCCGCTCGGTCTCGCGCGGTT
Organism: Actinomycetota bacterium; assembly: GCA_046744485.1. Lineage (GTDB taxonomy): Bacteria > Actinomycetota > Acidimicrobiia > Acidimicrobiales > VFJN01 > DASQUK01. The sequence continues at coordinate 4,420 of JBKPHE010000116.1, read as the reverse complement.
CTGGGCTGAGGCGCTGCGCTGGGAGGTCGCTGACGAGACCGCTGAGGAGATCCGTCTCGTGCCGACCGACGGCACAAGGTTCCGGATGGACTTCATGCCGGTCCCGGAGCCGAAGGTCGGCCGGAACCGGCTCCACCTCGATCTGACGAGCACGTCCCTGGACGACCAGCGGGATTCGGTGGCCAGGCTCGTCGAGCTCGGCGCGCGCCACATCGACATCGGGCAGCGACCCGACGAGGGCCATGTCGTGCTGGCTGATCCCGAGGGCAACGAGTTCTGCGTGATCGAGCCGGGCAACTCGTTCCTCGCGGACTGCGGGCGTCTGGGTTCGATCACCTGTGACGGGACGAGGGAGGTCGGGTACTTCTGGAGCGCCGCGCTCGCCTGGCCGTTGGTCTGGGATCAGGACGAGGAGACAGCGATCCGTGCTCCCGACGGCACCGGGCCGTTGATCACCTGGGGTGGTCCGCCACTGCCCCCCAAGCTCGGCAAGAACCGGCTGCACCTCGAGGTCGCGCCGCTCGACCAAGCCGAACAGCACGCCGAGGTCGACCGTCTCGTGGCGCTCGGCGCGACCCGGGTCGACATCGGCCAGGGCGACGTCGACCGGGTCGTCATGGCCGATCCCGACAGCAACGAGTTCTGCGTCTTGCGGCCCGCGTAGTCGGCGACGTCCGCCCTCGTCGTGACCCTCGGTGAGCGGGGTTCCGACCTCCATGGCCCACCGGCCCCGATGTGCCGCTCGCGGATGGTCATCTAGCCGGCGACGAAGGCGACGACGAGGTCGGCGGCGTGGCGGTCGAAGTTTTGGCGGCGGTGGTCGTAGATCGTGGTGGTTCGGGGGTCGGCGTGGCGGGCGGCGAGTTGCACGTCGCGGAGCGGGACACCGGCGTCGAGGGCGGCCATGATGAACGCCGCTCGGAGCATGTGGGGGTGGACGCTGCCGAGCCCGGCGCGGCCGATCGAGTGGACCCAACGGTGGGCGGTGCGGCGGTCGAGGCGTTGGCCGTCACGGCGTCGCAGGATCGGCCCGTCGTGGTGTTCGCCGATGTTGAGGTCGATGGTGCGGGCCGTTCGAGGGACGAGCGGGATCGTCGCGGGCTTGTTGCCCTTGCCGATGATCCGCAGGGTTCGGGGGCCTCGTTCGAACCCGAGGTCCTCGATGGTGGTGGTGCAGGCGTCGCTCACGCGTAGGCCGTTGAGGCCGAGCGGGACGGCGAGGGCGGCGTGTTGGTGGTCGTAGTGCTCGGCGGTGAACAGGAACACGCCTAGCTCGGAGCGGTCGAGTCCTCGTGCGTCGGTTGGGTGGACCTGCGGGCGGCGGACGTAGTGGGCTGGGTTCGATCCGATCCGGCCGTCGATGTGGGCGAAGCGGTAGAAGCCGCACACCGTTGAGAGGCGCCGGTCGATCGTCGACGCGGCAAGCTAGCGGTCTTCAATCCAGGCGCGGAACAGTTCGATGTGCGGGCGTGTGGCCTTCACTACCTCGAGGTGGTTGTCGGCGGTCCGCTGGAAGAACCCGCGTAGGTCGTGGCGGTACGCCTCGAGCGTGCGCCCGCTGTAGCGAGCGAGGAACGACGCTGCGGCAAGTTCTGCCTCGTCACGTTCGGCCCTGTCGCCGGGTCGCTCAACAGTCGCTGCGTTCAAATCGATCGTGGTCATGGCCAGTCCTGCTTGTCATCGGAGAACCAGCCAAGGCCCTGCGCTCACCCGGCGCTTGGGGTCACCTGTCGTCGTCGTCCGGCTGGCGCGCGACATGGAACTCGACGCGGTAGAGCAAGGTGTCATGGCCGATCGGACCCGCGTGTGCAGCGCGGCGACGAAGGGCCTCGACGTCGTTCTCTCCGGTCCGAGCAAGGTCCTCGTCGGTGATCGACGAGAACGGGAGCAGCTCGATGTCGTCGATCTCGATCGCCACGGATCCGCTCCGGTAGACGCCGCCGACCTTGACCTTCGGCCTCGACCACAGGCGGTACGAGACCGTGATGGTTCCGTCCGCCACCCGATCGCGAAGGTCAGGACTGAACTGCACCGCGCGATTCTGTCGCCGGCCACACGACGCGCAACCGGCGTTCGGGATCGATCGCCGTTGCTGGTTCCCGAAGCTGAGCAGCGCCTTCGTCGCTTCGTCACTCGGCGTTGCCGAGGGAGGACCGGTCAGCTTGCCCGCATCGTCGAGCGTGAACCTTCGCCGCCATTAGCAACATAGCGCGAGGGAGGGGGCTTGCCGCAAGCGACCCAAACGTGCTGACCATGACTCGTCCGCCGAGCCGATCACGGCCAGAACCTACGAAGCCAGGAGTCGTGGAATGCGTGTGTTGCCTTCGGCAGATGGGTCGAGCGGGAGCGCTGGACCGGTCGAGGAGTTGGTGGGGCGGATGCGGCCGACCGGCGCTGGCGAGCGGTCGCTCTGCGCGAGGTGGCTGCCCCTGTCCGGTGCAGCGTTCGCCGGGGAGCGGCGATGACCGAACATGCCGTGGTGATCGCAGGAGGCGGCCCGACCGGGCTGATGTTGGCGGGCGAGCTGGCGTTGGCGGGGATCGACGTCGTCATCGTCGAACGACGCGCCAGTCAGGATCTCGACGGATCGCGATCCGGGGGTCTGCACTCGCGCACCATCGAGGTGCTCGATCAGCGCGGCATCGCCGATCGGTTCCTCGCGGAGGGGCAGGCGATGCAGATCCAGGGGTTCGCCGGGATCCCGTTCGACATCAGCGACTTCCCCACCCGCCACAACTACGGGCTCGCGCTGTGGCAGAGCGACTTCGAGCGCATCCTGGCCGGCTGGGTCAGCGAGCTGGCCGTGCCGATCCATCGCGAGCGTGAAGTGACGGGCTTCGCGCAGGACGGCACCGGCGTCGACGTCGAGCTGTCCGCCGGCCAGTCGCTCCGGGCGGACTACCTCGTCGGGTGCGATGGAGGACGCAGTGTGGTCCGGAAGGCGGCCGGCATCGACTTCGTCGGATGGGATGCGACAACCAGCTGGCTGATCGCAGAGGTCGAGATGGACGAGGAGCCACAGCTCGGCATGCGCCGCGAGGGTGGTGGCATCGGACCCGTCAACCGGGTGGAGGGCGGAGGGCCGTTCCGGGTCGTTCTGACCGAGCAGCACATCGACCACATCAGCGAGCCCACCCGGCAGGATCTCAGCGAGGCGCTCATCGTCGCCTACGGGACGGACTACGGGGTGCACAGCCCTACCTGGATCTCCCGTTTCACCGACATGACCCGGCAGGCGGCGTCCTACCGCCAGGGCCGTGTACTTCTGGCGGGTGACGCCGCACACGTCCATCCCCCGCAGGGCGGCCAGGGCCTCAACACGGGCGTGCAGGATGCCGTGAACCTGGGATGGAAGCTGGCCCAGGTGGTCAACACGACATCACCCGAGCTCCTCCTGGACACCTACCACGCCGAACGGCATCCGGTCGGTGCCCGGGTGTTGCACAACACCATGGCGCAAGTCGCGCTCAGCGGCCCCGACGACCGTCACCAGGCCCTCCGCGACACCATGACCGAACTGCTGAGGATGGACGAGCCGCGCCGGCGCATCGCGGCGATGCTCTCCGGTCTCGACATCCACTACGACCTCGGAGAGGGACACCGGCTGCTCGGGCGGCGCATGCCTGACCTCGACGTGCACACCGCGGACGGTCCCACGCGCGTGTTCACCCTGCTGCACGACGCCCGGCCCGTGCTCCTCAACCTCGGTGAACCCGGCCGTTTCGACATTTCTCCTTGGGAGGGTCGAGTCCGGTTGGTCGATGCCAAGCATGCTGGCGTGTGGGAGCTCCCGGTCCTTGGCGAGGTCGCTGCTCCCCCGGCCGTGTTGATCCGACCCGACGGGCACGTCGCCTGGGCGGGAGACCTCACGGACCCGGAGCTGCCTCAAGCACTTGCGACCTGGTTCGGAGCGGCCACTCCGGCTCATTAGAACCCAACTCACCGAAACAGTCGCAGTGGTGTTGGAACCTCGAGGGCCACCCATCCAGACTTCGACAGTTGATCCTGGCCGGAGGGACCCATGACGGAGAAGCAGGAGGGCAGGGTGGCGATCCGGACCCCGGACCAGCGCCTGCGTGTCTTCGTGAGCTCCACGTTGGTCGAACTCGCAGACGAGCGTGCCGTCGTGGCCCGCGCGATCTCCGCGCTCGGGCTCACGCCGGTGCTGTTCGAGCTCGGGGCCCGACCGCACCCACCTCGCGAGCTGTACCGCGCCTACCTGTCGCAGTCGGACATCTTCATCGGCCTGTACTGGCAGCGGTACGGCTGGATCGGTCCCGATATGGAGATTTCGGGTCTGGAGGACGAGTTCCGGCTCTCTGGATCCATCCCGCGGCTGCTGTACGTCAAGGCTCCGGCGCCCGAGCGAGAGCCTCGGCTCGCGGCGATGATCGAGGAGCTCCAGACGGAGGGGACCGAC
>JBKPHE010000148.1:0-10995 GCA_046744485.1 Actinomycetota bacterium | reverse complement strand
CCCGAGGACATCTTCCGGGGCATCCTGCAGGGAACGCCGCCCGGGGCGGTCTACGCCCTCATCGCCCTCGGCTTCGTGCTCACGTACAAGACGTCGGGGGTGCTCAACCTCGCCTTCGGCGCCCAGGCGTTCGTGTCGGCGGCCCTGTTCTTCCAGGCCCGCGACGAGTGGGGATGGGCGAGGATCCCGGCCCTGGTGCTGTCGGTGTTCGTGGTGGCGCCACTCGTCGGCTTGCTGCTGGAGCGGCTGATCTTCCGCCACCTCCGCACCGCCCCGGCGGTGGCCAAGCTGGTCGTGACCATCGGCCTGTCGGTCGCGCTGCCCGCCCTGCTGGAGCTGATCACCGATTTCCAGCCGGTGGCCGGGCGCACCCCCGAGGGCATCGTGCCGAATGGCGCCTCGGTGCTCTACCACCCGTTCGGCGGGGTCTACGCCTTCAGCCGCGACGAGCTGGTGGCCCTGGGCGTGGCGGTGGTGGCGACCCTGGCCCTCGGGGCGCTGTTCCGCTTCACCCCCCTGGGCCTGGCGATGCGGGCGGTGGTCGAGAGCCCGCGCATGACCGAGCTGGCAGGTATCCGGGCTGACCGGGTGACGGCCTGCGCGTGGGCGCTGTCGAGCGTCTTCGCCGGCCTGGCCGGGGTGCTCATCGCCCCCCGGTTCAACACCCTGGCGCCAGAGAACTTCTTCAACCTGGTCGTCGTGGGCATCGCCGCCGCCGCGCTCGGCCGGCTCGTCAGCCTGCCCCGGGCCCTCGCCGGCGGGCTGGCGCTGGGCATCTTCATCGCGCTGCTCAACACGTTCCTGCCGCGCTGGAGCGCCGACAACGCCTTCCTCGAGGCCATCCAGGACAACCTCGCGCCGGCGGTGCCCTTCGTGGTGCTGTTCGGCGTGCTGGTGCTGTGGCCGGCCATCCGCCGGACCCGCGAGGCCGCCGACCCGCTGGCGGGCGTCGACCCACCGCCGCCGGCGCCGGCGGCCGCGACCCGGAGCCGGGGCATGACGCTTGCGACCCGGTTGTTCGCCCTGGGCTTCTTCGTCGTCGTGGGGCTGGTCGTCTTCTTCCGGGCCGACCCGTCGTGGCTCTTCCTCGTCACCCAGGCGGTGATCATGGCCACGATCTACCTGTCGATCACGGTGATCACCGGAATGGCCGGGCAGATCTCGCTGTGCCAGGGGGCGTTTGCCGCCATCGGTGGGTTCACGGTGTTCCAGCTCGCCGACCGCTACGACATGTCGGTGTTGATGGCGGCGCTCATCGGCGCCGCGGCGGCCGCCGCCTGCGGCGCTGCGCTGTCACTGCCCGTGCTGCGCCTCGGGGGTGTCTGGTTCGCCATCGCCACCCTGGCCTTCGCCTTCTTCTTCGACTCGGTCATCGTCAACCTGTCCTGGGTCGGCGGCGGGGAGACGGCGTTGCTGCAAGGCACGCGCGTCCCCCGGCCGACCATCGGGCCCTGGGACTTCGGCAACGACCTCTCGTTCCTCGCGTTGGCCGTGGCGGTCTTCGTGGGGGTCGCTTTTGCGGTCATCCGCATCCGGGAGGGGACGGTGGGGCGCACGTTGCGGGCGCTGCGGGGCAGCGAGGTGGCGGCGGCGTCCATCGGGATCTCGCCGGCGCGGGCGCGGATCGTGGCGTTCGCGGTGTCGGCCTTCATCGCCGGGCTGGGCGGCGCCATGTTGTCCATGCACCAGGAGAACGTGAACTACACGAACAACTTCTCACCGTTCGCGGCGCTGTTCTGGCTCGTGCTGGTGGTCGCGCTGGGGTCCCGCACCGTGGAGGGCGCGGCCAACGCCGGCGCCGCCTTCGCGCTGTTCGCGCCGCTGGTCCTGCGGGGCGACCTGTTGGCATGGATCCTGCGCGACCCCGACCGCGTCCCCGGGATCTTCCCGATCTCGGGGCAGTGGCGGCTGGTCCTGTTCGGGTTCCTGGCCATCCAGTTCGCCCGCCATCCCGAGGGGCTGGTCGAGAACGGCAAGCGGCAGTGGATGGCGCGGATCGAGGGGCGCGCGCGACGCAAGGCGGACGCCACGGGGGAGTTGGTGCCGGCGGCGGCCGCGGCGGGCGAGGGTGCCGCCGCGCCGGGGGCCGCCGAGCCCGAGGCCCAGCCGGCCCGGGATGCGGCCGCCGACGCCGCCGCGATCGGGGCCGAGGAGTCACACTGATGGATGCCGTCGACACCGCCGCTCCCGTGCTCGACGCGTCGGGCATCACCAAGCACTTCTCCGGCATCGTTGCCCTTGACGACGTCAGCCTGCGGGTCGACGCCGGCGAACGGGTGGGGCTCATCGGCCCCAACGGCGCTGGCAAGACCACGTTCTTCAACTGCGTCCTCGGCCTGGAGCGGCCGGACCGGGGCCGGGTGGCGCTCGACGGCCGCGACGTCGGCGGCCTGCCGGTCCACGCCCGAGCCCGCCTCGGCATCGGCCGGACCTTCCAGCGCATCGAGCTGTTCACCGAGTCGACGGTGCGCGAGCACCTGCTCATCGCCGAGCGGACGCGGCGGGGCGACGGGGGCCTCTGGAAGGACCTGGTGGGGCTGGGCCGACCCCGGGCCGAGGAGGTGGCCCGCTGCGACGAGGTGCTCGAGCTGCTCGGTCTGGCCGATCTGGCCGACGAGCCCATCGAGCGCCTCAGCCTGGGCAAGGGCCGGCTGGTCGAGGTGGGCCGCGCGCTGATGACCGACCCGAAGCTGCTCCTGCTCGACGAGCCGTCGTCGGGCCTCGACCGCGACGAGACCGCCCACCTGGCCCGGACGCTCCGGGAGGTGCAGGCCGAGCACGGCTTCGCCATCTTGCTGGTCGAGCACGACGTCGAGCTGGTGTCGAGCTTCACCGACCGGGCCTACGTGCTCGACTTCGGCTGCCTCATCGCGTCGGGCCCCACCGCCGAGGTGATGGCCAGCGAAGAGGTCCGAATCGCCTACTTCGGCGACGTGGAGGTGGCGTGACCGCGCCCGCCGCCCCCGCCGCCCCCGCCGCCCCCGACGGGCCTGCGGTCCTGGAGCTGCGGGACGTGTCCGCGGCCTACGGACCGTTCCGTGCCCTGTTCGGCGTGAGCCTCACGGTCGGGGCGGGCGAGGCCGTGGCCCTGTTGGGCGCCAACGGCGCCGGCAAGACCACAGTGGCCCGGGTGGCGACGGGCCTCGTGCGACCGACGAGCGGGTCGGTGCTGGTCGAGGGCAAGGACTTCACGGGGGCGGGGGTCTTCAAGTTCTCCCGCGCCGGTGTGGCGCACGCCCCCGAGGGCCGTTCGGTGTTCGCCACGCTGACAGTCGAGGAGAACCTGGCCCTGTCGTTCCGGCAGTCCAAGGGACAGAACGGCGTTGCCCCCGGGCTCGAGCAGGCGTTCGGCATGTTCCCGGTGCTGGGCGAGCGGCGCCGGCAACTAGCGGGCACGCTGTCCGGTGGGGAGCAGCGCATGCTCTCGATGGCGCGGGTGCTGGTCGAGTCGCCGGCGGTGCTGGTCGCCGACGAGCTGTCGCTCGGCCTCGCGCCGAAGATCGTCGACGGCGTCTACGAGAGCCTCACCAAGCTGCGGGAGCAGGGCAGCGCGCTGCTCATCGTCGAGCAGCACGTCGGCCACGCCCTCGACCTGTGTGACCGCGTGGCCCTGCTCCACCACGGTACCGTCACCTGGGAGGGCCCGAGTGATCACGCCGCCGACCGCGTGTTGGCCGAGCTGTTCGAGCCGGCGGCCCCCTGACCGCCGATGGGAGAGCCGCTCGAGCGCCGGGCCGTGATCTCGGGCATCGGCCAGTCCGACATCGGCCGCCGCCTCCACCGCAGCGGGCTCGACCTCACCATCGAGGCCACCGAGCGCGCTGTCGCCGACGCCGGCCTGACCCTCGACGACATCGACGGCATCTCGACCTATCCCGGTTCCGGTGGGCCGTTCGGCGGCGCGTCGGGCGCCGACCTCCACGACGCCCTGCGTCTCCGGCTCGCCTGGCGCGACGGCGGCCTCGAGACCGCTGGCCAGCTGGGCGCGGTGCACAAGGCGGTCCTGGCGGTGGCCGCCGGGCTTGCCCACCACGTTGTGGTGTTCCGCACGGTCGTGGAGGGCAGCGGCAAGCCCATGCGTCCCACCACCGCCGGTGGTGGGGGCCTGCCGGCGTCGATGCGCTACCTGATCCCTTATGGCGCCGGGTCGGCCGCCAACTGGATCGCCTGCTACGCCATGCGCCACATGCATGAGTACGGGACGACCCGGGAGCAGCTGGGCGCCATCGCCATCAACGCCCGCACGTTCGCGGCGCTGAATCCCAAGGCCATCTACACCGAGCCCATGACCATGGACGACTACCTGAGCGCGCGCATGATCTCGGAGCCGTTCTGCCTCTACGACTGCGATGTCCCCTGCGACGGGTCCACCGTCGTGGTCGTCACGCACCGGGACCATGCCCCCGACGCGCCCAACGGCGTCGCCCACGTCAACGCCATCGGCACCGCCATCCGCGGCCGCCCGAGCTGGGACCAGTTCGACGACCTCACGCCCCTGACCATGCGGGACTCGGCGGCGTCGCTGTGGGCCCGCACCGACCTCACTGCCGACGACGTCGACACGGCGCAGCTCTACGACGGATTCAGCTGGCTCACGATGGCGTGGCTCGAGGCGCTCGGCTTCTGCGGGCGGGGCGAGGGCGGCCCGTTCGTCGAGGGTGGCAAGCGCATCGGTCCCGGCGGCACCCTGCCGCTCAACACCTGGGGCGGCCAGCTCTCGTCCGGGCGGCTGCATGGTTTTGGCTTCCTCCACGAGGGGGTGCTGCAGCTCCGGGGCGCCGCCGGCGCCAGGCAGGTCCAGGGTGCCGACGTTGCCATGGTGGCCGCGGGCGGCGGCCCCGAGTGCGGCTGCCTCCTGCTGACCAAGGGGCCGGGATGAGCGTGCCGCCGCGGTTCATCGCCGCGGACGAGAGCGACGAGTTCTTCTGGCGCAGCGGCGCCGATGGCGTGCTGCGGTTTCTGCGCTGCGCGAACTGCGGGCGGATCCACCACCCACCGGTGCCACGCTGCCCCCACTGCGGCAGCCGCGACGTCGCGCCCGCGGCGGTGTCGGGCCGCGCGACCGTGGCGACCTACACGGTGAACCACCAGCCGTTCATGGCCGGCTTCGATCCGCCCTACGTGATCGCCATCGTGGAGCTCGAGGAGGACCCGACGGTGCGGCTCACCACCAACATCGTCGACTGCGCCATCGAGGACGTCCGCATCGGCATGCCCGTGGAGGTCACCTTCGAGCCCAACGGCGAGTGGTTCGTCCCCCTGTTTCGGCCGCGCTGAGGTCGGCCCGGCGAACCTGCGTTCGGAAGTGACGGATTCCGTCGCGTCGGAACGCCGGGAACGACCCGAGCCCCCAGCACGAGCGCGTCTGACACTCACGTCAGGTCGGAGATACGCTCGGCCGTGGTGATGAAGGTCCGCATCGATGCCGAGATGTGCACCGGGCACGGCCGCTGCTACGCGCTGGCGCCGGAGGTGTTCGAGCCCGACGACGACGGCCACGGCGTGGTGCTGCACGCAGGCGAGGTCCCGGCCGGCCTGGAGGAGGTCGCCCGCAGGGCAGCCAACAACTGCCCGGAGCGGGCGATCACGGTCGAGGAGTGACGCCCGCCGTTTGATCGGGCCGGTTATCGCCCAAGGAAGCCGCGCTCGATGACGTGGGCCGTGGCGGGGACCGTGGACGGCCCCTGCGGGCGGGCCCCGAAGGCGTCGAGCAGCGCCACCATGACAAGCGCCTCGGTGTCGATGTCGCCGAACCCGCGGGGCTCGAGGAACTGCGCCAGCCGACGCCGGCCCCAATCCAGCGCGGCGGCCGACTCGGGCTGGAGGCTCGGGTCGTCGGCGGTGGCGTCGAGCCAGACGCGGATCATCGCCGCCTCGGATGCCTGGGTGGTGTGGTAGCGGCGCAGCCACTGGCGCAGGGTCGCCGACGTCGCCTTGCCGGCGGTTTCCGGCCGAGCGGGCGCGCCGGCGATGTCGGGGATGTCCGCCATGGCCACCGACACTGTGCGGATGGCCCGCACCGCCAGCAGGCGGATCAGGTGGTCCTTGTTGTCGAAGTAGCGATAGAAGGCGCCGTGGGAGACCTTGGCCGCCTGCGCGATGTCGTCGACCCGCGTGCCGTGATAGCCCCGGGACACGAGCACGTCGTGGCCCGCGGCCAGCAGTGCCGCCAGGGTCCGGGCGCCCGTGGGGCTGAGGTCCTCGGGGCCGTCGTCGGCCTGCAGGCCCTGGAGCATCACGGGGCCCATGCGGACACGGGGCGGGCGCCGCTTCGTCGGCGCGTGGACGTTCACATCGGGATCGAGCCGGCCGACCAGCGTCCGGTGCACGATGTCGGTGATCGCGTCATCGACGCGGGAGCGGGGATAGGCGGAGGCGCCCGCCGGCCCTTGCATCAGCGCGGCGTCGACGACCTCGGCAACACGGCGGGCCCGGGTCATGCACTCGAGGAGGATCGCGATCGCCTCGTCGAGCTGCCGGCTGGGCAGCACCGTTGTCGTGAGCTTGGCCCGCACGCCGGCGACGGTGCGGTCGGCGATGCGCGCGGACCCACTGGCGACGGCCTCGTCGCTCTCGGCCGCCGCCTGGTGCGCCTCGAACACCGGCTCGTAGCGGTCGTAGATCTCGCCGTGGCGCGCGACCCAGGCCCGCAGGCTCTGCCAACCGGCGAGGTCCGCCGTGACGGGACCGAGCGCTTCGGCCGACGCCACGAGCTGGCGCGCCACCTGCCCGGCGAGGTGGCGGAACACGTCTTCCTTGCTGGAGAAGTACTGGTAGAAGGCTGCCCGCGAGCATCCGGCCACCTCGGTGATCCGGATCACGCCGCACTGGTGGTAGCCCTCCTCGCCGAACACCTGCAGCGCCGCCTCGAGGATGCGCTGATGGGCGCGTTGCCCGCGGGCGCCCACTCGCGGGTTGTCGGAGAAGGGGGCTCGCCTGAGTACCGAGGTGGGATCCCCGTCGGGGAGCTGCTTGGCAGCGTGCGGTCCCATCACCAACTCTCAGCTCGACGACGGAGCCCTGAAATCTAGCAGCGCCGTCACCTTTGCCGGTGGAACACCGCCCGGCCCCGGCACCCCAGCCGTGCGCCCAGCCGTCAGGCCGCGACGCCGATCCCCACGAGCCCGGCCAGGTTCCCGCCCATGATCTTCACGACGTCGTCCCGGGGCATCCCCTCGAGCTCGTCGACGTAGGTGATGGGATCGGCCATGCCCTCGGGGTGAGGGAAGTCCGAGCCGAACAGGACATGGTCGGCGCCGAGCAGCTCGACGAGGCCCTTGATGTCCTCCTCGTGGAAGGGATGGACGTAGACGTTGCGCTTGAACACGTCGACGGGGTGCTCCATGAACCCCTGCGGCATCATCCGGTAGGCCTCCTTCAGGTTGTGGAAGAGGGGCCGGACGAAGCTGCTCCCGTTCTCGACGACGGCGATCTGCAGATCCGGGAACCGGGACAGGGCGCCGTGGCAGATCATCGCCGCCATCGTGTCCTCGATGGGCCGGTGGCCCATGGCGACCGACCGGAATGCGCTGGGCTTGAAGGGCAGGAACTCGCGTGTGCCCTCCCAGTCGTTCACATAGCGGGCGTAGCCGCTGTCGGACGAGTGCATCGCGACCAGCACGCCGAGGTCGACGACCCGCTGCCAGAACGGGTCGAACTCGGGGAGCCCAGGGGAGCGGGAGGTCCCGTCCAGGCTCGGCACCGGCGCAGGCCGGATGAGCACCACCTTGGCGCCGCGCTCCACCACCCATTCGAGCTCCTCGATGGCGCGCTCGACGATCGGCAGCGTGATGACCGGCGTCGGAAAGATGCGGCCCTCGTAGTCGTAGGTCCACGTCTCGAGCATCCACTGGTTGAGGGCATGGATGATGGCGTGGGTGGCGCGCACGTCGTCGCGCAGCCGCTCCTCGACCAGGCTGGCGAGCGTGGGGAACATCAGGGCTCGATCGATCCCCAGCTCGTCCATCAGCTCGAGCCGGGGGCCGGGCTCCCGGAAGGCGGGGATGGCCCGCATCGGCTCGCCGATGATCTCGCGGTAGCTCTTGCCGTCGGGGTTGCCCCGCTTGAAGTACTCCTCTTGTGCCCCGGGCTTCGCGATGACATCGAAGGTCGGGTTGGGGATGTACTCGCTGATCGTGCCGTTGACGACGATCTTGGTGCGGCCCTTGACCTCGACGTAGTCGATGACGCCCGTGTACTCGTCTGGGACGTGCTTGGTCAGCGCTTCCTGCGTCTCGTACATGTGGTTGTCGGCGTCGAAGACGTCGAAGTCCAGCGATCGGGAAGGCACGTCGTACCTCTCAGTCGTGCAGGGGAATGTCACCTGTGGCCGACGGGTGGCCGTCCGACAGCGTATGGCGTTTCTGACAGGTGCGTCAATAATCGACGGCGCGTCGGCTCGCGGCGCGGGACACGACCGCTCGGGCTCCTCACCCGGATCGGATCGGGGGACACTACGGTTTCTAACCATCGTGTCATTGCCGGACCGTCACGGCGCGAGAGGGGTAGTCACCAATGGGGATCATGGACGGCGTTCGTGTGCTCGAGGTGGCGGCGTGGACCTACGTACCGTCGGCGGGCGCGGTGCTGGCCGAGTGGGGCGCCGACGTCATCAAGATCGAGCACCCGGAATCGGGGGACCCCCAGCGGGGCCTGGTGTCGTCGGGACTTGTGCCGAGCGGGCCAGGGGGCGTCAACCACATGGTCGAGCTGCCGAACCGGGGCAAGCGCAGCGTCGCCATCGACCTGCGCACGGAGGAGGGCCACGACCTGCTGATGCGGTTGGCGGCCGAGAGCGACGTGTTCCTCACCAACTTCCTCCCCCCGGCCCGCAAGGCGCTGCGCCTGGAGGTGGACGACGTGCGCGCCGCGAACGCCAGCATCATCTACGTGCGCGGCTCCGGTCAGGGCCAGCGCGGCCCGGAGGCCGACCGGGGCGGGTACGACGGCTGCTCGTTCTGGGCCCGGGCGGTCGCCGACATCGCGACGCCGGCCGGTCTGGAGTGGCCGATCGCCCAGCCCGGTCCGGCCTTCGGCGACCTCATCGGCGGGGCCATGATCGCCGGCGGGATCTCGGCCGCGCTCTACCACCGCGAGCGCACGGGCGAGGCCCTCATCGTCGACAATTCGCTGCTGGCCACCGCGCTGTGGGCGACGTCGGCCAGCGTGCTGGCAGCCGGGTTGTTCGGCCTCGGCAAGATGCCCAGCTTCGATCGCCGCGACGCTCCCAATCCGATCGTGAACACCTATCGGACCAGCGATGGCCGGTTCCTGTCCCTGATCATGCTGCAGCCCGATCGCTACTGGCCCGAGTTCGTCACCAAGATCGGGCACCCCGAGCTGGTCGATGACGAGCGCTTCGCCAACGCCGTCGCCCGCGCCGAGAACCGCCGGGCCTGCGTGGAAACCCTCGACGCAATCTTCGCCACCCGTACCTTCGACGAGTGGCGAGCGGTGCTGATGGGTGTCGAGGGCGTGTGGGCGCCGGTCGAAACCCCGGGGGAACTGCTCGAGGACCCGCAGGTGGTCGTCAACGGCTACGTGCGCGACATCGTTGCCCGGAGCGGCACGACGTTCCGCGTGGTGCCGTCCCCACTGCAGTTCGACGAGACACCCCCGGACCTGACGCGCGCCCCCGACCATGGCGAGCACACCGATGAGGTTCTCCGGGAGCTCCTCGGGCTCGACACGGATCAGCTGATCGATCTCAAGGTGAAGGGCGCGATCCTCTAGTCACCCACGAATCGCCCGAGATCTTCGGCGCCCAAATGACGACAGGCGGGCCGCGATCTGCGATCATGACGCGCTGAGTCGCTGGCCGTGCGTTGGGTGGGGACGCAAGCGCCGCCGAGCGCCAGGGGGAAGCGTAGGTGCGTCGCATACCGATCCGTATGAAGCTGGCGGCAGCGCTGGCCATACCCCTCTTCGCGCTGGCGATCGTCACCGCGCTCGAAGTGGCGCAGTCCACCGACGAGGCCGAGGACGTGCGCAGTGAGAGCAACCTCGCCAAGGCCGCTACCGGGCACCAGGGTCTGATCACCACGCTGCAGAACGAACGCAGCTGGGCCTCGGTCGAGCTGGTCGGGCAAGAGGACACGTACGTACTCGAGACCGAGGGCTACGACGGCACGCGCGCCGAGACCGACGCCGCCATCGCCGCATTCGAGGCAGAGCTGGCGGACGAGGAGCAGCCCGTTCGCGATGCGTTCCTGCCGGCGTTGGACGCGCTGGCGGGGCTGGAGGGCGTCCGAGCCGACATCGACGCCTTCTCCGGAGCGAAGAACCTCGACAACATCAGCACGGCCAACGAGTTCTACGCGGGCTATTCCGACCTGATCGACCCGCTCCTCAGCGCGAACGGCCTGGTGGTGTCGGCCATCGACAACCCCGAGCTCCGCCAGGGCGCGGCCGTCGTCGACCTCGCCACGCGGCAGGTGGAGGACCAGGCGGAGCTGATCCGCCTGACCGTCGTGGGTGTGACGCTCCAGAGCGGTGCCGTGGACACCCCCGCCGAGATCACCGCCATCTCCCAGGCGCGATCCACCTTCGAGCGGAACAACCGCGACATCCTCGACATCGGGGAGCCCTACGCCACCCTGGTCGACGAGCTGTACCCCGAGGAGATGGTGGGCCAGCTCTCGGAGCAGGTCGACCAGGCCATCACCACCGGCCACGCCGACGTGCCGACAATCCTCAATCTGATCAGCCTCCCCCCCGACGAAGGCTACGGGGGGATGCGCGACCGGCTCGCCGACGACGTCATCGCCCGAGCCGACGACCTCGAGCACGCCGCCGAGGTGCGGCAGCGCTGGTTCATCGTGCTGGCGGCCACCACGCTGGTGGCGGCGCTCGCCATCACGTGGGTGGTGTCGCGGTCGATCACGCGGCCGCTGCGGTCGCTGACCGGGCAAGCCACGAAGATGGCGGATCACCGGTTGCCGGAGGCGGTGTTGGACATCCTGGACACGCCCCTGGGTGAGGACGTGGAGGTCCCCG
>JBKPHE010000172.1:0-6873 GCA_046744485.1 Actinomycetota bacterium | reverse complement strand
GCGTCAAGGACGTCGTCGATGTGCCTCACGAAATGAACGCCCATCCCGCCGTCGGGGCTGTCGAAGCAGGTGGGCACGTCGGGGTTGTTCGGGTCGAGCGAGAAAGCGGCGAACCCGTCGGCGCGGGCCGTCCGCAATGAGTGGTATCCGGCCGTGGCCCACTTGACCTCTCTCAGCTGCCCCCACGGGACAGGGCTCTCGTGGGCGTCGGCCGCCGCGTCTAGGGCGCCGCCAGCCGGTAAGGCCATTCCGACCAGGCCCGCGAGCGTCGCGGCAAGCGCCAGCCGGCTCCCGGGCTTCATGAGAAGAAGTAGGGGTCGAGGACGCGCACTTCGGAGATGCGGTCCACGGGAAGGCCGTTGCGCTCGGCGGCGTGACGGATCGACTCGGGCGACGGCCCGTCGTAGATGCACCACGTAGTGCCCTTGTCCAGGCTCACGTAGCTGTGGATCCAGGTCACCACGTCTTCGGCGTTCGCCGCCGCCACCCCCTCGACGGCCTTTCGCCCTGGGCCATCTGCCGTCAAGCCGAGGCCCTCCGGAAATGTGCGTTCCACCAGGTATCGAGGCACTTCGATCACCCCTCGTTCGTAGCGATGTAATAGACGTGCCACGCACGATCGTGTCGGCGTGAGGGAGAGCAGCGCATCGGTGGCTGCTACCCATCTTGGGATGTCGGGCTACCCAGATTGGATTAGACGAAGATCGACAGCTGACCGTGGCGTCGTCATGACTGATCAACACCCGCGGCAGTGGCTGAGACAGCTCGGCGGGCGTGGCGCCCCCCGACTCGGGTACGGCGACGACGGGTCATCCTGACCTCTAGTCGGTGCCGTAGGTCCCGCCCTCGATCGTCGTCCATTCGTCCGACCAGCGGCCCAGGCTCCCAGCGGTGACCGAGCTCTCCCTGTCCTTCAGCGCCTCTGCGGCCAGGCTGTCCAGTTGGGGCCGGCTCGAGACAGCACCGCTTCGACCAGACTGTAGGTCTCACGTCTCACCGCCAATGGCGAGCACAGCGCGGACCCCGTCGGCGAAGCGCGGGACGCCGCCACTGGCAAGGTCGCCCTCCACAATGCGTTTGCAAACGATGTGAGACCTCCCAGCCCACGAGCAGGACCGCCTCTCGATCCGCCGGTGACAAGGCATCGAGGGCGGCGAGCAACGTGGCGCCCCGCCACCGTCTCGCCCGGACGCCTGCGACAGGCCGACGCTGCAGCTTTCACGCCCCCCATCGCACGCCCACGTCCCCTCCACGCTCGGCGCCGGCGTTCTGATACAAGCCCGCGGACTCGCGCTGTCTTGTATCACTGGTCGCGCCGTGTGGGGTTAGCAAGGTCGCTCGTCGGACGGCGAGGCAACGTTTTCACTTCGCCGTCGGTCATTGGGAGCATGAGAGCGCTGCGACCGCCGACGGGGCTCGTGGGTGCGCTGCATCACCGCTCGCGGGGGCGCCGGAGGGAGACGTGACGTTGGACAGCCCGCGTGAGCTGGCCCGGCGGTCCAGGTCGTCGTTCGACGACGTCTACGGTGCCGAACTGCAGTCCGTCGTCCGCTTGGCGGCCCTATTGGTGCGGTCACAGGCCGTCGCGGAGGAGCTGGCACACGACGCGTTCGTCCGGCTGTACGAGCGCTTCGACGAGGTCGAGAACCCGCCGGGCTTCCTGCGCACGGCGGTCGTGCGCCTCGCGCTGTCGTGGCAGCGGCGCGAGGGCCTGGAGCGGCGCCGGCTCAGCCAGATCGGCGTCGACCGGCCCACCGAGATCCCCGAGATCGACGAGACGTGGGACGCCCTCGGCCGCCTCAGCCCCGAGGCGCAGACCGTGCTCGTCCTGCGCTTCTACGAGCAGCTCCGCCACCGCGAGATCGCAGCGTTGCTCGACTGCCCGACGTCCACCATCCGCAGCCGCACCCGCCGCGCGTTGCAGGCCCTGCGCAAGGAGCTGGCCCGCTGATGTCCCACCGCCGCCTGACCGCAAGACTCACCACGACGCTGCGCACCAAGGCCGCGCAGGCCGTGGCCATCCCGACAGGCACCCCGGCGCCGCCGTTCGACCCGACCCGGTCGCCGGCGTCCACGGTCGACGTCGAGGATCATGACGACCTTCCGCACAACGCCGACCCGTCGCGGGTCCCTCGGCCGACACGATGGCGGTGGATGGCGCCGGCCGCCGCGGCAGTCGTTGTGGTGGCACTGGCCGGTGCCGTCGCGATCGCCCGATCGGGTACCAACGACGACGGCGTCGTCACCGCCGCCATGCCCGACCCTCCCGACGGCTGGCTCATCCCCACCTGGGCGCCCGAAAGCATGCACCTGTCGCACGTCGACTGGACGGGGCCGGCCGACACGCGTGACGACCTCACCTCGTGGAGCTTCCACCAGCTCTTCGGCGACCCCGACGCGGAGCGCGCCATCTACATCGAGGCGTACACACTCGAACAGCAGCGGCTCGATACCGGTGATCCCGTCACGATCCGCGGGCAGGACGGCCGGGTCGCCCCCAGCGTCGACACCCGGGAGACCGTCGAGACGTTCCAATGGCACGAACACGACACTGCGATCACTGCGTACGTCAAGGGCCTGTCGCGTGACGAGGCCCTCGCCGCGCTCGAGCACCTGGGGTGGCGCACTGATCAGGCGGGCGACGGTTTCGACCCGCCCGCCGACGGTTCACTGCCTTTGCGCGGTGAGTGGGGGACCGGGCAGCAGGCCAATCGTCATGCCGAGTTTCTCTACAGCCAGGGTGTGCCCACCGCCAACCCGGCGGACGCCCGGCCCGGAGTGCGGGTCTCGACATCGTCGACCGCCGGCACCCTTGGCTACATCGACGAGTGGTTCTGGCGGGGGCCCGATGCCCCCGGAGCGGGCGACGGCCCGATCCGGCTCTATGACCCCGAAGCCGATGAGTTCCGCATCTTCTGGCCCGACGGCCGCGAGGTGTTCATCTCGACAGTGACCCCACCGTCCTCCGACGTCGGGCCTAGCCGCGCAACGCTCGAACGCATCGCCGATTCGCTCCGCGTCGCCGGCGAGACCGAGCTGGCGATGTTGCGTGACGAGGCGGCCGCCCAGGTCGGGGCGCTGCCGACCCTGGCGTCCGCCGAGACTGGCGTCGGGACGCTCGAGGTCCACGGCGACGGTGGCTTCCATGTGGCGTGTCTCCGGGCGTCCGTCGGGCAGGCGCTGCGCTGCGGCGAGCCCCAGGTCACCGAGCCCGGCGCGCCCGACACCTCGGTTCTCCTGGACGGCTGGTCCATCGACGGCACGTGGTACGTGTCGGTGGCGGCGATAGGCGCCGAGCGCCGGTTGTACGGCGACCGCGGGGACCAACCGACCGACGACATCCTCCCAGCCGACGTGAATACCGACGGCGAATGGCAGATCCTCTGGACCGAACCACCGCCCGACGTCTCGTACGTCTCGACGAACTTCGATGAGGGGGTCGGCGTGCTCGGCAGCATCTCCCGGCCAGGGACTTGACGCCACGATGAAGTGCGTCCCAGCCGTCCAGCCCAGCTCCCGCGACGGATACTCCCTTCTCACGGAGCGTGACGACCGACCGGTCCCGCCGATCCCGCGTCGATCCCGCCAGCATCCCGCGGACGGTGCCTGTCGGCCTCTCCCGCCGCGTGCCGAGCTATGCGGCTGACCAGCTATTTCGCGGAAGGGATGACACCCGTTAGTACGGCTGGACCACCTGAGGCCATCTGAAAGGCGGAACGTCACCAAACGCCAGGAGCGCCCGATGCCGGGCTCGTCGCCCCCGATCAGGCCGATGGTCGCCATCCCGTCGCCTGGGGAATCTCCGTAGCCCACCGAACGGGCCCCACCCGTGTCGCCTGGTGCCGCTCGCTGTTGACCCCTACCGCCTCATTCAAGGTCGGCGACGACGAGACAATTGTGGTCTGTGTGTGGTCTGCCGGCTCGCTGCCCACAGCTGTGGACAAGATAGATCGGTTCTGACCTGCGGTGACCTGGTCGGGTGGGCCGGATTTGAACCGGCGACCTCTGCGTCCCGAACGCAGCGCTCTGCCAAGCTGAGCCACCACCCGGAGAACCGGAAGGGGAACTTTATCCGGTCACCCCGACCGGCATCGACACGGAAAGCCGCGGCGATCGGTCGTGGAGGGCCGCTCAGGCGGGGGCGAGCCCAGAAGGCTCGAAGTACGTATCGCCGGCGGCGATGGCCCGGGCGGCGCGGCGAAGACGGAAGGCGTCGAGCGGCTTGACCAGCCAGCCCTGGACTCCCGTGCGGCGCGCCATGGGGACGTCGGCGGGACGGTCGAGCAGCAGCAGGATCGGCACCCGTGGCACATCGCCGGAGTCGAAGCCCTGCTGCAGGTCGAGAGCGGTGGCGATGCCACCCATGTTGCCGATTTGCAGGTCGAGGACCACCAGACCGGGTTTGACCTGGCGCACGGCGGGACTCACGTCGCGCCCGGCTCGGACCCGCACCACTTTGGTGTCCTCGTCGGTGAGCGCGGCGTCGACTTCTTCGAGGATCCAGTCGGCGTCGGTCGCGAGGAGCACGTCGGGCACGATTGGGCAGGCTACGAGTCGGGAAAGGTGCGGTGCCAACGGCCGTGGCCAGGCGTCAACCATGTCGGGGCAGTGGCACGCCGAACCGCCGCTACGATCGCCGATCGGGTTCGGGAGGAGGAGCACGTGCTCGACATTCAGGTTGACGAGGCGGACAGTTACACGGTCTGCCGGCCGGTAGGTGAGCTCGACGCCTACACGGTCGGGCAGTTCCGAGACGCCTTGGGAGAGCTGGCCGACAAGCGGTACCTGCTCATCGACCTGTCGTCGGTGCCGTTCATGGACTCGGCGGGGCTCGGCGCCCTGATCGGCGGCATCCGCAGGGCCCGTGAAGCGGGAGGAGACGTGGCCGTCGCCTGCAGCCGCCCCACGCTCACCCGCCTGCTCCACACCACCGGATTCGACCGCATCGTCCCCGTCAAGGACACGGTCGAGTCGGCCGCCGCCGCCCTCGACGAGGCGGCCGCCTCCATCGACGAGTAGCGCCCGGATCAGCGCGAGAACACGTGGGCGGCCAGCCCGCCCATGCCGGCGATGTCGTGCACGTCGGTGCTGAGGAACGGAACCCATACGACCGGCGCCGGGGCCACGGCGTCGGCCAGTCCTCCCAGGTGGGCGAGCTCTCTCGCCGACACCGTCCGATAGTCGGCCAGGTTGCGGTAGAGCCCGGCCAGCTCCGTGCCCCCCAGGGTGCGCGCCCGCTCGGCGGCCGCCTCTCCCAGACCGGCACCGAAGGACGGGTGCACTCGGTTCACCACCAGCCCCTGCACGGCGATGCCCGCCTCACTCAGCCGGTCGGCGAAGAAGTGTGCCTCCGCGACCGTGTCACGGCGCGGCGACGCCACCAGCACGAACGCGGTCTCCGGCGCCGCCAGTAGCTCGTTGACCCGGGCCGCTCGCTGCCGGAAGCCCTCCTCCATCCCCTCGAAGGCCTGGAAGAAGGCCATGGCGTCGTCCACCACGTCGCCGCCCACCACCTTGGAGACGGTCCGCAGGAACGCCTGGGCCGCCACGTTCACGGCCCGGACGATGCCCCGGCTCGGCGCCATCAGCATGCGGAACAGTCGGTGCTCCAGGAACCGCGACAGGCGCCGTGGGGCGTCGAGGAAGTCGAGGGCGTGGCGTGTCGGCGGCGTGTCCACGACCACCAGGTCGAAGTCCGACTCTTCGTGCAGCTCGTAGAGCTTCTCCATCGCCATGTACTCCTGCGTCCCCGACAGGGCGCCGGCGATGTTGCGGTAGAAGCGGTTGGCGAGGATCCGCTCGGCCTGTTCGGGCGTCGTCGCGTACTTGCCGACCAGGGCGTCGAAGGTCGAACGGGTGTCGAGCATCGTGGCCCACAGCTCTCCGGGCCAGTCGCCCTCGATGCGGCTCGGCGTGTCCGGGAGGCCGGCCAGCCCCAGGGCGTCGGCCAGCCGGCGGGCGGGATCGATGGTCACCACCACCGTCTTGCGCCCGCGCCGGGCGCCCTCGAGGGCCACCACCGCGGCGATGGTCGTCTTGCCGACCCCGCCCGATCCGCAGCACACGACTATGCTCCGCTCGGCGACAAGCTCGTCGAGCCGCTCGCCATCCGCGACCCCGACCGCGCCGCGTGTGCCGGTCGTGCTCACAGTGGCAGGCCCGCCAGCGCGTCGATCTCGGAGAGCAGCGCCTGCGCCAGCACGTCGAGGTCGCGGGGACCGATGTCGGTGGTGAACAGGAACGGCAAGCGCAGTTGCGGCAACGGGAGCTGCTCCTCGAGCCGCCCGATCTGCTCGGCCTGCAGCGCCATACGGCCGCGGCGGAACGAGGACGCCGCAGCCAGCGCCTCGGCTTCGCCCGGGCGCAGCGCCACGCCGGCCCGCTCGGCGGCGACGGTGGGGTCGACGTCCAACCCGGGAATCTCCGCAACCACGCCGTTCACGACGATCGGCCCCAGGCCCACACCGACGCGGTCCTCCAGTGAGAAGGCGGTCTCGACCGCTTCGTTGACCGGTGTCTCCTCCGGGATCGTCACCAGCATCACTTGGCAGCGCCGGTGGTCCTCGAGCAGCTCGAGCACGTCGCGCGCCTGCGCGTTGATCGGACCGACGCTCACGGTGTCGAGCAGGCTACGGGCCGCCTGCAGGAAGGCGATGGCGTGGCCGGCCGCCGGGGCGTCGAGGACGATCAGATCGGCGGTGCCCGCCCGCTCGAGTTGCTTGACCTTGCCGAGCAGGAGGATGTCCTTGATGCCCGGGGCCGCGGTCGCCACCACGTCGAGCGCTCCCGATGACACCAGCCGCTTCGACAGGCGCGACAAGCCATGGTCCCGCAGGTACTCCAGGAGCGCGGCGTCGGCCGTCAGCGTGCGGG
>JBKPHE010000122.1:0-11416 GCA_046744485.1 Actinomycetota bacterium | reverse complement strand
CGGACCTGACGGGCATGTCAGAAACAGCGAGGGGAGTCGCATGGGGCTGTTCGACGGAAAGGTGGCCATCGTCACCGGAGCGGGCCGGGGGATCGGGCGCGAGGAGGCCCTGCTGCTGGCGGCCGAGGGCGCCAGTGTGATCGTCAACGACGTGGGCGGCGCCGCCGACGGGTCGGGCGCCGACACCGGGCCAGCCCATGCCGTCGTCGACGAGATCGAGGCCGCGGGGGGCGCCGCCGCCGCCAGCACCCACGACGTCGCGACGTGGGATGGTGCGGAGGCACTCGTCGGGCTGGCAGTGGAGCGCTTCGGGCGGCTCGATGCGGTGATCAACAACGCCGGGATTCTCCGCGACCGGATGAGCTTCAGCATGTCCGAGGCCGAGTGGGACTCCGTGATCGACGTCCACCTCAAGGGTCACTTTGCCGTTGCCCGCCACGCCGCCGCCTGGTGGCGGGCACGCTTCAAGGAGACCGGGAAACCGACCGGGGGGGCCATCGTCAACACGTCGAGCGAGTCCGGTCTGTACGGCAACGCCGGTCAGGCCAACTACGCCGCCGCCAAGGCCGGCATCGCGTCCCTCACCATCGTGCTGGCCCGCGAGCTCGAACGCCTCGGCGTGCGCGTCAACGCCATCGCTCCCGTGGCGCGGACCCGCCTCACCGAGGCCGTCGCCGGCAGCGCCATGGCGCCCGACGGGTCGGGGTTCGACCGGTTCGATCCCGCCAACGTCGCCGCCGTTGCATGTTGGCTGGCGTCCGACCTGGCCGCCGGCATCTCAGGGCAGGTGGTGAAGGTGCAGGGCGGCGTGGTCCAGTTGCTCCAGGGCTGGCATCCGGTCACCGAGGTGCGGTCGGATGAGCCATGGACGCTGGACGCGGTGGCGGCCCGGCGCGACGGGGTCCTCGGCCCGAGTGACGGGTCGATCCCCCCGTTCCTCCCGACCGCCCCTGCAACGCCCGGGACATGACCGGTCGGATCACTCAGGGAACTCCCAGTACTGCAGCTCGCAGGTCATGGGCAGCAGGTAACGGACATAGATGGAGTGGATCTTGACTACTCCCTGGTCGTCGACCGCCAGGTCGTCGAGGTCGACGCGGGGGTCGCGCTCCCGGAAGGCCACCGCCCGGTCGCGGGCGGCGACGAGGTCGTCACGGGAGCGGACGGCGAAGCCGTAATGGTCGGTGCGGGGACACCGCATCGGCTCGTCGTTGGCGACCAAGTAGATGAACTGGTCCCAGTGCACGCAGGCCAGGATCAGCCGCTGCCGGTCGATGGTCTCGGTCGGCATCTCGTCGAAGCCGAGGACCTCGCTGAAGTAGCGGCACAGGTCGGCGCGGTTGGTCTCGTCCAGCAGGTCGGAGGGCACGCTCAGCGCCACGTGGTTGAACGTGGGATTACCGGCCGGATAGTAGGGATGCGGCATCACGCCTCCTCGGTCGTCGCACCCGCGGCCAGCGCGAGACCCGGTGCCACCATGACCTTGCCGGCGGTCTCGCCGGCGGCCAGCCGTCGCACCGCCTCGCCGACGCGATCGAGCCCGACGTCGCCGGACTCGATCAGCAACTCGGTGGGGATCGCGCGCGGGGTCGACAGGAGCTCCAGCGCCCGGTCGAAGCCGTCGGCGTCGTACACGAACGAGCCGGTGACGGTCAGCTCGTTCAGCAGCATCCGATTGGGGTCGAACGACGGCGGTTGGATCCCCGCCCCCACCAGCACCATCCGGCCTCCACGCCGGAGCTGGTGCAAGCCCGCCTGCATCGCCGCCCTGTTGCCGGAGCACTCGAGCACCACATCGACCGCCAGCGGCGAGATCTCCTCCGGCTCCCACATCGGGTACGTGGGCAGGTCGCCCGGGTGGAGGACCTCCGCCCCCAGTGCCCGCGCCAGCGCCTGACGGGGTGCAGCCGGCTCGACCACGGTCACCGGACCGAGGCCCCGGGCGAGGAGTGCGGCGACCGTCAAGGCGCCGATCGGGCCGGCGCCCATGACCATGGCGGTGTCCCCCGGCTGGATCCCGGACCGGGTGATGCCGTGCAGCGCCACCGCCAACGGCTCCGCCAGCGCCGCCTCGCGCCGGCCGAGCCCCTCGGGGATCCGCACCAGGGCCCGAGCGTCGACGAGGATGAAGCGGGCGAACGCCCCTTCATGGCCGTCGGTCATGACCCGATGGCGCACCTCGCACTGCGATGGCTGGCCCGCGAGGCAGCGGCGGCACTGGCCACACCGGGGCGCGGGGCCCCCGACCACCTCGTCGCCGACCGCCCAGCCCGTCACGCCCTCACCGACCGCGGCAACCACGCCGCTGTACTCGTGGCCGAGCACGGTGCCCGCGGTGCCCAGCCGCTCGGCGACCAGGTGGAGGTCGGAGCCGCAGATGCCGCAGTGGCCGACCTCGACCAGCACCTCCCCCGGGCCGGGCGCCGGCACCGGCCGGTCCTCCACCGCCACCTCGCCGGAGCCGCGGTAGACCGCCGCGGACATCGACGCCGGAACATCGGTCGTGGTCATCGGTCGCCCCTCCCGGAACCTGACACCAGCGTCAGATTAGTCGGCCGCTCACCCGAACGCCGCGGCCATGATGACGTCGGTCAGGGTGTCGAGCAGCTCGTCCTCGTCGTGGAGCGCGACCTGGCCGCTGGCGGCGTAGTAGTTGACGCGCTCGACCATCATCATCAACGCCAGCGTGGCGACCGTGGGATCCAGGCCCGAGCGCTTGGGCACGCGCATCCGGCGGGTCAGCGCCAGCGCCAGCCCGGTGAGGACGTCATCGCCGCGGCGCCCGACGGGGTCGCCGGACAACTCGGCCTCGGTCCAGGCGCGGATCACCCGTCCGTGCCGGGCGTAAGCCTCGCTCACGCGCGCCAGCCAGGCACGCAAGGCAGCCTGGCCCCGGGCCGAGTTGGTCACCGGCGCGAGCTCGCCGATCAGGCCGTGCAGCTCGGTGGCCACCTCGCCCACGAGCTGCTCGAACAAGTCCTCCTTGGACGTGAAGTAGAGGTAGAAGGTGCCGTGGCTGCTCTCGGCCGCCGCCACGACGTCGTCGACCCGCGCCGCGTGGTAGCCGATGCGATCGAACACGTCGGCGGCGGCATCGAGAAGGCGCTGGCGGGTGCGTTGGCCGCGGGCCTGCAGCGCGCGCCCGTTGCCGCCGGCGGCGGGGACGGCGGAATCGCTCCGGGCCGGCATTGCGGCCACGCTACTGGCGGGTGTCGGGCGAGGCGCGCGGACGCGCGACGGCGCGCCCTCCGGATCAGGCCGAACCCCGTGATTGCCTTGTCACCGGCGTGTGAGTTAGTGTGAGAATTAACACGTACGAACGTCGACCGCAGGGGGTGCAGGTTGGTCCGTTCGCAGGGTGTCGCAGCCTGGCCGGTGCGTCGGTGGGTCGGATGACCGACGGCGCGCCCGTCCTCGCCATGCGCGGCATCTGCAAGCGATTCGGGGCCACGCGCGCCCTGGAGGACGTGTCGCTCGAGCTCCGGCGCGGCGAGGTCCACGCGCTCGTGGGTGAGAACGGGGCCGGCAAGTCGACGCTCATCAAGGTCATGACGGGCATCTACCCGCCCGACGAGGGCGAGGTCCTCGTCGACGGCGAGCCCGTGGCGCTGCGCAGCGCCGCCGACGCGCAGCGCCTGGGCATCGGCGCGATCTACCAGGAACCCCTGATCTTCCCCGACCTGAGCGTGGCCGAGAACATCTTCATCGGCCACCAGGATCAAGGCCGGGTCGTGCGGTGGCGCCAGATGTGCGCGGACGCCGAGGCGATCCTGGCGCGGCTCGACGTCCACATCGATCCCCGGATCCCGGCGAGCGGCCTGCCGGTCGCGACGCAGCAGGCCATCGAGATCGCCAAGGCCATCTCGCTGGACGTCCGCGTGCTCATCATGGACGAGCCGACGGCCGCCCTCTCGGCCCATGAGGTCGAGCGGCTGTTCCGCCAGGTGCGCCAGCTTCGCGATGCGGGCGTCGCCGTGCTGTTCATCAGCCACCGCCTCGACGAGGTGTTCGAGATCGCCGACCGTGTCTCGGTGTTCCGAGACGGCCGTCACGTCTCGACCAATGCCCGCGACGACGTCACCCGCGCCCGGCTCATCGCCGCCATGGTCGGGCGCCAGATGTCCGACTTCTACGCCCGGCACGAGCACCACGCCGGCGACGTGATCCTGCGAGTGCGCGACCTCGGCCGGACCGGCAAGTTCGCCGGTGTCTCGTTCGACCTGCGGTGCGGCGAGGTGCTCGGACTGGCCGGGCTCGTGGGCGCGGGTCGGACCGACATCGCGCTGGCTCTGTTCGGGATCGCACCGGCCGAGACCGGGACCATCGAGCTCGACGGTCGATCGGTCGAGATCGCCACCCCCCGCCAGGCCCTGGACCACGGGATCGCATACCTGTCCGAGGACCGCCGCCACGTCGGGTTGTCCCTGCCGCAGTCGGTGACCGCGAACATCACACTGCCGTCGCTGCGGCGCTACGTCTCCAGGCTGGGGCTCGTGAACGGCGCTGCGGAACGGTCTGCTGCCGAGCGGTTCCGGCGCCAGCTCAGCATCCGGACCGCCGGGCTGTCGCAGCCCGTCGGGCTGCTCTCCGGCGGCAACCAGCAGAAGACGATGCTCGCCAAGTGGCTCAACACCGAGCCTGCCGTGCTGATCCTCGACGAGCCCACGCGGGGGATCGACGTCGGCGCCAAGGCCGATGTCCACCAGATCATCGACGACCTCGCACGCTCGGGCATGGCGATCGTCCTGATCTCGTCTGACCTGCCGGAGGTGCTGGCGGTGAGCGACCGCGTGCTGGTCATGCGCGAGGGAGAGCAGACCGGCTTGTTCGACCGGAGCGAGGCCACGCAGGAGCGCGTGATGACCGCGGCCGTCGGGGTGGCGTGAGGGCGATGAGCACCACCGCCGACGTCGCCCGCCTCGACCGGGCACGCAGCCGTCCCGGCCGCACCGCGGTCTGGATCCGACCGGAACGCGTGAAGGAGCTGTCGCTCCTCGGCGTGATCCTGGTCGCCCTGGTGGTCTTCGGATTCCTGGTCGACGACTACTACAGCGGCCGGCTCTTCAACCGGGTGACCACCAGCGTGGCGATAACCGCGGTGCTGGCCGTCGCCCAGACGTTGGTCATCGTGACGCGCAACATCGACCTGTCGGTGGGGTCGATCGTGGGCGTGACCGCCTACCTCACCGGCCAGTTCGCGTCGTCCAATCCCTCGGCCTCGCCGGCGGTCACCATCGCCATCGCGGTGGGCCTCGGCGCGCTGCTCGGCGCGATCAACGGCGTGATCGTCGCCTACGGGCGCGTCCCGGCCATCATCACCACCCTCGGCACGCTGGCGATCTATCGGAGCTGGCTGATCTCCCACGGCGAGGGCAAGACGATCACCGCGGACTCGTTGCCGTCGTGGGTGGTCGACCTACCCACCCGCACGGTGTTCAGCATCGGGGGCCTCGACATCCGGGTGGTGTTCGCGGTCGTCGTCGTGATCGTCGCGGTGCTCCAGGTCGCGATGCAGCGGCTGCGCTGGGGGCGACGGCTGTACGCCGTCGGCTCGAACCCGGAGGCGGCCGCCCAGGCCGGGCTGCCCACCCGGCGGCTCGTGCTGGGTGCGTTCGTCGCCTGCGGCGCGCTGTCCGGGTTCGCCGGGTTACTGTTCCTGTCCCGCTTCGGCAACATCACGGTCGTCGCCGGGCAGGGCCTCGAGCTTGATTCGGTCGCGGCGGCGGTCGTGGGCGGTGTCAGCGTCCTGGGCGGCTCGGGCACGCTGGTCGGGGCGTTCCTGGGCGCGGTCCTGATCGACGTGCTCGACCAGAGCCTGGTCCGGGTCCCCCAGGTGAGCGAGTTCTGGCGCAACGCGATCCTCGGGGCGCTGATCCTTGCTGCGGTGATCGCGGACGTCGTGATCGGTCGACGCTTCCGCCGGCGGTGGTCGGCGGAGGCCCGCCCCCACACCAAGGTCGATTCGTCGTCCGACGAATCGGACGCCGCCAGGGTGCCGGCGCTCACGGCGACCGAGCAGTCCGGTGAGGCGACCGATGCCTGAATGGGCGCGCGAGCGGAGCTGGGAGCTGCTGCTGGCGGTCATCCTCGCCGGGACGATCGTCTACAACGCCACGCAGTCGCCCGTCTACCTCGATGTCGACAACTTCGTGAACCTGTTCCGGCTGTCGATCGAGAAGGTGATCGTGGCGGTGGCCATGACCTTCGTCATCATCAACGGGGAGATCGACCTGTCGGTGGCGTCGGTCATGGCCTTCGCCGCCTGCGTCCTCGCTGCCGCCCACGAGTCCGGCGTACCGTTCGGGCTGGCCATCGTCATCGCCCTGGCTGCGGCGGCGTCCGCCGGCTTCGTCCAGGGCCTCGTGGTCGCGAAGACGGGGATCTCGTCGTTGGTGGTCACGCTCGCCGGTCTGATCGGCTTCCGGGGGGCGGCGCGGATCCTGCTGGAGGATCGATCGATCGGCGACTTCCCCGACTGGTTCGGGGACCTGGGTCGCGCCGACTTCCTCGGCCCGATGCCGTTCGCGCTGGTGCTGTTCCTCGTGATGTTGGTGGTGGGCGGCGTGATCCTCCACCGGTCGTCGTTTGGGCGCCGGGTGTACGTGATCGGCAACAACGCCGACGTGGCGCGCTTCTCGGGCATCGACGTGGCCCGGGTGAAGCTCGTGCTGTTCACGACGTCAGGGCTCGTCGCCGGCGTCGCGGGGGTGCTGTTCGCGGCCCGCCTCGGCTCGGTGCGGGCCAACATCGGGGAGGGCTTCGAGCTCGACATCATCACGATGGTGCTGCTCGGGGGCGTCAGCATCTTCGGCGGCTCCGGGACCCTGCTGGGTGTCGCGCTGGCAATCTGCATCGTGCTCAACCTCCGCAACGGGCTGGGCCTGGCGAACGTCGAGGCCAACACCCAGACCGGGGTCATCGGGGCGCTGCTGATCGTGTCGGTGCTGGCGCAGAACCTGCTCGACCGCCTGCCCTTACGCCGGCGCGAGGCGGAGGCGGAGGCATGAGACGGACAACCGCGCGCGTGCGCGCGGCAACACACGGATCTACGTCGAGGGCGGCCCTCGACGAGAAGGAGAGGGGACGATGAGACCTCACAAATTGATGGCAGTGATGCTGAGCCTGGCCCTGGTGGGTGCCGTCGCGTGCGGTGACGATGACGACGACACCGAGGCGAGTACGTCCGGCGAGGGCGGATCCGAGGGAGGGGGTGCGGCCGGCGAAGCCGTCACCATCGAGTCAGGCGACGACATGAACGCCATCCTGCTCCCCAAGTGCACCGGCATCGCCGTGTTCGATCAGGCCAACGAGGGTGCCCAGGAGGCGGCGGAGGAGCTCGGCACCTCGGAGCCCGAGTTCCTGGGCCCGTCAACCTGCGAGGACCCCACCGGGCAGATCGAGACCATGACCAACGCTGCCACCCAGGGGGTCGACGCGGTGATGATCTCGAACAACGCTGGCGAGCAGATCCAGTCCGGTGTCGACGCCGCCACCGACGCCGACGTGTCGGTGGTGAGCTGGGACTCGCCGATCCCTTCGGGCGAGGGTGAGAGCCTGTTCGTCGCCCAGGTCGACTTCGACGAGACGGGTGTCGTCATGGCCGACATGGCGCTCGAGATCCTCGGCGAGGACGGCGGCCAGTTCGCCATCCTGTCAGCCTCGCCCGACGCCGCCAACCAGAACGCGTGGATCGCAGCCCTCGAGGACGCGCTCCAGGACGAGAAGTACGCCAACCTCGAGCTGGTCGACACGGTGTACGGCAACGACGATTCCGACGAGTCGTACAACCAGGCACTCGGCCTCATCGACTCCCACCCCGACCTGGATCTGATCATGGCCCCCACCACGGTTGGCATCGCCGCCGCCGGCAAGGCCATGACCGACGAAGGGCTGTGTGACCAGGTGAAGGTGTCCGGCCTGGGCCTGCCAGAGGAGATGCGTGAGTACACGCAGAGCGGCTGTGCGCCGCAGTTCGCCCTGTGGAGCTTCGTCGACCTCGGCTACCTCACGTACTACGCGACCTACGGGATCGCCACCGGTCAGATCGACGCTGCCGAGGGACAGACGTTCACCGCCGGCCGTATGGGTGAGTACACGATCGAGAAGGACCCGACGCGTGACAACGGCCTGCGCATCGTGATGGGGCCGTTCACGGTCTACACCGAGGAGAACATCGACGAGTCGTGAGGGCACCCGGCCGGGCGGACGGCGCTCCGCCCGGCCGGTCCCGACGGTGGCGCCCAGGAGGACGTGCCGGTGAACCGGTTCGGTTTCACGCTGAAGATCAGGCCCGAGATGGCCGCCGAGTACCGGCGCCACCACGCCGCGGTCTGGCCGGAGATGCTCGACGCCCTCCGCCGGGCGGGTTGGCACAACTACTCGCTCTTCCTCCGGGACGACGGCACGCTGTTCGGGTACGTGGAGACCCCCGCCAGCCTGGCCGACGCCCGAGCCGCAATGGCTTCCGAACCCG
This sequence comes from Actinomycetota bacterium, assembly GCA_046744485.1. Taxonomy (GTDB): domain Bacteria; phylum Actinomycetota; class Acidimicrobiia; order Acidimicrobiales; family VFJN01; genus DASQUK01. The sequence continues at coordinate 2,943 of JBKPHE010000122.1, read as the reverse complement.
TCAACGAGAGGTGGCAGGCCATGATGGCGCCGTTCTTCGAGGGGTCCGGCCTGCCCGCCGACCAGATGATGCAGGAGCTCGAGGAGGTGTTCCACCTTCCATGAGCGACGCCGCAGTACCGCCGCCCGAGGTCGAGGCGCTGGTCGAGCGCTCCCATGCGCTCGGGTCCGACCCGCGGGTGACGAACTACGGCGGCGGCAACACGTCGTGCAAGGCCACGGTCACGGATCCCGTGACCGGTGAGCCGAGCGACGTGCTTTACGTGAAGGGCTCGGGTGGCGACCTCGGCACCCTGCGTCCGGGCGGTCTGGCCACGCTGCGGCTCGATCGCGTGCGCGCCCTGCGGGGCGTGTACCGGGGCGTCGATCACGAGGACGAGATGGTGGCGGCGTTCGACCACTGCCGTTGGGGGACCGGCGGCGCGGCGCCATCGATCGACACGGCGATGCATGCGCTGGTGGACGCCCGCCACGTGGATCATCTGCATCCCGACGCGGTGATCGCCCTGGCGGCCGCGGTCGACGGTGAGGCGTTGACCAAGGAGTGCTTCGGCCGCGAGGTGGCCTGGGTGCCGTGGCGCCGACCCGGCTTCGAGCTGGGCCTGCAGATCGCCTCACTGGCGGCCGACAATCCCGGCCTGCGGGGCGTGGTGTTGGGGGGCCACGGGCTGACGACCTGGGCCGACACGTCCGATGCCTGCCAGGCCATCTCGCTCGACGTGATCCGCCGGGCCGAGCGATTCATCGCCGAGCGCGGGCGGCCCGATCCGCTTGGCGCGGTGCGCGCCGGGTTCGAGCCGCTGCCGGCCGACCAACGCCGGCGTCTGGCCGGGGAGCTGGCTCCCCACGTCCGGGGCCTGTGCTCGACCGATCGCCGGGTGGTCGGTCGGCTCACCGACAGCGAGCCGGTGCTCGACTTCCTGGGCCGAGAGGCCGTCAGCCGGTTGGCGCCGCTGGGCACGTCGTGCCCCGACCACTTCATCCGCACCAAGGTGCGTCCGCTGCTCCTCGACCTGCCGCCGACGGCACCGGTGGACGAGCTCGTGAGCCGGCTGCACGACCTGCACGCCGCCTACCGCGACGACTACGCCGGCTACTACCGCCGGCACGCACGACCCGACTCGCCGCCCATGCGGGGCGCGGATCCCGTGATCGTGCTGGTGCCCGGCGTGGGCATGTTCAGCTTCGGCGCCGAGGCACGGGCCGCCCGGATCGCCGGTGAGTTCTACGTCAACGCCATCAACGTGATGCGCGGCGCCGAGGCGCTCTCGTCCTACCGGCCCATCGACGAGTCCGAGAAGTTCCGCATCGAGTACTGGGAGCTGGAAGAGGCGAAGCTGCGCCGGCTGCCGCCTCCCAAGCGGCTAGCCGGTCGGGTCGCCTTCGTCACCGGTGCCGCCTCTGGCATCGGCCGCGCCATCGCCGCCCGCCTCGCCGCCGAGGGCGCCGCAGTGGTCCTCGCCGACCGCGACGCGTCCGGTGCCGTGACCGCGGCCGAGGAGCTGGGCGGCTCCGACGTCGCAGCGGCGATCGAGGTCGACGTGAGCGACGAGGCTGCGGTGGCGGCGGCCGTCCGTGAGGCGGCCGAGACGTTCGGGGGCGTCGACCTGGTGGTCAACAACGCCGGGCTGTCGATCTCCAAGCCGCTGGCCGAGACCACGTCGGCCGACTGGGACCTGCAGCACCGGGTGATGGCCCGGGGCTCGTTCCTGGTCAGCCGCGAGGCCGCGAAGGTGATGGCTGCGCAGGGCCTGCCGGCCGACATCGTCTACGTCGTGTCCAAGAACGCCGTGGTCGCCGGCAAGGGCAACGTCGCCTACGGTGCCGCCAAGGCCGACCAGGCCCACCAGGTGCGCTTGCTGGCGACCGAGCTCGGTCCGCTGGGCGTGCGTGTCAACGGCGTCAACCCCGATGGCGTGGTGCGTGGCTCCGGCATCTTCGAGGGTGGCTGGGGGGAGGAGCGCGCCAAGGTGTACGGCGTTCCGCCCGAGGACCTCGGCAAGTTCTACGCCGGGCGTACCGTGCTCGGACACGAGGTGCTGCCGGAGCACGTGGCCGACGCCGTGTTCGCCCTGTGCTCCGGCGACCTGGCGCTGACGACGGGAACGATCCTGCCGGTGGACAGCGGAGTGCCGATGGCGTTCCTTAGGTGATGCACGTGAAGGGAGGAGATGGCGATGGTGCTCGACCACAGCCGCATCGAGGAGGAGAACCAGATCCGCCTGTCATGGCACGAGTCCGACCTTGCGCACGCCCTCGACGTGGTGGGTCGGTCCGGTGTCGACGGGGAGGCGGTGATCACGGAGGTGGCGCGCTTCAGTGCCGCGGCGCCCTCCTGGGCGGTGGGAACGGGCGGCACCCGCTTCGGCCGGTTCCCGGGCGGCGGTGAGCCGCGCGACACCTACGAGAAGATCGACGACGTCGCGACGCTCAACTCGCTCACCGGCGCCAACCGCACCGTCAGCCTCCACGTGCCGTGGGACGACCCGGGCTTGGGCGCCGGCGCCGCCGCCCTCCGGCGCCACGCCGAGGAACTGAGCATCGGCTTCGATGCCATGAACTCCAACACGTTCCAGGACAATCCGTCGACCACCGAGGACGGGAGCGTGTCCTACAAGTTCGGCAGCCTGGCCAACGTCGACGAGCCCGTCCGGCGGGCGGCCATCGACCACAACCACTACGTGATCGACCTCGGCGTCGAGCTGGGGTCGCGGGCCCTGACGGTGTGGCTGGGCGACGGCATGAACCATCCGGGGCAGGCCAGCTTCCGGGGCCAGTTCGAGCGGGTGCTGGCGGGGCTCGGGGAGATCTATGCCCACGTGCCCGACGACTGGGAGATGTACACCGAGCACAAGCCCTACGAGCCGGCCTTCTCCTCGTCGGTCAACAACGACTGGGGGACGTCGCTGCTCCTGGCGCAGGGCACAGGTGACCGGGTCAAGTG
>JBKPHE010000036.1:0-17590 GCA_046744485.1 Actinomycetota bacterium | reverse complement strand
GCAGCGCGTCGGTGCCCCAGGTCGGCGTGTAGCCGAGCGCTAGCTGCTCGAACGCTTCTCGCTCTTCGTCGGAGGCCAACGCCAGGAGCTCGCTGATGGTCCGTGTCTGGCCATCGGACCCGGTCAGGTAATGGGCCGCCGCAAACTCCCAGCGGCCCAGGTAGACCTCCAGCTCGAAGTCCGGCAGCGGAACGGAGAGAACCACAACTGCCTCCTCGTGTCAGGCGGTTGCCGGAGTCAGAACCAACTCCGAGACGAGGTCGTGCAGCACGGCAAGGTCCGCGTCTGGCAATTCCAGAAGAGGTCGGCGACAGGGACCACCGGCCAGATCCATCATGTCGAGTGCGGCTTTGTAGATCTGGATGAAGTCTGGACGCTCGTCGGGTCGCCCGAACATCACCTTGTGCGAGGTCATGTTGACCAGCGGAAGCATGCGGAGCCAGTGACTGCGTGCTGCTGCGAGATCGCCGGCGCGAGCCAGCCGCCATAGCGCGACGGCGTGACGCGGCATGAAGTTGGCCACGCCTGCCGTCCATCCATCCGCCCCGGCCAGAAGCGCCTCGAGGCCTCCGTAGTCCTCCCCGTAGAGGATCGCGGTGTCTGGCGGGCAGAGCATCTGCAGAGACGGGATGCGGGCAGGATCGCCGTGCGAATCCTTGATCGCGGCGACGGTTCCCTCCTGCGCGAGCTTGGCGAGTGTGGGAACGCTCAGCGACACGCCTGACGCGGCGGGGTTGTTGCAGACGACGAGCGGGATCTCCACCGCCTCGGCGAGATCCCGGAAGTAGGTGCGCACCTCGCGTTCGGGCGGGCTCGAGTAGTACGGCGGCACGCTCACGACTGCTGCTGCACCCGCAGACTCGGCGTGCCGCGCGAGCCGCGTGCCCGTCCTCGTCGACGTGTGCATCACTCCGATGCAGACGGGAACGCGATCTGCAGCGCAGTCGATCGACAGCTCGGCCAGGCGCTCGCGCTCCGAGATCTCCAGGGCTGAGAACTCGCCGCACGTACCGCCGACGAGCAGACCGTCGACCTGCGCCTCGATGAGCCAGTCGACGTGGCGCCGCAGGCGCGACTCGTCGATCGACCCGCGATCGTCGAAGAACGTGATGCACGGGGGCACCACGCCGCGCAACCCTGCCGGGGCGCTCCGGGCGTCGTGAAGCCGACTCATGCTCTTCGTGCCCACCTCCGTGGTGCAACTTGCAAAAAGGATTTCACAGGTTTCGATCTTCTAGCAATAGCTGGTAATGCGAGTTCTGATAACCTCTCAGATCTATGCGAGCAGTCTCAGGGGTCGACCTTCCACTCGTGGGTGGAGATCTCTGTCTCGACTACGTGAACACGGTCGACACGTGGCAGCGCGAGGACCGGGTGGACTATCTGTCCGACTACCGGGCGCTTGTCAGTTGGGCGACTCGTGCCCAGGCTCTGCCGAAGAACCAGGCCGACCGCCTGATCGACCGCGCTGCGACACGCCAACGCCAGGCCCGCCTCGTCCACGCCCGTGCGGTCGCGCTCCGCGATGCGCTCTTCTACGTGTTCGGACCGACCGAGCGCCCAGCAGCCGAGCCCTGGCTCGAGATCGTCAACGACGAGCTCGAACGCGCCATGCGCGCGCTGCACTTGCGACCTGCAGAGAGCGCGTACGAGCTCGTGGCGACGACCGGCGACGAGCTCGACCAGGTGCTCTGGCCGATGCTCCGGGCGGCAACCGAGCTCGCGACCTCACCTGCTCTCGAACGCGTGCGATCGTGTCCGGGCGAGGACTGCGGCTGGCTCTTCCTCGACACAAGCAAGGCGGGCCGCCGACGCTGGTGCAGCATGGCGATCTGCGGCAACCGGCTGAAGACGAAACGCCACCGGGCGCGCGCCCGACTCGACATCACGGCGTGAACGCACCACGCGCGGTCATGCTTCCGGCCTCCTCGCCGTCGACGAAACGCTCTCGAGGCCGTGCCGGCAGGTGACCCCATCAACGGGATGTGGCTGGCAACTGCGGACGTCCCCGTCCCTCGAATCGTCCCGAAGCACGTCCGCCTCTTGAAGAACGGCTCCTTCCGCGCGAACAAGGAAGGAACCGACCCTTCTCGAGGCCGTGCGGCCGTCACGAGCCTCGTTGCTTGGGCGGTGTGCGGAACGCGCGATGCAGCCCGGATCTCCTCACCGAGGTCGGCAGTGCCCTCGGACCGACCGTGCTGGGGTGTGCACAGTTGCGCAGCGAGCTTCGAACGCCGCTGGCCCCCTAACACCTCCGCTTCGGCTGCGTCGTGTACCGAGTGGACGGCGACGTGCTCACCATCCCGGCCGACTCGGACCTCAGACCAAGGGCAAGACCGTGTCAGCCAAGTCGCCGACGACGCGTGCGATGTCGGCTGGCGCCTTCAGATTGCCATCGTGTCCCATTCGCTTCACAACGATGCGCTCGGCTTGCGGCAGGCAGGTGGCGAGCGCATCGAGCCGAGCGCCGAGATGAGCTGGGCTTCGCTCACCACCGAGGAGCACGATCAGCGTGGTGATTTCGGCGTAGGCGTCGAGTCGAACGCCGAGGTCATCGATCGCTCGGACGTCGTGCAACTGCCGGGGAATGAGCCCTCGGTACTTTCGTGACAGCGCGACGAGTGATGCCATCCGCGCCAGCGCAGGTGGCAACTTGCCGATGTCGCGCAGGAAGATGGTCAGCGCTGCGCCTGGCTTGCCCGCGGCGAGCGCCGCTTCTGCCCGCGTCAAGGGTTCACCACCGAGCACACCATCGATACGAATCGGAGGCTCGTAGATCACCGCGCCAGCGAACGCAGCCGGCGCCGCGACCATCGTCTCCAGGGCGACGAGGCCGCCCGAGGAGTGCCCGACGAGCAGCGCCGGGCTGCCGACCGCCGCATGAATCGCCAGCGTGTCCCTGACCTCGTCAGCCACCGCGCACGGCGTGTCGTTGCCGAGGTCGGTTCGGTACTGACGGCGGTGAACACAGATCACCCGGTAGCGGCCAACCAGGCGCGTGGCGACCTTGCGCCAGCCGGTGCCATCGTCAAGCCCGGGCCCGAGGACGACGATCGAAGGTCCGGACCCCTCGTCGTATGCGCGGACATCGACACCGTCACTCGCCGTCGTGATGACACGGAGTCGCTCCTGAGTCGGCACGTGCTTCAGCCCCTCGTTCGCGCAGGAGGGCGTCCGCTCGCTGACCTGCCGGTCGTGCACGTCACGGCCGGTTACCGGTGACGAGGTACGCGACGAGGTGCGCGGTGCCGCCCGATCCCGCGAAGACGGCCAACGCGGCTGGGACGCTGCGTCGCTTCGGCGCACCGGCACGGTCGTGCGTTCGGGTTGCCCACAGCCAGAACGGCACGACGATCGTGGGTGAGGTAACGACGCCGCTCGCGTACTGGCCTGCCGCGAGGCTGATCGCGACGTGCCCGATCCCGTGGAGCCCGAACGCGAGCAAGGTGTTCTGGTAGAACGCGGACTGCCCGCTCGTTCGGTACCCGCGCGCCGACGCGGCGGCGATGACCAGACCGACGGTTGCGATCGCGGTCGCGAAGTAGCGGGTCGTCAACCCCTGCTCCCGTGCGCCGTTCGGCAGCGGAACCCAGTCGGGCAGGTCCGGAAACAGGGCGCGCGTCGTGGCGCTCATGGTGAGCAGCTCTTCGAGATCGTGCGCGCACCAGGCGACGAAGAGACCGGCGGTCGCACGCCCGATCCTGCTCATGTCGCGTGCCGTCCGGTCGCGTGTGGCCAGGTCACGTCCCCGAACGCGTCGGGAAGTCCGAGCTTGCCGGGGTTGAGGATCCCGTTCGGGTCGAGCGCTCGCTTGACCGATGCGAGCACGCCCATGCCGGGGCCGAGCGCCTCCGCCATGAACCGCGCCCGATTCAAGCCGACGCCGTGGTGGTGGCACAGGGCCGCCCCGGCCCGCAACGCGGCACGCTGCGCGGCGTCCCACGCGGCGACGTAGTACCGCTCGCGATCGTCGGGTGCCGGCTTCGCTGCGAACGTGAAGTACAAGCAGGCGCCGTCGGTGTACGCGTGCGACTGGTGTGCGGTCGCCGCCAACGTCCCGTCCACCGACCGCAGCGCGGCGATCGTGCGGTCGTAGATCGCCGGCAGAGCCGACCACGGCCCGGCGACCTCCATGGTGTCGAGGGTGTAACCAGCGCCGCTGAGTGACTCGAGCGCGCTTACGTCGTTGCAATGACGGAGCCATCGGCCGATGAGCTCGTCGTCGAGCCGAGCTGCCGCCGCACATTCCGCCTCGACGATCGCGAACGTGGCGTCGACGATGGCGGCGTCGCCCTCGTCGAGCGCGAGGAGGACGTGGTGGTCGGCCGTGTCGAAGGCGATCGCCGCCTCGGTCGCGTCGTGGAGCCGGAGCACCGCAGGGGTTGCGCCCCGCCGCAAGATGAGCCGAACGGCGTCGAGCCCACCGGCGAAGGACGTGAATCCCCACGCGCCACGTCGCTCTACGGGAGCAAGCGGGTGGGCGCGCAGCCGGACGTGCGTGATCACACTGAGCGTGCCCTCCGATCCGACGAAGAGCTGCGCGAGGTCGGGACCGGCAGCACCGCCCGCAGCGGCGCCGGTCCGCAGCATTGTCCCGTCGGCGAGCACGACGTCGAGCCCGACGACGATGTCCTCAATCTTGCCGTAGCGCGTGGAGAGCTGGCCGGCGCCACGGCACGCGATCCACCCGCCTACCGTCGACAGCGCGATCGACTGCGGCCAGTGCCCGCAAGTGAGTCCGTGCTCGGCGCGGAGCGTCGCCTCGAAGGCGTCGCCGAACGTGCCGGGCCGGACGTCGACGATCAGGCTCCGGTCATCGACGGCGACGATGCCGCTCATCGCCGTGAGGTCCAGGACGACACCGCCGTGGACCGGCACCGACGCACCGCACACGCCGCTACGGCCGCCTGCCGCGGTGACAGGAACGCGCTCGTCGTTGCAGACGCGAAGGACATTGGCCACCTGGTCCGCGGTCGTGGGCCGCAGAACAGCAGCCGCTCGACCGGGCATCGCGCCGCGCGCCGCCCACTCCACGGCGAGCGGCCAGTAGTCGCGACCCCACTCGGTCACATCGTCCTCGAGCACCTCGCACACGTCCCGGAGGTGGTCAAGCACGCTGCCGCGCAGGCTGGCCTGCGCTGCCAGGGCGCGGAAGGTGTCGGTCACACGCTCCCACCGACGGTCGGACCGGTTGCCGTGGCCCGCGCCAACGCCTCCGCGAACGAAGCGGTCTCGTCCAGCTGCCGCGAGCTCGTCCATCCCAGGTCGGTCGCGATGAGACGGGCGACGTCTCTCGCGGCGGCGAGGGTCGCGTCTCGGTCGATGATCGCCGCTCTCGTTCGCCGGCAGAGGACGTCGGCGAGCGAGCATGCCATCTCGTTCCTGACCGCGTGCAAGGCCTCGCCACGCAGGTACGGCGAGGGGCTCCGTGCCTCCCGGTGTCGCGCGACAACCGGTGGCCACGCCGAGCGCTTCCGATCCGAACCGGCCCACGAGGTGGTTCGCGATGTCGGCCGCAACGCCGAGCGCTGCCACGGTCGGCGGCGCGCCACTCCCGCGGATCGGTAGCCGCCGAGTGCGACATCGCGGCCGCCGCGCGATCGAAGGCACCGACGCGAGCACGACGTCGACGGCGTCTTCAGCCATCTGGCGATAGGTCGTGAGCTTCCCACCGGTCACGCTCACGACGCCGTTGGGCGCGACCACCACACGGTGGCGCCGCGAGAGGTCCGAGGTCGTGTCGTCCGGCGCTCCGTCGACCAGCGGCCGGAGCCCCGACCACGTCCCGACGACATCGGCGGGCTCGAGCGGCGTCCTCACCCAGCGATTGACGGCACCTAACAGGTACTCGATGTCGGCGCTGGTGCACGGCGGCCGGTTGAGGTCACCGTCGTAGTCGGTGTCGGTGGTCCCGATGTAGGACACCGCGAACGTGCCGTCGCCCTGCCGCAGCCACGGGATGACGAACACGGGCCTGCCGTCGCCGGGTCCCGGAACGATCACGGCGACGTCGTTGCGCAGCTTCGACCACGGGACGGTGACGTGGACCCCGCGCGCCGGTCGGATGGTCCTCGATGCGGTCATCCCGTCGAGGCCCAGCACCTCATCGGTCCAGATGCCGGCGGCGTTGATCACGGCGTCCGCGGTCACCTCGATTCGACGACCCTCTACTTCTTCGACGACGGCGCCATCGACACGCCCGGCGGGGTCCGTCGGGAGCTCGACCACGGCCACGTGGTTCGCGACGACGGCCCCGAAGTCGAGCGTCGCGGTGCGTGCCAACTGAAGCGTGAGCCTGGCGTCGTCCGCCTGGGCATCGAAGTAGAGATAGCCGCCGCGGACGACGTCGCCGTCGAACGTTGGCATGTGGCGGATGGCTTCCGCGCCCGACAGCCGGCGGTGGCGTCCGATGCGTGCGGCGCCGGCGAGGTCGTAGGCCCACATCGCGGCGCCGATGGCTCGGTCACTGACCGGTGGGCCGTCGTGCAACATCGGCAGCAGGAACGGCAGCACATGCACGAGGTGCGGTGCGTTGCGGAGCAACCGCTGCCGCTCGCGCAGGCCTTCCCGCATGAGGCGGACGTCGCCGCTCTGTAGGTAGCGGAGGCCGCCGTGCACGAGCTTCGACGACCGCGACGACGTGCCGGATGCGAAGTCGTCACGTTCGACGAGCGCGGCGCGCAGTCCGCGGCTCGCGGCGTCGAGCACGACCCCACACCCGGTGATCCCGCCGCCGATCACAAGGACGTCGAAGCGCTGCGACGCGAGCACGGCGAGCTGGCGCTGCCGGTCGAACGGGCGGATCCGAGCGGACTCCGCAGACGTGTCGGGCATCAACGCTCCTCGGAATTACAAACCGACCGATGGTTTGTATCCTTCTTGCCCGAAGCTGTCAACCACGCCGCGTGTGACATGTGGCAGCGACGGGGTGCGATATGTTGACAAACCGACAGCCGGTTTCCGCGGGTCGGAGAGGCATGGCACAGGCGAAGCAGCGTGGTGGCCGCACGCAGGCCGAGCGTTCGGCCACGACGCGGGAAGCGATCGTCGCGGCGGCGACGCGACTCTTCGCCGAACGCGGCTACGAGGCGACCGGGATCGACGAGGTCACGCGCGCCGCCGGTGTGTCGAAGGGCGCCCTGTACCACCACTACTCCGACAAGGCGGACGTCCTCGCCGCTGTGTACGAGGATGTCGAGACCAAGCTCGTCGAACGTCTTGTCGCTGTTGCCTCCCGCGAGACGGATCCTCTCGAGGCGGTTCGCGCCGGCGCGCACGCGTTCCTCGACGCGTGCGTCGACCCGGTGACGCGTCAGATCGTGCTCGTCGACGCTCCCGTCGGACTGGGCTGGGAGCGATGGCGCTCGATCGGTTCCCGTTACGGCTTCGGTCTCCTGCTCGCAGGGCTGCAGGCCGCGGCGGACTCCGGCCAGATCGCAGGCGACCACCTCGAAGAGCGCGCCCGCTTGCTGCTGGCCGCCCTGATCGAGGCGTCGTTGCTGATGTCCGCCAGCGACACGCCGAGGAAGACTCGTGCTGCCATCGGCGTCGCCCTCGACGACCTCATCGACGGGATGCGGGTGCCGCGTCTCCGCCGCGGACCCGGTCCGCGGCGAAGACGACCGGCGCCCTGATCGCCCCGAGCCGTCACGGCGGCCGTCAGACCGCGGCGTGACCCATCGACGAGCGCAGAGCCTCCAGGGCGTCGCGCACCGCCGCGACCTCGAGACCGGCTTGCGCACAGAAGAGCTCGAGATCGAAGAACACGTGCTCGCCGAGCATCACGCCGTCACGGAAGGTGATGACCGCCGTGAACGGAAAGTCGAGCGCGCCGCCCCGCGAAGGCACGCCGAACATCTCTTCGGCGACTACGCCGGTGATCCGGCCGTGTTGGACGACGAGATCGACCCCGACGTGCTCCCACTGGTACGTCGCCTTCATGTCCTTGATGGTCTCGAACGACCCTGCGTACTGGAACTCGACCATCGTGCGGCCCTCGAACCGCAGCCCCAGTCCGGCGTTCTCGTAGTAGCCGTCCTCGGCGTAGGTCGACGCCGCCGCCGCGGCATCGTGCGCCGCCTCGGCGTCGAGATGGCGCCGAAGCGTCTCGAGCGTCGTCGTCATGAGTGCCTCCTCGATAATAAAAACCGACTGCCGGTTTGTATCTCACCGAGCATTGCCGCGTCAATCCCTGGGCGACCCGGCTTGACCGCCGTCAGGAGTCTGCGAGGACGGCCGCGGTGGCGACCCACCCCTCACGCGCGCTCGGGTAGCGGGGCTGCCACCCGGTCGCCGCCTTCCAGCGCGCGTTGCTGACGCGGAGCGACCGCGTCAGCGACGTCGATCGGTCCCCGAGGAGCAGCGCAGCCCGACCGGGAGGACGGAGCCACGGACGTGTGCGGGCCGCCGCCGCCATCGCGTCGGCGTACGCCCGCTTCGTCAGCGGCTCGTCGTCAACGACGTTGTAGGTGCCCGACGCGACCGCAAGGCTGCTCACGACCGCCGTCGCCGCGTCGTCGAGGTGGACCGACGAGAGATAGGAGTCGGAATGGCCCATCGACACGCACACGTGTCGCCTCGCGAGCGCGAAGAACTGCTCGCAGTGCGCGGCGCCGGGTCCGAGGAAGAACCCGAAGCGGAGCACGACGCCCACGCCACCTTCCTCGGCGAATCGGCGCGCGCTCGCCTCCGCAGCGTGGTTTCCCGACGCGTTCGGATAGTTGTCCGTCGGCGTGTCCTCGTCGACCCAGTCGGCGCCCCCGTCCCGATAGAGCATGACCACCGACTCCTGGATCACCCGCGGCACGCCCGCCGCGAGCGCGGCGTCGACCACTGCGGCCGAGCCCGCCGACCGCACCCGGTTGTTGTGCGCCCACGCCCGCCGGCTCATGAACCGTGCGGTGCTCGGGAGCGCCGACGCCAGGTTGACGACGGCGTCGCACCCGGCGAAGGCGACCGCCAGTGCGTCGCGGTCGAAGAGCGAGACCTGCGCGGGCCTCGCCCCGTGCGCCGCGATCTGCGCCGCCTTCGCAGGCGTCCTGACGGGCGCGACGACGTCACAGCCCGCGCCGACGAGCGCAGGCACCGCGTGCGAGCCGATCGCGCCGGTGCCGCCGGTGACGAAGACGCGCGGGCGAGCCGCCATTCAGAACACGCGAATCGTGTCGCAGAACCGCTCGGCAGTCGCTTCGTCGCCCGCGATGCGGACGTCCAACTGTCGCCAGTCCGCGCGCTTCGTCCCGCACAGCACGAAGTCCGCGGTCGACGACCGGACGTCGGCCTGGGCGGAGCCGTCGGGGCCGACGGCGACCGAGCGCCCGCCAGGTCCCGTGAGGTGCAGGGCGAGCGGCACGTCGAGCCAGGCGAGCTCGTCGGCGTTCATCTGCGGGAACCCGGCCACCATCCAGTCCATCACCGCCCCTAGGTGTCCGGCGCCCGCGGACGGAACTGCGTGCTGCAGCGGCCCCCGCGGCGCGAGGAGATCGGCACGGATGTGGGTGTAGTGGTCGAACGCCAACGCGTTCGCGACCAGGTGCAGCGGGTGGGTGCCCAGGTCGCCGAGGTCAATGGGACCGTCGCTCCCCTGCAGTCCCGCGAGGACGGTGATGGCCTGCTCGCCCAGCTGCAGGTAGTCGTCCAGGACGTCCTGCGTGGCGAGCGGTCGCATCGCCTCGACCCATCGATCCTGCGTGCGCTCCGAGCTCCCGGACGGATCGCGCGGCGGAAGCGAGGTGGGGTCGACGACCTGCCGGAAGATCTGGGTCATGTGGGCGACGACGTCGCGCACGCTCCATCCCTCACACGCGCTCGGCGCGCTCCACTCGGACGGCGTGAGCTCCGTTGCCAGGGCAGCGAGCGACGCATGGTCAGCTCGCAGCGCGTCCACTGCTTCGATGGTCATGCGTGCCCTCCTGAGATGTGTTGATCGAGCTTGAACACGCGCACCGCGTTCTCGCCAAGGAAGAGGCGCGTCGCCTCGTCGTCGACCTCGAGCGATGCGAGATGCTCGAGCGCCCGCTGCGCGCTGAGCATCGGCCAGTTCGTGCCGAACAGGACGCGGGTACGCCCGCGTCCGCGCAGGTACTCGACCAGCGCGGATGGCAAGCGGTGCAGCGCGTACGCCGACGTGTCGACGTAGAAGTTCGGATACTTCGTGGCGAGCGAGATGACCTCATCGATCCACGGGTAGCCGACGTGGCCACCCACCACGACGAGCTCGGGAAACTCGAGCAGCACGTCGTCGAGGTACGGGATCGGACGTCCGGGCTCCGACGGGCAGAGCGGGCCGGTGTGACCGACCTGCGTGCAGAACGGGATCCCGAGCTCGACGCAGGTCGCGTAGACCGGGTAGTAGCGGCGGTCGTTCGGCGGCAAGTTCCAGACCCACGGGACGATCCGCACCGCGATGAAACCGAGCTCGAGCACGGCGCGGCGCAGCTCGGTGATGGCGGCCATCGGGTTCCGCAGGTCCACGGCTGCAACCCCGGCGAAGCGGTCCGGATGAAATCGGACGACGGCCGCGACCTCGTCGTTATCGATCAGCATCCCGCCCGGACTCGACCACGCGCACAGCAGCGCCTTCGAGACACCGGCGTCGTCCATCGCCGCGAGGGTGTCGGACACCGTCAACGTGGGGACCTCGATGCGTTCGGCGCCGGTCCACCGAAGGAGCGAGTCCCACCACGGCTGCACTAGGAACCTGGCGTTGGGCAGCTGCGCCCACGCGTCGACGATCACACTCACAGCCTGTTCTCCTCGCTGATAACGAACCGACCGTCGGTTTATTATAGGACCACGCCGGCTGACGTTCAGCCGGCAGCGGCGATGAGCACACGACTGTCGCCCGCGCCCGTCGGGCTCGAGCTTGTGGGAAAATGATGGCCGATGCGTTTCTGGCGCCGGGTCAGAGATTGGCTCTAACCTGGTCGGGTGGGCCGGATTTGAACCGGCGACCTCTGTCCCCAAAGCGTCTGCAACCCTGCTACCACGTCCTGGGCGGTCCAAAGCGCACCGGGTGGTGTGTCCTATAACCCATTTGGCGCCTCCTATGGCGAAAGCTGGCGGCAGCCGGCGCGGGTAGCAACGCGTCTTACGGTGTCCGGCCATGACAGCCGAAGAGGCGTTGGCGAGGATCGAGCACGCGGCGGGGGCGGCCGGGTTGCAGCCGGTCCGGGTCATGTTGGGCTCCGGACGGCCCGCGTTAGCGGGGCGGACGTCGGAGTTCCGCTGGCGCTGGATAGCCACGCGGCTGCACACCTTCCTTGTGGCGGCGCCGTTCCCGCCCGAGACGGGACCGGCCGAGCTCGACGGGTTCATCGCCGAGGCCACCCGCTACGCCAAGGACAGCAAGGGCGGGCTGCCACGCGGGCTCCAGACCGGTGTGGCGGCGCTGGTCGTGGCCGTCACCTCCGGTGCTTCGCCCGGCGCGGTCGAGTGTGCCAGCGAGGTGCACGGCCGGCAGTTCGCCGCCAACCCGTGGCCGGTCCTGGTCGACACGGCGTCGGGGACGGTGACCCAGCCGCAGAAGATGAGCTGGGCGGCATCTACAAGGCCTACCTGCAGGAGATGGTGCGGAATGTGGTGGTCGCCCCGGTCACGGGGTGATGGCCGCGACGTTGGCCCTCGGGCCGGCGGCGGCTGCGGCGATGACCAAAGCCACCGGGCGGGTGTCGTCGACCCCGCGGAGGATCCAGGTCATGCCGGCGGCGGCGTAGGCATCGAGGTCAGCGTCGGCGGGTTCCCCAATGCGATGTCGTAGCCGCCGTGTGGAGATGTGTCTCTGCGAGGCGGTGGCGCCGTGCAGAGGATCGTCGCCCGACGAGATCGCGAACAGACGGTCGATGGGTGACCGAGGCTCACCAGGAACCGCTCATCCCGCGGGGGCGACGTGGTTGACCTCGATGCCGAGCGAGTCGACCATTCGGGTGGCTAGCCCGACCAAGTCGTCGGCCGCCATGGATGGCGCGTTGATCAGGAGGTGGGTCAGCGACGCGATCGCTGCCAGCGTTGGCTGGTCGTTCAGGCGGCCCTCTTCGTCGGACTTCGTGCGCGGCGACGCGATGCCCAGCTCGGCCACCACGTAGGCACCCTGCCAGGTGAGCGTCTGGGCCATCATGCGCCGGGCGTGTAGTCCGCCCGTCGTGCCGGCGCTGAGGACGGCGACCGGCTTGCGGTACAGCTCGCCCGAGCCCACCAGCCAGTCGAAGAGGTTCTTCGCGGCACCGGCGACCGCACCCGCATACTCGGGTGTGGCCACCAGGATGACGTCGGCCGCGTTCGCCCGGCGCCGCCAGTCATCGACGGCCTCGATCGCCTCCCCGGTGCGGTCGGGATCGAACGCCGGGACGTCGGCCAGCCGATCGAAGTCGTCCACCGTTGCGGCTCCGGCCACGGCAACGGCCGATGCCGCCTCCAGCGCAGCTCGATTGGCGGACCGACGCTGCAGGCTGCCGCACACCGTCAACACCTCGATGTCGACACGACGCTCGACGCTCATGTCCGCGACAACAGCGCGTCGGCGCACAACACTCCCATCCCACCCAATGACCTTTCTCCAAGCCAGCGATCGGCGACGAAGGCGACCGGCAGCTCAGCCACGCGGCCATGATGCTCGGGCGAACGGATGACAGGTCGGCAAGGAGTAGTCCGCCGCCCGGTGGGGCGCGACCAACGGCCGAGTTCGATGCGTGATGGCAGCGGCGCGTTGCGGTCGCAGGCGCCGGTGGTTCAGCCCACGACGAGCTGTCTGCGGGGTAGGCGGGGTCGAAGGTGGGCGCGCACCGCGGAGCCGCTGGGGTTACCCCCCCGCGAGAGTCCGGGTGGTAGCTGGATTCCTTGTTGTCGGCCCGCTCCGTACGGTGCAAGTGAGAGATGGAGCGGCGGTAGGAGATCCGATGATCGAGGTGCACGGCCTCACCAAGCGCTACGGCGAGACGACGGCAGTCGATCAGTTGAGCTTCGAGGTTCGGCCTGGCCACGTGACGGGCTTCCTCGGGCCCAACGGCTCGGGGAAGTCGACAACGATGCGCCTGATCCTGGGCTTGGACCGCCCGAACGCGGGCGAGGTGCGAGTGCGCGGTCGTCGTTATGCCGAGCTGCGGTGGCCGCTTCGTGAGGTCGGTGCCCTGCTCGAGGCAAGGGCGTTTCATCCGGGGCGCAGCGCGTTCCATCACCTTCTCGCCCTGGCGCAAACCAACGCGATTGGGCGCCCCAGGGTAGACGCCGTGCTGGAGCTGGTCGGCCTGGCCGGCATGGCGCACAAGCGGGCAGGGACGTTCTCGCTCGGCATGGGCCAGCGGCTCGGGATCGCGGCGGCCCTGCTCGGAGACCCCGGTGTGTTGCTGTTCGACGAGCCGATCAACGGCCTCGACCCGGATGGGATCATCTGGGTGCGCACGCTGCTCAACCGCCTGGCGTGCGAGGGTCGCACCGTGTTCGTGTCCAGCCATCTCATCAGTGAAATGGCGCTCTCGGCCGACCGGCTCGTGGTCATCGGGAAGGGGCGTCTCATCACCGAGACCTCGGTCGCCGAGCTCATCGCCGGAAGTCCGGGCCGATACGTGAAGGTCCGAACCCCGGACGAGGGCGAGCTGTTGCGCGCGATGGGCGACGTCGGTGCCCGAGTGCGTCGCGACCGGGATGGCTCGGTCGCCGTAGAGGGGATGGACGCGCACGTCATCGCCGAGGTCGCCGCCGCACGCCGCATCATCCTGGATGAGCTGGCGACCCACGCGGCGTCTCTGGAGGACGCCTACCTTGAGCTCACCCGCGGCAGCGTCGAGTATCGGGGCGCTGGGCAGGAGCCGCAGACAGTCACCGATCGCCAGCACGAAGGGACGAGGCGATGACGGCCGCGCTCGCCGGCGTCCCGGAGGGGCGTTACGGCGTCGCCCACGTCGTGCGTTCGGAATGGACGAAGTTCATGGCGTTGCGGTCGACGCGCTGGACGCTGGCCGCCTTTCCCGTGACTGGTGTGGCACTCGGTCTGCTGATCGCGGTCGTGACCGGGGTGCACTGGCCGAGCATGTCGGCGGAGTCCCGGGCGCACTGGGACCCGACCAACAACGTGCTCGCCGGGTTGGTCCCGGGCTACTTGGTCATCCCGGTGCTCGGCGTGCTCATGATGACCAGCGAGTACCGCAGCGGGGCCGTCCACTCGACACTCGCCGCGGTTCCGAGGCGGCCGCTCGTCCTGGCCGCCAAGGCCACCGTCCTCGCCGCCACGGCATTCGTCGCGTGCGAGGCGGTCACCTTCGCCACCTTTGTGGTTGGCCAGCGGGTGATGGGCAGCGCGCCGCACGCCACGCTGGGCCAGCCCGGTGTTCTGCGGGCCCTGATTCTGTCGGGCGCTTATCTCGCCCTCATGGGCCTCTTCGGTCTCGGGCTGGGGGCGGTCGTCCGCCACAGTGGCGGCGCCATGGCCGTCTACGCCGCGGTCGTCCTGATCGTGCCGGACATCCTGCTCGCCGTCCCCGGCAACCTGTGGCGGTTCGGCCCCATCACCATCCTGGCCAACTCGATCACTGCAGTGAACCTCCAGCCCGAGTTCCTCTCGCCGTGGACCGGCTTCGCCACCATGGCGGCTTACGCCGCGGTCGCGCTGGTGGCAGGCCTGGTCGCACTCGTCCGACGCGACGCCTGAGCTAGGCGTCATGCATCGACAGGCCCGCAGCGCGGCGCTCGCCAGGGGCGACAATGGGAGCGTGGTCGCCGTTGTCCGTACCGTGCTGCGCGAGCCGTTCAGCCGCCGAGCGCGCCTCGAGCTGGTGTGGTCGGTCATCGGTGTCCTGGCCGGCGCGGCCGGGTTCGCTGTCATCGTCGCGTCGCTGTTCCCGGGTACCGCGGTCTCAGCGGCTCGGGGTGTCCCGATCGTTGCGCTTGTGCTCGTCGCCTTGGCGGCGACGGGCGCGGCATGGACGATCGGCGGGTGGTACCGGCATCTGGCTGCCCGCCTGCTGGGCGCGCCGATCGCTGCGCCGCCGCCGGTTCGAGCGGGTCAGGGCGTCCTCGGCCCGCTGGGGACGCGGCTGAGCGACGCCAGCACCTGGCGGGCGACGGCCTACGTCGTGGTGAAGGTGCCCTTTGCGCTGCTCCAGGAATATGCGCTGCTTTGGTGGGTGGGGTTGGTCAACCTGACCTATCCGTTCTGGTGGGGCTTGTTCCGCAACCACGATCCCGGTGTCCAGCTGCGGCCGGTGCTGGCCGTCACCCCCTTCGGTTTCCTGCGCATCGCCACCTTCCCCGGCACGTTCGTCGTCTTCGCCGCCGGCGCAGGGATGGTGCTCGCCGCACCGTGGGTGACCCGGGCCGTCACCGCCGCCGACCGTTGGCTGCTCGTCACGCTGCTCGGCCCCGGCCGCCTGACCCAACGGGTCCGCCACCTCGAAGAGTCCCGGGCCATGGTCGCCGAGGACGCCGCCGCGACGTTGCGCCGGATCGAACGCGACCTGCACGACGGCGCGCAGGCACAACTCGCCACGCTGGCCATGAAGCTCGGCCAGGCCAAGGAGAAGCTCGAGCACAACTCGCCGGTTGCCTTCGACCCGTCCTGCGCCCTCGAGCTCGTCGACGCCGCCCACCGTCACGCCAAAGAGGCGCTCCTCGAGGTGCGCAACATCGCTCAAGGCATCCACCCTCCCGCCCTCGACGTCGGACTCGACGCCGCGCTCGCCACTCTCGTGGCGCGCAGTCCCGTGCCGGCGACGCTGCAGGCCGACAGCGAGATCCCCTCGACGCGGGCCATCGAGACCATCGCCTACTTCAGCGTCGCCGAACTGCTCGCCAACGTCGCCAAACACAGCGGCGCCAACCACGTCACCGTCGAGGTCACCCGTCGAGCCGGCCGGTTGCGGCTCGTCGTCTTCGACGACGGCGTCGGTGGCGCCCAGCTCGGCGCCGGCACCGGACTCAGCGGCCTCGCCGATCGCGTTCAGGCCGTCGACGGCTGGCTCGGCGTCTCCAGCCCCCAAGGAGGACCCACCGTGATCGCCGTCGAGCTGCCTCTCCACCCCTGACGTCAACGCCGTGCGTGTCGTCATCGCCGAGGACGCCGCCATCATGCGAGACGGCCTCACCAGCCTGCTCGCAGACCGCGGCCACCAGGTACTGGCCGCCGTCGCCGACCCGGACGCCCTCGTCGCAGCCGTCGATCATCACCACCCCGACGTCGCGGTCGTGGACATCCGCATGCCCCCCACCCACACCGACGAAGGCCTACGCGCCGGCCTCGCGCTTCGCCGCCGACACCCCGACGTCGCGGTGCTGATCTTCTCCCAGTACGTCGAGACCCGTTATGCCGCCCGGCTCCTTGCACAGAACCCCGCCGGAGTCGGCTACCTGCTCAAGGACCGCGTCGCCGATGTCAGCGAGTTCGTCGACGCGCTCAGCCGTGTCGCCGCTGGAGGGACCGCGCTCGATCCAGAAGTGGTCAGCCAACTCGTGAGGACCAGCCGCCGGGGCTCCGCGCTCAACGATTCGCTCACCGCCCGCGAGAGCGACGTGCTCGCGCTCATGGCTGAGGGACGGTCCAACGCCGCCATCGCCGAGCGCCTCGTCATCAGCCAAGGAGCAGTCGAGAAGCACGTAGCCAACATCTTCCTCAAACTCGGGCTGCCGGTCTCCGACAGCGACAACCGGCGAGTCCTCGCCGTGCTCCGCTACCTCGAGTCCTAACCCAGCGATCCAGACGCCTCGTCGCCACCGACTCCGGCACCCCCCTGCCACCAGGCCAGTGGCCGACGTCCTCCATGCCGAGCGGGACGGGCCGCGGTCCTCACGGGAGCGCTGAGGCGAGTCCTTGCGCACACCTGGTCTCGGGGCACGAGCGCCAGCTGGTCGGACCAGGCGTTGAGGTAGCGGGCGTGATCGTCGAAGCGGTATCCGATCTCGGGCTTGCGGGCTTGCCGGAATCACCCATGCCGACCAGATCGGGGGCGATTGCTCGCCCGATCGTCCCCACGACGGGGAGGATCTTGCACCACACGTACGACGACGTCGGTTGCCGTGCAGGAACACGATGGCGTGCCCATGCCTGCCTCCCGGTAGGCCATCGTCGAGTCGAGCACGTTGGTCTGGGGCTTTGCCTGTCCCTTCACGTTGCGGCTGTCGAGGTCAGAGTGTGGCGAAGGCGCGCACCGGGAAGCTGCCCACGCCGCACACCGCCGAGCCCGCAGGACGTGTGGAGGCCAGGACCCGCCGGCGGACTCGGTGGGGGTTGCGCAGGGCCAGCACGTCGAGGTCGTCGCGGCTTGGGAACGCTCGCCGCCTCGGAGGGCTGGCAGCTACCGACCGGCAACCCGCTGGCGCTCGGTTTGCTCGCCACGCCGCTGCGCTACTACTCGCCCCGCTTCCTGCAGGCGACCGCCGGCTGGATGTACGGCCCGGTCGAGAACCCTGACGGCAGACTCATGCGCCTCGACCTGAAGCGGGCCACACTCAGCGAAGTCCGTCGTGCCGTGGGCCTGACCCAGAAGCAGCTCGCTCAAACCCTGGGTATGGAACAAGGCGACCTCGCCAAGCTGGAGTGCCGCCAGAACCTTCACGTCGCCACCCTCACCCGCTTCATCGAATCCACCGGTGGCCGCCGCCGCAT
>JBKPHE010000090.1:0-15157 GCA_046744485.1 Actinomycetota bacterium | reverse complement strand
GCTCGGCATCGTCGCCGTCATCTCGGTAGGGCCACCCGTCCTCGCTGATGAAGTCGAAGGGATCACCCATGCACCACTTGTCGCGCGCCCACAGTGAGAGGTCAACGGGAACTTCAGGCCCGCAGCGCCGCCAGCAGTCCGGGCCCGATCCGGACCGCCAGCAACCGGCCCATGCCCGGGATCGCCGCCAGCTCCTCCGTCGTCGCCGGCCGGGCCTCGGCGATCGCCTCGAGCAGCCGGTCGTCGACGAGCGCCACCGGCTCGACCCGAGCCGCCCGGGCCTGCTCCTCCCGCCACGCCAGCAGCGCAGTGAGGGTGGCAGACGGTTCCCGATGGGTGGTGGCCTCGGCCAGCTAGGCCCGCTGGTCGGCGAGCCGCGCCCGCCAGTCGGCTGTTGGCTCGGGGTGGTCGTCGCTGGACCGCTCCCGCTGGCGCTCGGCCACTCCCGTCAGCCACGGGGTCAGGCGGCGTTCGCTGGTCCGGCCGCCGAATGTCCGCTCGGCGGCCCACGAGCATCGCAGCTCGTCCTCCGCCCGGGTCATGGCCACGTACAGCAGGCGAGCCTCCTCCGCCCGCTCGGCTGCGGTGCGGGCGTGAGCGATGGGCACGTAGCCGTCCTCCAGCCCCGCCAGGTGGACGATCGGCCACTCCAGCCCCTTGGCCGCGTGGAACGTGGCGAGCGTGACGGCGTCGCCCCAGCCCTCGGTGCCCTCGGCCGTGAACGTCGCGACCAGCCAGGTCGCGAAGTCCGGCGCACGGGCGCCGGGGTTCAGCCGCAGGTGGTCGCGGGCCAGCTCCATGACGAGGTCGAGCTCGGCGCGGCTCCGGGTGGTGGGTTCGTCGGCGGTCTCGTCGCCGTCGTCGAACGGGTCCGCCAACGTCGCCAGGTCGGGCAGGCGCTCGCCGAGCGGAGCGTCGTCGCGCCGGAGCAGGTCGAGGGCCTCGCGGACCGTCCGGTGCTCGAGCAGGGTGTCGGTGCCACGCACCCGGTGGGGGATCCCGGCGCGACGAAGCGCGTCGGCGATCGGCGGGATCTGTGCGTGGGTCCGCACCAGCACCGCCTGCGAGGACCACGCCGCCCGCGGGCCCCGTCGGTCGCGCACGGCCCGGGCGATGGCCCGGGCCTCGTCCAGGTCGCCGGCGTGGCGTTCGAGGCGGGGTGGGATCCCGTCGGGTCGCCGGGCGCGCACCTCCCGACCAGCGACGCCGGCGGCGCGGAGGACATCGCCCGCCGTCGCCAGGATCGACGGCGTGGAGCGGTAGCTGCCCCGTAGCTCGATCACGTCGGCTGGTGGGTAGAGCCGCCGGAAGTCCTCGAGGAAACCCGCGTTGGCACCGTTCCAGCCGTATATGGCCTGCTGGGGATCGCCGACGACGCACAGGTCGTAGCTGTCGCCGCGCCAGGCGTCCAGCAACCGGAGCTGGAGCGGGTTGACGTCCTGGAACTCGTCCACGAAGAGGTGGCGGTGCCGCCACCGCTGAGCGGCGGCGAAGCCTGCGTCGGTTTCGATGAGGTGGCTGCATAGCCGCAGCAGGTCGTCGAAGTCGACCATGCGGGCCTTGCGTTTGGCCTCCTCGTAGCGGCGGTACAGGTCGGCGATCCGCCTCGGTGGCGATGGCGTCCGCCGGCGGGCGGCCGCCACGGCTTCGCCATAGCCGTCGGGACCGGTGAGGCGGGCCTTGGCCCACTCGATCTCGGTGGCGAGCTGGCCGACCGAGAGCTGGCTCTGGCCACGCGACCGACCGACGATGTCCTCGAGCAGCCGGCCCTTGCGGACCAGGAGCTCGGGCGCGGGGCGCCCCTCGTCGGCCCATCGCCCCCGGAGCTGCGCATAGGCCACGCCGTGGAACGTGCCGGCGGCCACGCCGTCGCGCAGTCCCAGTGCCCGGAGCCGGTCCCGTAGCTCACCCGCGGCCTTGCGGGTGAAGGTGAGGGCCAGGACATGGCTGGCGTCGGCATCGCCGGTCTCGATGCGCCAGGCGATCCGCCGCGTGAGCACCCGGGTCTTGCCCGATCCCGCCGGGGCGAGGATGGCCAGGGGCCGGGCCGGCGAGGTGACCGCACGCCGCTGCGCCTCGTCGAGGTCGTGGAGCAGGCGATCGGCGGCCACCGCCGGCGAGGTTATTCGGACCCAGCCTCGCCCAGCGGCTGGGCCCTTAGGCTGCCGGCGATGATCGACGTCCCGCTTGACCGGTTCGAGGAGCTCGTGGGCGAAGCCCTCGACAGCATCCCCGACGAGCTCGGCGACTACATGGAGAACGTCGCCGTCCTGGTCGAGGACGGCGTGCGGCACGGCCGCCTGCTCGGCCTCTACGAGGGGGTTCCGCTGACCAAGCGTGGCGAGTGGTACGGCACCGGTTCGCTCACGCTGCCGGACCGGATCACGATCTTCCGGCTGCCGATCTGCGCCCGCTGCCGCACAGAGGAGGACGTGGTGGACCAGGTGCGGGTGACGGTGATCCACGAGGTGGCCCACCACTTCGGCATCGGCGACGCCCGCCTCAAGGACCTCGGCTGGGCCTGAACCCATGACCTAGTGTCCCTTCCGGGACACTGGACAAGCGGTGGGGATACGCTTCGCCACGTGCCGTTCCCGCGGAAGCTGCTGAACGACGACGAGCAGATCGTCCTCGACCTGCATCCGCACTGGTGGTTCTTCGCCCCGCCGCTCCTGGCGCTGATCGCTGCGGTCGTCCTCGGCATCCTCGCCCTCGCCAACGACGTCCATGCCGCCCTCAAGGTCCCCGCCGGCATCCTCGTGCTGGGGCTCCTCGGCTGGTTCGGTTGGCGCTACCTGCGCTGGATCACCACCAACTTCGTGGTGACCAGCGACCGGCTGATCTACCGGCACGGCGTCCTGTCGAAGCACGGCATCGAGATCCCGCTCGACCGCGTCAACACCGTCTTCTTCCGGCAGTCGATCTTCGAGCGCCTCGTCGGCGCCGGCGACCTCGTCATCGAATCGGCCAGTGAGACGGGCCGCCAGCGGTTCTCCAACGTGCGCAAGCCGTCGGCGGTCCAGAACGAGATCTACCGCCAGATCGAGGCCAACGAGAACCGCAAGTACGACCGGGTGGGCGTCTCCGCCGCGGCCGGCACCACCGCCGCCCACAGGGCGGACGACACCGAGTCGATCCCGGCCCAGATCCGCGAGCTCGACGAGCTGCGCAAGCAGGGAGTGCTCACCGAGGAAGAGTTCGCCCGCAAGAAGCAGCAGCTCCTCGACAGGATGTGACCGGGCCGCGGGTCGTCAGCCTCGTCCCGTCGGTTACGGAGACACTGCTGGCGTGGGGCGTGACCCCGGTGGCGTGCACGCGGTTCTGCGAACAGCCCGATCTGCGGCACGTGGGCGGCACCAAGGACCCCGACGTCGCAGGGATCATCGAGCTCCGTCCCGACCTGGTGGTGCTGTGCGTGGAGGAGAACCGCCGCGAGGACGCCGCCGCCCTGACCGAGGCCGGCATCGCGACCGCGGCGCTCTCGATCGACGCCGTGGCCGACGTGGCGCCGGCGCTGCGGGTGCTCGCCGGGCTGGTGGGCGTCCATCCCGACCGCGTGGAGGAGAGCGGCACCAGTGCGCCGGTCCACGAGCGGCTGCGAGCCTTCGTCCCCGTCTGGAAGCGGCCATGGATGAGCCTTGCCGGCGGGACCTACGGCTCGTCGCTGCTGGCCACCATCGGGGTCGACAACGTGTTTGCCGAGGCCGACGACCGCTACCCGACCGTGACGCTGGAGGCGGCCCGGGCCCGCCGACCCGACGTGGTGCTGGCGCCCAGCGAGCCCTATCCGTTCCGCGAGCGCCACATCCCACTGCTCGATGACGTGGCGCCGGTGGTGCTGGTCGACGGCCAGGACCTGTTCTGGTGGGGCGTGCGCACCCCCGCCGCTGCGGAGCGGCTGCGCCGTCAGCTCTGGGGCTGACCCCGCGTTTCCCCGCGGGATCGGTCGCCCCGGCGGCCACCTTCGCGGAGAAAATCGTCAGTTGGCCCTGCTCCACGCGCCGCCGGCCGGCCGGCCGCGCCACAGGACCGGCATCTTGAGCCGGGTCTTGGGCTGGCACAACGCCACCACGCAACCGCCGAAGCCGGCACCCGTCACCCGGGCCCCGTACACCCCTGGGACGCCCCGCAGGGCGACCACCAGCTCGTCGAGCGCCCGGCTGGTGACGTCGAAGTCGTCGCGCAGGCTGGCGTGGCTGGCGACCAGCAGCTCGCCGGCGTAGCGCAGCTGCCCGTCGGCCAGCGCCGCCCCCAGGGCATCGACGCGGTCGTTCTCGGTGGTCACGTGCCGCGCCCGCCGGCGGAGGAGCGGGTCGTCGATGGCCTCGACGGCGGACGGTGATGCGTCCCGGAGCGGACCGACGATGTCCTCGGCCGCCTCACACTCCTTGCGGCGCTGGGCGTAGGCGGAACCGGACAGCTCGCGGGGCTCCCCCGAGTCGACCACCAGGATCTCGGCGTCCTCGGGGAAGGGCAGCTTCTCGAGGGCGAGGCTCCGGCAGTCGATGCGCAGGACCTGATCGGCCTCGGCGGCCACAGCGACGAGCTGGTCCATGATCCCGCAGGGCACGCCGACCGCCCGCTGCTCGGCCCGCTGGCATGCCTGGGCCACGCCGATGGGGTCGCCGAGGTCTGCGCCCAGCGCGGCGGCGAGCGCCACCTCGAGCGCCGCGCTCGAGGCCAGCCCACCGCCCGGCGGCAGCTGCGATTGAACCATGCCGACCAGCCCGTCGTCGGGCTGCAGCTCGGCCACCACGGCCGCCACGTAGCGGGCCCAGGGTGGCTCGACCTTGGCCGGATCGTCGCCGCCGTCGAGCGCTATCTCGGCCACCCCGTCGAACCGTTCCGATCCCACCATGACCCAATTGCCTCCCCGGTCACCGGTGATCTCGGTACCGAGCCCGATAGCCAGGGGCAGGACGAGCCCGCCCATGTAGTCGGTGTGGTCCCCGATCAGGTTGACCCGCCCCGGCGCCCACGATCGCAGTCCCATCACGCTCCTCGCAGTGCGGCGGCGGCGTCCTCCGGGACCACCGGGTTGACGAACACACCGCTTCCCAGCTCGCCGGCGGCCACGTAGCGCTGGACGTCGGGCGATCGCATCGGCGAGACGATATGCACATGGAGGTGGGCCTCGGGCCACGGGCCGCCGTCGGTGGGTCGTTGGTGTATCCACATCATGTACGGGAGCGGGGTGTCGAAGAGCCGGTCGAGCCGGGCCAGCACGTCGACGAGCAGGTCGGCCAAGCCGTCCCGCTGGGGTCCGTCGAGCGCCGGCAGGTCGGGACGGTGGACGTCGGGCGCCAGCAGCATCCCGTACGGGTAGGCGCTGGCGGTCGGCACCCAGGCGCGCCAGTCGGCGGCCGCGGCGACCTCCAGCGCCGGATCGCGCGGTGCGCACAACGGGCAGTCGCCCCTCGCGGTCCGTCGCAGTTCCGTCAGCGGGACGGCCGGCACCTCGCCGTAGGCGTAGATCTGCCCGTGGGGATGGGAGACGGTGGCGCCCACCTCCACGCCCCGGTTCTCGAACACCAACACGTAGGCGACGTCGTCGCGGGACCCGAGGGCGGCGGTGCGGTCGGTCCACAGGTCGACGACCTGCCGGGCCCCTCGCGCGCCCAGGTCGGGGAGGCTGGCGTCGTGCTCGGGCGTGTAGAGCACCACCTCGCTGCGCCCGTCGGGGAACGACGGCCAGCGATTGACGAGGGCCTTCACGTCGTAGGGCTCGGGCGCCTCCAGGCCCCCGACGCAGAACGGGCAGGCCGTCGACGGCCGGTGGGGGCGCTGCTGACGGCCGCCCGCGATGACGACTGCGGACCCGCTGAGCTCGTCGATGCGCTGGTCGGACATGCGTTGCCTCGTATCCCGCTGCCGTCCTGGTGCCGTCCTGCTGCCCGTCCCGGGTTGGGGCCCTAGCGCAGCGCCGCCACCGCGGCGGCGGCCCGATCGAGCGCGCCATCGTTCCACGGCGCTCGGAGGGCCACATTGACCTGGTCGGCGCCGGCAGCCAGGTACCGGCCGACGGCGTCCGTCGCCTGGTCGACGCTCGTTCCCACCACGGCGCCGGCCCGCACGGCTTCGGCCCGGGGCCCGAACTGGGCGGCCAGCGACGCCTCGTCGTCGCAGAACACGACGTTGACGCCGAGCCACACCTCGCCGGGATCGCGGCCCTCCGCAGCGCAGCGGTCGTCGAGGACCCCTCGCTTGTGGGCCAGCACGTCGGCGGCGACGAAGGGCACGTTCCAGCCGTCGCCGTGGCGGGCGACGATGCGGGCCGTGCGCCGCTCGCCGGTGCCCCCGATCCAGATGGGCAGGTGCGGCTGCACGGGCCGGGGTTCGAGCCGGGCGTCGTCCAGCCGAACGTGCGTGCCGGCGGAGTCCGCCTTTCCGTGGTGCAGCAGGCTGCGGATGGCGCCGGCCGCCTCCTCCAGCAGGTCGAGCCGCTCGCCGGCGGACGGGAACCGGACGCCGTATGCCGCGTACTCCGCCTGGGCCCAGCCGGCGCCGAGGCCGACCTCGGCTCGCCCGCCGGACAGGTGGTCGATGGTGGAGACCGCCTTGGCGAGGACGCCGGGGTGGCGGTAGCCGACGCAGTAGACGAGGCAACCGCAGCGCACCCGGGTGGTGGCGCCGGCGAGGGCGGCGTGCATGGCGACCGCCTCATGGCACTCGTACGTGCTGAGGTCCGACGAGTACAGGTGGTCCCACACCGTTATGGCGTCGAAGCCGGCGTCCTCCGCCCGCCGCCACAGGCTGCGGAGGTCGGCCACGGTCGTGTTCTGCAGTCCTGTGTGGACGCCGAAGGTGGGCACGGACCGATGGTGGCACGAACCCCGCTTGACCCGCCGGTCAAGAGGCAACACGATGGCGCCATGAGCGAGCTGCCCACCGCCAACGTCAACGGGATCGAGATCTGCTACGACACGACGGGCGATCCGTCGGATCCCACGGTCCTGCTCGTCATGGGCCTGGGAGGCCAGTTGATCCAGTGGGACCCGGAGCTGTGCCGCCTCATAGCCGCGCGCGGGTTCCACGTCGTGCGCTTCGACAACCGCGACGTGGGGCTGTCCACCCACCTCGAGGGCGGTGTCGACGTGTTCGGGTTGTTCGCGTCGGAGGCGTCGGGCTCGGGGCCGCCCCCCGTGCCCTACCGGCTGTCCGACATGGCCGACGACGCTGTCGGCCTGCTCGACCACCTCGGCGTGGACCGTGCCCACGTGGTGGGCGTGTCGATGGGCGGGATGATCGCCCAGTCGATCGCCTTGTCCCACCCCGCCCGCGTGCTGACGCTGACCTCGATCATGTCCACGACCGGCGACCCCGACGTGGGCCACCCGACCGCTGAGGCGATGGCCGCGCTCGTCGCGCCCCCGGCGCAGACTCGCGAGGAGGCGCAGGACGGAGCCGTGCGCCAGGCCCACGTGTGGGGGAGCCCCGGCCTGTTCGACGAGGAGCATCTGCGCCGGCTGGCAGGCGAGTCGTGGGACCGCTGCCACGAGCCCGTGGGAATCGCCCGACAGCTGGCCGCCATCCTGGCGTCGGGCAGCCGGTCCTCCGGGTTGGCCACGCTCGCCATCCCGACGCTGGTGATCCACGGCACCGCCGACACGCTCGTCCAACCCTCGGGCGGGGAGCGGACCGCGGAGGTGATCCCCGATGCCAAGCTCTGGCTGGTCGACGGCATGGGCCACGACCTGGCCCCGCCCCTGTGGCCGACGTTGGTCGACGCCATCTGCGGCCACTTTCTCGAGGGCGCCCGAACAGGGCGCGAGCGGCGCGGCCACGGAGTGGCCAAGAGCTGAAAGCAACTGGCGTAGCTGGCACCAGCCGACCGCCGGATCAACGCAACGGAGGACGCCCCAATGGGACCCCTGGCCGGAATCACCGTCGTCGAGATCGCTGGGATCGGGCCAGGCCCGTTCTGCGCCATGATGCTGGCGGACATGGGCGCCGAGGTGATCAGGGTCGACCGGGCCGAGAAGGTCGCCGGCGGCGACCCCGCCAATCCGCCGGCCGACCTGAACAACCGGGGGCGTCGGTCGATCGGTGTCGACCTGAAGAACCCCGACGGCGTCGCCGTGGTGCTCGACCTCGTCGAGCGGGCGGACGCCCTCATCGAGGGCTTCCGCCCCGGGGTCGCCGAGCGGCTCGGCATCGGTCCCGACGAGTGCCTGGCCCGCAACCCCAAGCTGGTCTACGGCCGGATGACGGGTTGGGGGCAGGACGGCCCGCTGGCGGGGGCTGCGGGCCACGACATCAACTACATCGCCCTGGCGGGCGCGCTCGATCCCATCGGGCGGCGGGGCGAGGCCCCGGTACCGCCGCTCAACCTCATCGGCGACTACGGCGGCGGCGGCATGCTGCTGGCCTTCGGCGTCGTGTGCGGCGTGCTCGAGGCGCAGCGCTCCGGACGGGGCCAGGTCGTGGACACCGCGATGGTCGACGGCGCCGCCGTGCTGATGACCATGACCCACGCACTGCGGGCAATGGGGGTCTGGGACGACGAGCGCGGCACCAACATGCTCGACACCGGCGCCCACTTCTACAACGTCTACGAGACGGCGGATGGCAAGTACGTATCGATCGGCTCGATCGAGCCGCAGTTCTACGCGGAGCTGCTGCGGCTCACCGGGCTCGAGGGCGAGGAGCTCCCCTGGCAGCACGACCGGGTGCAGTGGCCGGCGCTAAAGGAACGGCTGGCCGCGATCTTCAAGACGAAGACCCGGGACGAGTGGTCCGAGCTGATGGAGGGGACCGACGTGTGCTTCGCCCCGGTGCTGTCGATCCCCGAGGCGATCGAGCATCCCCACAACGTCGACCGCCACACGTTCGTCGAGGTCGCGGGCATCCGTCAGCCGGGCCCGGCGCCCCGGTTCGGCCGCACCAAGCCCGAGATATCGTCGCCGCCGCCGCATGCCGGCCAGCACACGGACGAGATCCTGGCCGCGGCCGGCTTCGAGGCGGACCGCGTCGCCAAGCTGCGTGAAGCGGGCGCCATCGCCTGACGGGCGCCGCATCGTCGTTGGCCCCCGCCAGAATGCTGGCCATGGCAAACCTGGTCGCCTTCCACGCCCACCCCGACGACGAGTGCCTTCTGCAGTCGGGTTCGCTGGCCAAGGCCGTGCACGACGGCCACCGCGTCGTGGTGACGTACGCGACCCGAGGCGAGGCGGGTGAGGCGCCCGATGGCCTGCTCGAGCCGGGCGAGTCGCTGGTCGAACGGCGGATGGCCGAGGCCATGCGGTCGGCCGAAGCGCTGGGTGTCCACCGGGTGGTGTGGTTGGGGTACCGGGACTCGGGGATGATGGGCACGCCCGACAACGACGACCCCCGGTGCTTCTGGCGGGCAGACGTCGAGGAGGCGGCCACCCGCGTCGCGGGCATCCTGCGAGAGGAATCGGCCGACGTCCTCACCGTCTACGACGAGAACGGCAACTACGGCCACCCCGACCACATCCAGGTCCACCGGGTGGGCAGCCGGGCTGCGGAGCTGGCCGGCACGCCGCACGTGCTCGAGGCCACCATCAGCCGCGCGCATGTCAAGGCGCTGATCGCCGAGGCGGCAGCCGCTGGTCAACACGTCGGCGCCGCGCCCGACCTCGACGACGAATCCGTCATCTTCGGCGTGCCCGAGGAGGCGATCACCACCGTGGTCGACGTGGGCGACTTCCTCGACCGCAAGCGCGCGGCCATCGCCGCCCACGCCAGCCAGGTCCACGACACCGGCCTGTTCCTGGCCATGCCGCCCGAGGCCTTCCGGGCCGCCATGGGCACCGAGTTCTACATCCGGCGGGGCGTTCCGGCCGGTCACCGCGACCACGACGTGTTCGCCGGCGTGGAGTCAGCGGCGCCCCGCTGATCCGCGGCCGCGTGTTGCACGCGACCGCCGACGGGACGCCATGATGGGCCGCGTGACGATTGTGAAGATCAACGCGATCACGGTCCCCGAGGACTCGGGCGACGAGCTGGGCCGCCGCTTCGCGGCGCGGGCGGGCGCCGTCGACGACCAGGACGGGTTCGAGGGCTTCGAGCTCCTCAAGCCCACCGACGGCCGCACCACGTGGCTGGTGGTCACCCGATGGCGTGACGAGGAGTCGTTCCAGGCGTGGGTCAACAGCCCGGCATTCGGGCACGGGCATGCCGGCACGGACAAGCCGCACCCGCACACGGGCGGGCCGGTGTCGGTGTCGAGCGAGCTGTGGTCGTACGAGATCTCCACGACGTCGCCGGGCCAGTCACCGCCATCCGCCCGGTCCTGACCGCGACGCACCGTCCGTGGACCTGCGTGACGTCCACGTCGTCGGGGCCTGGGTCGTGGTCGTCGCCAACGGCCTCGCCGGGTTGTGGGCGTTGGGCGCCCACCGCTGGGCTGGGTTGCGCCAGCGCTCGCTGTGGTGGTTCACGGCCGCGGCGGAGATCGCCATCGCGGTCGAGGTGGTGCTGGGCGTGGTCCTCGTCGCACGCGAGGACCGCGAGGCACCGCAGTTCCACATGTTCTACGGCTTCGTGGCCCTGGCCTCGGTGGGGATCATCTACAGCTACCGCCACCAGCTGGCGGGCCGCAGGTACCTGCTGTACGGGCTGGGCGGCCTCTTCCTGATGGGCCTCGGGATCCGCGCGATGGTGATCGGCCCCAACCGCTGACGGGACACGATCGCGTTCCTGGCTAGAGGTGCACCACAGGGCAGGTCAGTGTCCGGGTGATGCCCTCGATCATCTGGACCCGGCTCACGACCATCTTCCCCAGCTCGTCGACCGTGTCGGACTCGGCCCGCGCGATCACGTCGTAGGGGCCCGTCACGTCCTCGGCCGACACCACGCCGTCGATTCCGCTCACCTCGCTGGCCACCTGAGCGGCCTTGCCCACCTCGGTCTGGATGAGGATGTACGCGCTGACTGCCATCGAGCCTCCCTCGTGCCGGCGGGCCGGTGCCGCATCGTAGTTCGCGCCGCGCAGCACCAACGTGCCGATGGGCAGGGTTCGGGCTCGCCGGGCTGGGCAGCGTCGCGCTGCTCACGCGGTACCTGGTGGTCCGGCGCCGCCGGGGGGCGCTGGGCGTACGTTGCTGGCCATGGGCCTGGTGGGCGGCCTGGTGATCCCGCACCACGCGGCCGCCTCCGGCACCGGTGGTGAGCCCGGTGATCCGACCTCCACCAGCCAGGCCACGACATCGACGACGCTCGGCGACACCCCGTCCGGCGATCCCACGCCGGACACCACCGTGGTCAGCGAGCCCGAGCCCCCATCCGAGCAGCCGGCGCCCAGCGCGCCCGCTCCCCGCGACCCCATGCCCGACCAACCGGAGCCCGGGGACATGCCACCGGTGCCCGGCGCCGAGGATCCCGGCCACGAGGATCCTCCCGCGGGCGAGTTTCCGGACAACTGGACCCCGGAGCAGGTGGCCTTGGCCACCAAGTTGATCGCCGACACGGAGGTCGCGCTCGAGCGCTATCGCAACCGCGCGATCCTCGGCCTGCTCGGCTACGTGTGGATCACCGACGGCATGCAGCC
Organism: Actinomycetota bacterium; assembly: GCA_046744485.1. Classification (GTDB taxonomy): domain Bacteria; phylum Actinomycetota; class Acidimicrobiia; order Acidimicrobiales; family VFJN01; genus DASQUK01. The sequence goes on along the minus strand of JBKPHE010000090.1, from coordinate 3,645 downwards.
CAACGGGTACCAGCACTGGATCAACACCGGCTGGATCGGCGACCAGTACACGCTCAACCCGGAGTTCCCGGAGTCGCTCGTCTTCCGCAACGCGGCCGACGGTCCCGTGCTCGAGGCGGCGATGTACATGCTCGGGCTGGGGCACACGATGGACACGATCCCCGAGGACATTGCGTTCCTACCCGGCTGGCACGTCCACACGAACCTCTGCTTCGAAGGGCTCAGGCTGGTGGGCATCGCGGTCGGCGGCAGGTGTGAATGGGGCGCGATCCCCATCCCGCCGCCGATGGTCGACGTCTGGATCGTCGACACGCCGCGCGGCCGCTTCGCAGGGGTGGACGAGCACGGGTTGATGTGCGACGCCGAGCACGGAGGCGAGCCGGGACACCCGGACGATCACGGGTAACGCGCCTGAGGGCGCCCACGTGGGGCGCCCTCAGCGCCCAGCTGATGCCACTGCTCGGGGGATTTCTGACCCCCGGGGATCAGCCCTCGCTGCCGACCGACTCGGCCGGGGTCTCGTGCGACCCCGCTTCGATCGGCGTGCGGGACTGGCTGCCGCGCACCGCGATCTTGCGGGGCTGTGCCTGCTCGGCCACCGGGATGGAGATCGACAACACGCCGTGGTCGTAGTTGGCCTCGAGCTTCGATGTGTCGAGGCTCTCACCCAGCAGCACCCGGCGCGTGAAGGTGCCTTGCTGCCGCTCGCTCGCGAGGACCTCGTCACCCTCTGACTTCTCGAAGCGACGGGTGGCGGTAACCGTGAGCACGTCACGCTCGACGGTCAGGTCGATGCCGTCGGAATCGACACCGGGCAGATCGAAGTTGACCAACACCCGGTCGCCGCGGCGGACCGCGTCCATCGGCATCACCGAGCTGCCCCGGCGAAACACCTGGTCGATCTGCTCAGCCATGCGGTCAGCCTCACGGAACGGATCGAAACGCATGAGCATCGGATTTGACCTCCTCTGAGATGCCCATCTATCGACTACCACAAAGGAGCGTACAACAAACCTGATGTCCATGCACTCAACTGCCTGATCGGTCAGGGACCCTGGCATGGGGACGCGCGCGGGCACCGACGTGGTCCCTCGGCCACCCCTGCCGGTCTGTGCGCGCGCCTCAGCCCGCGGCCAGGCGCTTCTCGAGCTCGGTGAGCTGTTCCCTCAGCTCGGTGGGCACGTGGTCGCCGAGCCTCCGGTAGTGATCCTCGAGCTGGGGTAGCTCCTGGCGCCACGACTCGGAGTCGACGTCGACGAGCTCGGCCAGCGTTTCGGTGTCGATGTCGAGGCCGGTGGTGTCGATCGCACCGGGCGCCGGCACCCGGCCGATGGGGGTGTCGACCGCCGCCCCCTCGCCGGCGACCCGCTGGACGACCCAGGCGAGGACGCGGCTGTTGTCCCCGAAGCCGGGCCACAGAAAGGAGCCGTCCTCGCTGCGCCGGAACCAGTTGACCCAGAAGAGCTTGGGCAGCTTGTCGGCGCCGGTGGCCTCGCCGATCTCCAGCCAATGGGCGAAGTAGTCGCCCATGTTGTAGCCACAGAAAGGCAGCATGGCGAACGGGTCGAAGCGGAGCTCGCCGACGGTGCCCGCGGCCGCGGCCGTCTTCTCCGAGCTCATGATCGAGCCGAGGAACACGCCGTGCGTCCAGTCGAAGGACTCGGTCGCCAACGGCACGTTCGTGGCCCGGCGGCCGCCGAACAGGATGGCCGAGATGGGCACGCCCTCGGGGTCCTCCCACTCGGGGGCGATCGACGGGCACTGGGACGCCGGCGTGGTGAACCGGGCGTTGGGGTGGGCGGCGGGCGCGTCCGACGCCGGCGTCCAGTCGTTGGCCCGCCAGTCGATCGCGTGGTCGGGCGGCGCCGACAGACCTTCCCACCACACGTCGCGGTCGTCGGTCTCGGCGACGTTGGTGAAGATCGAGTTGCCGTACAGGGTGGCGACGGCATTGGGGTTGGTGTCCTTGCCCGTCCCCGGCGCCACACCGAAGAAGCCGGCTTCGGGGTTGATGGCATAGAGCCGGCCGTCGGCACCGAACTTCATCCAGGCGATGTCATCGCCCACGGTCTCGACCTTCCACCCCGGCAGGGTGGGGATCATCATCGCCATGTTGGTCTTGCCGCACGCCGAAGGGAACGCCGCCGCGATGTAGCGCTTCTCGCCCTGGGGCGGCGTGACCCCGAGGATGAGCATGTGCTCGGCCATCCAGCCGTCGTCGCGGGCCATGGTCGAGGCGATGCGGAGTGCGAAGCACTTCTTGCCCAGCAGGGCGTTGCCCCCGTAGCCGGATCCGTAGGACCAGATCTCCCGGGTCTCGGGGAAGTGGACGATGTACTTGCGCTCGGCATCGCACGGCCACGGCACGTCCTCGCGGGCGTTGCCGTCGCCATCGACCAGCGGATAGCCGACCGAGTGCAGGCAGGGGACGAACTCGCCGTCAGCGCCCAGCACGTCGAGCGGACCCTGGCCCATGCGGGTCATGATCCGCATGCTGGCGGCGACGTAGGCCGAGTCGGTGAGCTGCACGCCGATGTGGGCGATGCGCGACCCGAGCGGACCCATCGAGAACGGCACGACGTACAGCGTGCGACCGCGCATGGCTCCCGTGAACAGGGTGGTCAGCTCTGCCTTCATCTCGGCCGGGTCCCGCCAGTTGTTGGTGGGGCCGGCATCGGCCTCGCGCTCTGAGCAGATGAAGGTCCGGTCCTCGACCCGGGCGACGTCGGCCGGGTCGGACCGGGCCAGGAAGCTGTTGGGCCGGCGCTCCGGGTTGAGGCGTTCGAATGTGCCACCGTCGACCAGCAGCTGCGTCAACCGCTCCCATTCCTCGTCGGAGCCATCGCACCACTCGACCCGGTCCGGTTGCAGGACCCGGGCCCAATGGTCGACCCAGTTCTCGAGCTTCTGGTTGTTGGTGGTTGCGGCCATGGTCCTCCGCGGCGATGTCCGGGTCCGCTAGCTCAGGTGGAGGTCGTGTCGTCTCCTACCGGGAAGCGCTCGGGATCGAGCCCCGGCGTCCCCATGTCGACCTCCGATCCCAGCCGCAGGTGTGTGGCGCGACCCTCGCCGTCGAGGTCGAAGATCACACGCTGGCCCTGGCGTAGTTGGCGGAAGACGGAGCCGCGGAGTGCGTCGGGAGCGAGATCGATCTCGGCGAGATCGGTGTCCCGCATCACGATCCCGTCCCTGGATCCGGGGTCGTACGACTTGATCACGCCTTGCACCGTGGGCTCCTCGCTGTGTTTCCGCTCCCACGGCCGCTCGGGCCGGGCTGGCTGCGGTGGGTCCCCCACCGTACCGGACGGTTTCCGCTGCGGCCCAAGGCGAGCCGCGTCGGTCCTCATCCGGACCGGGCGTCGGCGGCGAAGTCAATCCGACCACGACCACCGGAGCCTCACCATGCGCCAGCGCAGGCCACCCCTGGGAGCGATGCTGTTGGGCGCCACCGCGCTGCTGGCCGCCTGGTCGATGGCCGGCCTGGCCGGCCTCGGCGCCGACGGCCGGGGGCCGCGGAGCGCGTCGGGGGCGAGATCGATCTCCGCCAGATCGGTGTCCCGCATCACGATCCCGTCCCTGGATCCGGGGTCGTACGACTTGATCACGCCTTGCACCGTGGGCTCCTCGCTGTGTTTCCGCTCCCAC